>NZ_JBIKPH010000045.1:0-16296 GCF_044357595.1 Sphingorhabdus sp. | reverse complement strand
CAATCACATTCTGCGATGCTTTTTTATGCCGTTTGTCGAAACATATGAGGCATCAGTCTGTATTGTTACCCACAGGGTTTCAGGCTACTCTAAAGCGTAAATCTTCTTTGAACCCTTCGACGTTCCTCGCCTTGCGACAAGTGACTTATTAGGGTAATACAGCGATATTACGGATATTAAGGGGAAGCTCACGCTCCCCCGGCACTGAACTTGGAAAACCAGTATGAATTACGAGACAACGATGAGCGGCGCGCTGAATGACGAAATGCAAGACGATAACGCGGATCGCAACCGGCGTCGTATAATCATTGCGGCGGTGATAGCGGCGATATTGATTATCGCCGGCGGCGCTTATTATTTTTTCGGTAAGAGCAATGATCCAGCAGCCTCAGCCGAAGCGGAAAAAGCAGCGCAGGCGCAGACCGTTTCGGTTGTCGTCCCTGGCCGCGACACGGTTGCCCGGACTATTAATGCCACCGGCACCTTGGCAGCCCGCCGCGAAATACCCGTTGGTGTTGTTGGTGAAGGTGGCCGCGTGCTTCAAGTTTATGCAGACGCTGGCGACTGGGTAAGCCAGGGTGATATTCTTGTGAGCGTTGATCGTTCAGTCCAAGCCCAACAGGCGGCAGCACTTGAGGCGCAAATCGGCGTTACCCGGGCTGACCTGCAGTTGGCCCAAAACGAGCTCGATCGTGCCATGCAGTTGGTTGCGCGTGGATTCATTTCAAAGGCTGATGTTGATCGCAAAACTGCCACACGGGACGCAACCCGTGCCCGTGTTAACGTCGCTAATGCGCAGCTTGCCGAAACGCGCGCGCGAAACGCAAGACTGGATGTCCGCGCGCCTGTTTCTGGCTATGTGCTAGAACGTAATGTCGAAACTGGCCAGACGGTGTCTGCCGGTAGCGGCATCCTGTTCCGCATTGCCAAGGACGGCCAGCTTGAGCTTCAGGCGAAACTGAGCGAAGATGATCTAGCACAGATTGATGTTGGCATTTCTGCGACAGTCACCCCCGTCGGGACTGATCGCGTTTTCAGTGGAAACATCTGGCAGATTTCCCCCATGATCGATGCACAAAGCCGCCAAGGGATGGCCCGCGTGGCTTTGCCCTTTGACAAGGCTCTGCGCCCCGGCGGTTTTGCGTCTGTGGAGATAAAATCCGGCGCCATGACAGCGCCCGTTCTGCCTGAGTCCGCGGTTCAAACCGGCCCTAACGGCAGCTTTGTGTATATCGTTGGTAAAGACAATAAGGTGAAGCAACGGCCCGTCAAGGTTGGACCAGTCACCGCAAACGGGCTGATCATCGAAGAAGGACTTGCTGGCACGGAACGCGTGGTCCTTTACGCTGGTGGCTTCCTCAATCCAGACGAAACGATCAATCCCAAGATTTTGAAAAAGCAGTAGTTTTTTCGGACATTCGGAACATAAAAAAATGAATTTTAACAATATCTCTGCATGGTCCATCCGTAACCCGGTGGTGCCGATCGTCTTGTTCGTCGCGCTTACCCTGGCCGGTATCATGGCGTTCATAAATATGGACGTGCAGAATGATCCCGATATCGAATTTCCCGTTGTTGTTGTCTCCATCTCTCAACCCGGTGCAGCACCTACCGAAATCACAACGCAGATTACGCAGAAGGTTGAATCTGCCATTCGCAGTGTTCAAGGCGTTCGTAACATTGATGCTACCTCAACCGAGGGCAACACCACAATTAGCGCTGAATTTGAAATTGGCGATGACATCAACGCGGCGGTCAGTGAAGTAAAGAACGCCGTTGACCAGATCCGCAGCGATTTACCAGATGGCATCTTGGAACCACAAATTTTCAAGGTTGCGACGTCCAGCGATCCAATCGCCTATTTCGCGGTTGAAGCGAGCGACATGACACTTGAGCAATTGAGCTGGTTCGTCGACGATAGCGTAGCCCGTCGCTTGCTTGCCGTCGAAGGCATGGCGTCGGTTAGCCGGAATGGCGGCGTAAACCGCGAAATTCGCGTCGTACTTGATCCTGCAAAAATGCAATCACTTGGTGTTAGCGCCAGCCAGATTAACGCTGTGCTCCGCCAGCAAAATATCAACGCGTCCGGCGGCCAATCGCAAATAGCGGGTTCACGTCAGTCTGTTCGCGTTCTCGGCAACGCGACCAACGCTTTTGAACTGAGCCAAACCCAAATTAGCCTCAGCGGCGGGCGTTCGATCAAATTGGCCGATGTGGCTGCAGTAACTGACGGTTTCAGCGAGCAGAAATCCATGGCCTTTGCCGGCGGCAAACAAGTTGTCACGTTCGGCATGTCCCGCGCAAAGGGCGCGTCCGATGTCACCGTCTTTGATGATGCGATGGTCAAAATCGCGGAAATAAAAAAAGAGAATCCTGGCATTAACTTCATCACGCTGTTCAACAGCGTCGATTACACCAAGGGCCAGTATAAGAGCTCAATGGCAGCGATGATTGAGGGCGCACTTCTTGCCATCGTTGTGGTTTTCCTGTTCCTGCGCGATTGGCGTGCGACGATTATATCGGCGATTGCTATCCCATTGTCGGCCATTCCAACTTTCTGGTTTTTGGACCTGATGGGCTTCACGCTGAACACCATGTCGCTTTTGGCGCTTGGTCTTGTGGCCGGGGTGCTGGTCGATGACGCCATTGTGGAGATTGAAAATATCGTCCGGCATATGCGGATGGGCAAATCCGCCTATCAGGCATCCATTGACGCTGCCGATGA
Organism: Sphingorhabdus sp.; assembly: GCF_044357595.1. GTDB lineage: Bacteria > Pseudomonadota > Alphaproteobacteria > Sphingomonadales > Sphingomonadaceae > Sphingorhabdus_B. The sequence goes on along the minus strand of NZ_JBIKPH010000045.1, from coordinate 13,571 downwards.
GATTGGGCTTGCTGTGGTTGCGACCACATTTTCGATTGTCGCAGTGTTTTTGCCAGTTGGCCTGATGCCCGGGGTTGCGGGGCAGTTTTTTAAGAATTTTGGCCTGACCGTCGTTGCCTCTGTTCTAATGAGCCTTGCCGTGGCCCGAATGATCACGCCAATGATTGCGGCTTATTTCCTAAAATCTGATGGAATGGCCGAACATGGCGAGGCCAGCTGGATCGATCGATATATGAAAATTCTGCGCTGGTCACTTGGTCACCGCCGTTGGATGATGGGTATCGGCGCAGTAGCTTTGGCACTCACGGTGGCATTGCTGGTTATCCTACCAAAACAGTTCTTCCCCGACGGGGATACCGATTTTAGCCGGGTCCGTATAGAAATGGTCCCGGGAACCACGTTGGAACGCACGCGCAAAATCACCAGCGAGGCTGCTGCAATTATCGAAAAGCAGCCCGAGGTTGAAACGGCCTTGCAGAGCTTGCGCGAAGGCGGCGCCAACATTTTCATCACCTTGAAAAAGGACAGGGCGCGGACCAGCCAACAGTTTGAGGAAGACCTCACGCCCTTGCTAACCAAAATCGCAGATGCCCGTGTGACATTTCAGGTTAACGGCCCCGGCGGCGGTGGCGGCGGTGGTTCCGGCCGTGATGTTTCGGTTATGCTATCAGGATCAGATCCAAAGATGCTCGATAAGACCGCGGCAACGCTGGTCGAACAAATGAAGGGGTTGCCCGAGCTGCGTGCGCCCCGTATCTCCGCGGATTTGCAGCGTCCTGAGTTGATTATAAAGCCGCGTAATGACATAGCGTCACAGCTTGGCGTATCAACCGTAGCGCTGAGCCAGACTATACGCATCGCAACGCTAGGCGATATTGACCAGAATAGCGCAAAATTCTCGCTGTCCGATCGTCAGATCCCGATCCGCGTAATGCTCGCGAAAGAGTCACGTCAAAGCCTTGATGTCATCCGAAACTTGCCAGTGCCATTGGCTACCGGCGGATCTGTGCCGTTATCGCGCGTGGCGGACATCAGCTTTGGCGCAGGCCCAACTTCCGTCCAGCGCCGTAACCAGAATTTCCGCACCTTTGTTGGTGCAGACTTTGCTCCTGGGGTGGTTGCGTCACAAGCAGACACCATAATTAACGCGCTTCCCATCATGAAAAACCTGCCAACGGGCGTGTCACGTGCACCCTTTGGTAGTCAGGAGTGGGAACTGGAAATGCAGCAAAACTTCGTGGTCGCATTGGTTTCAGGAACCTTACTGGTGTTTGCGGTACTGGTTCTTCTTTACCATCGCTTCATGTCACCTCTGGTCAATATGGGGTCACTCTTGCTCGCGCCGTTGGGCGGATTGGTTGCGCTTGCACTGGTTGGTCAACCGATTTCAATGCCTGTCTTCATCGGCATCTTAATGCTCTTTGGTATCGTGGCGAAAAACTCGATCCTGTTGATCGACTTTGCGATTGAGGAAATGGCGCGCGGTGTTCCAAAGTTTCAGGCGATTATGGAAGCTGGTCATAAGCGTGCCCAGCCAATCGTCATGACCACCGTTGCCATGACAGCTGGCATGGTCCCTACGGCGCTTTCCTTGGGCGGTGACGGCCAATGGCGGTCGCCGATGGGCACGGTCGTGATCGGCGGCCTTATCGTCTCGACGTTGCTAACCTTGCTTATCGTCCCTGCCGGGTTCAGCCTGGCTGACGGCTTTGAAAAGCGCGTTGGCCCATGGTTGCGTTCCCGGTTGCTAACCTATGACCCCACACAGGATAAAGAGATTGTTGCGGAGCCCGCTAAGCCGACAGGCAACGCCCCCGGCAAAGGCGACTTGGGCGGACTTCAGCCGGCAGAGTGACGCTGTGCTTGGCAGCATGGCGCGCCTTGGCTAAGGCAATGATGTGAAATCTACCAATCAACTGGGCCTGTCGGAAAAAGTCCGTTACGCCGAACGCGACGCCGAACTGCGCCAAATGCGCATTATCGCAACGGCCTTGCTGTTGTGCATGGCGGCATTGTTTGTTTTCGGCAAATATATGGAAACCCGTTACGATGGCTATTGGGGCTTTTTAAGGGCCTTTGCCGAGGCCGGGATGATTGGTGGCCTAGCCGACTGGTTTGCCGTCACAGCGCTCTTCAGGCATCCTTTAGGCATACCCATTCCGCACACCGCGATCATTCCGAATAACAAGGAACGGCTTGGCCGCACATTGGCCAGTTTTCTGCGCACCAATTTCCTGACGACAAAGGTCGTTGCCCGCCGCGTGCAGCGCATGGATGTGGCAGGCGCAATGGGCAAATTCCTCAGTGCCTCCTCAGGTGGCGAAGGTCGCATGCGCATGGGGGCATCGCGGCTGATGGGTAATATCATCGCGGCGTTGGATGATGAACGCCTCGGCGGCGTTGCCAAGGGCGCAATACGCAAACAACTTGATAAGCTCGATATCGCGCCTTTGCTTGGGCAGCTATTGAGCGCGATGATCCGCGAACGGCGGCATATCCCTGTGCTCGACAGTATCATCAAATGGGCGTCGTCAACGTTGGAGGCCAATGAACATCTCATCCGCGAAATGGTTGAGGAACGGGCCAACACGATCATGCGCTGGACGGGCCTTGACGAAAAACTGGCTAACGCCATCGTCAATGGCTTGAATAAGCTGCTGCATGAAATGGTCGAAGACCCGGATCATCCGTTGCGGGAAAAGGGCGAAGAAGGACTTGCAAAGCTTGCCCACGACCTACGTCATGACAAGGAATTGCAAGCCAAGGTCGCGCACTGGAAGGGACAATTGCTCGAAAACCCTGCGATGAGCAAATGGATCAACAGCCTGTGGGATCAAGGCCGCGATGGCCTGTTAAAGGCGGCGCGCAACCCAGACGCGGCGCTGGCGGGAAGCTTTGGCGATGCGCTGATTAAACTGGGCGGAACTTTTCAAGAAGACGCACGGCTCAAGCATCAAATCAACCGCTTTGCCCGCCGCGCCATTGTTGGCACGACCGAGAGTTATGGTGACAATATCGTCAAGCTGGTGTCCGAAACCATTGCCCGCTGGGATGCATCCACCATTACGGATCGCGTAGAAAATGCGGTTGGCAGCGACCTTCAGTTCATCCGCATCAACGGCACTTTGGTAGGCGGCATGGCAGGCATCATCATCCATGCCGTGGGATTGCTAATTTAGCCCTGCGGTAAATCGGCAATCATGCGCTGTGTTGCCTCTGCTGCCAATCGTGCAGCATATTTTAAATTGGCCTGAAAATCGCCCGCGCTATTGCCATTGGCATCATCGCTGACGGCCTTTATCGCGGCCCACGGAATGTCCATGCGCGTAGCTGCCTGTGCTACGGCGGCGGTTTCCATATCGACAATATCACCGCTCAACGCCTTATGCAGCCGTTCGCCATGGTCAGCGCTTTCCATAAAGCAATCACTGGAAATGACACGCACCTTGGGCAGGCCCGTCTCCGGCATGATAGCGGCGTAGAAAGGTTCGGCATGCGCCTCTCCAATTGGCCACGCCCCTGCCCTATAATGCACAAAGCCGTCGGAGCGTGATGCGCCATAATCGCCCTGCACGGCCTCCACGATCTGAAAGCAAGCCCCGTCGCGGCCATTCAATTTACCCGCCGTGCCAACAACAATCAAAAGGTCGGAATGATAATGTTCAACCAGCATCATTGCGGCCATTGCCGCGTTTACCTTGCCAATGCCGCTGCACGTAATGGCAATGTTACGGTCCGCAAATTGCACCTGCCGCACCATAAAGCCGTGCAGCGCCTCAACATTTGCGCTTTGACCGGGGAACAGGGCAGCCGCTTCGGCATCCACGCCAGCGATAACACCAATAGTCTTAAACATACTGCTCCTGCCCCTGTTTTGAATAAGATATTATTCTAGCAGGTGAATTGCGAAGTTATCATGACAATTCAAAACTAAGGGAAAACGCGTTATCGCGACATTATCGTGTCGTTTGTGAAATTCGGAACACAGCACGAGATCACGCTGCCTTGCGTGCCTTGCCCGCATCGCGATCAAGGAATACCCGAATAGCCGTGATGCTTTCATCGACATGGCTCAGAAGGAACAAATGCCCACCATTTTTCACCACGAACAATTCGCTGTTGGGGATCAGGAAATTTAAAAACTTGCCATTCGCGAGCGGCACAATCTGATCATCATCGCCCATCATGATCAATGTTTCAGTTTTCAAAAAAGGCAGGAATGGCGCGCTGGTCCATCCCATCATCGCCATCAACTGGTAGAAATATCCAGTCTTCGACGGCGGCGTGATCCGGCCAATATGCTCCGACTTATTGCCCACCATACCGCCGTACAGCGTCTTGAAATGCTTCGCCATGAAGTCGGGGTCTATGTAACGCCGCGGGTCGGCCATTTTGACTAAAGCGGCAGGATTACCAGGCACCATCAACATGCCTGCGCTGGTTGCGCACAGGATGAGTTTGTTGATACGCGCTGGATTCTGCAACGCAAATTGCTGCGCCATCGCGCCGCCCCAACTGACCCCCATCACGTCGACAACCGGTATCTCAAAACGATCAAGCAGCAATGCCGCAATCCGTGACATTAGGATCGCATTATACGGCACAACCGGATCTGGAGATCCGCCAATACCGGGCATGTCAAAAGTGATAAAGTCTCGGTCATCCAACAGTTCAGCCATCGGCGCCATCGCCTCAATATTCGCGCCAATGCCGTTAAAGAACAAGGTCGGCAGATTATGGGTTGGCGCGCTGCCACGCCAAACCGCAACCCGCAATACGCGGCCATCAACGGTTTCCATGCTGAATGTCGGCGCGCGGTTTTTGCTCATATATGTTCCTTTGCCGCGCCTATCGCGGGCGTTGCAGGCAGTCTAGCGGCTGGTCCCCTACACGCAAGGAAGAAAGAGCCATGCCACAACACCTGATCAAACGCGTCACTCCAAAACGTACAGGCCAGGTGCGGGTTCCATAGCTGGATGCTTTTTGCTCCCCTGGGTTGCAGGTGGAGCAACCTCTGCGCCAGATCGGGCATGGAGCCACTCCATCCAATGTGGCCACCAGCTTCCGGCGACTTCTTCGGTGCCTTTCATCCATTCAGTGACGTCGGCTGGGGTCTTGCCGTTCGAATGCTTCCAGTATTTCGCCTTGGGGTTGCCCGGAGGATTCAAGATTGCTTGCATATGGCCAGCCTGGCTCAGGATGAATTCGACATTTTTGCTACCGAACAATTGCGTCGAACGGTAACATGCACGCCATGGCGTAATGTGGTCGGTAGTCCCGCCCAAAACGAAGAGATCGCCCGTCACCTTGGTCAGGTCAAGCGTATGTCCCGCAATGTCGAGCGCACCCGGCGAAGCATAGGCATTGGCCTCAAACAGCTCCAAAAAGTCGCCCATCAACGCCGATGATAGGTTGGTCGCATCGGCATTCCAGAACAGAATATCAAACGCAGGCGGATCATCGCCGAGCAGATAATTGTTGATGACATAGTTCCAGATCAGGTCGTTGGGCCGCAACCATGCAAAACCGCGCGCAAGGCTGCTGCCTTCAATCACGCCCTTTTTCGCGGCGCGCTGCCGTGCCAGCGCGATTCCATTGTGCGACACAAGGCTCGCCGCCTCAGTGTCGCCGGGCCTGGGTTCGAGAACACACACCATCATCGTGATGGCGTTAGCGCGAGTGTCACCCATCGACGCGAGTTTGGAGAGCAGCACCGACATCGTCTGCCCGCCGGAACAGCCGCCGGAAATGTTGACCTTGTCGCTGCCAGTAATCTCACACACGACATCAAGTGCCTTGACGCAGCTTTCGATATATTCGGCCATGCCCCATACGCCCATGTCGTGGGTGGGGTTGCGCCATGAAATCATAAATGGCTGAATTCCGTGGTCGGTCTGCCATTTGATGATCGATTTTTCCGGCGACAGATCATTGATATACATTTTGTTGATCTGCGGCGGGATGGTCAGCTGCGGCGTTGCGAAAACCTTGTCAGTCGTGGGCACATATTGGATGAGTTCAAAGCGTTCATCGCGATACACAACCGCACCCTTTGCGGTCGCAACATTTTCACCAAGCTTGAACGGCTTTTTGTTGACCTGGCTCACCATCATATCGTTGTGGACCATGTCGTTATAGGCGTTTTTCAGTCCCTTCACGAGGCTTAGGCCGCCAGAGTCTACAAGCCGTTTCTGTGCGGTCGGGTTACCGATCAAGCTGTTCGTCGGCGACATCGCGTCGATGATGATCTGCGAAACAAAGTTTGCACGGTCGCGTTCCAGCGCATCGAGGTCTAAATCCTCAATATAGCTTTTGACGCCCTTTTGCACCGCCAGATAATATTGCGCGCCTGCCTTGAAAAACGGATTGAAGGTCCAAGCCGGGTCCATGAAACGCTTGTCTTTGGCATCAGGCGCAAGGTCGGACTTTCCAGTCATGATCTTAACAACATCTTCGGAGAAGTTGGTTGTCGCCTTCCAAGCCTTATCGGGGTTGGTCGCTGTTTGGCGGAGCATTAGGCCAATTGCGCCAATGAAATCCTCTCGCGCCAAACCGGCGAGCGGGCCGAGTGCCATGGTGGCATCATTAGCTGCATCAAAAGCCCCTGCGATCCCCGAAAAAGGCGCGCCTTTCTTTTGCGATTTCTTTTTGCCCGTTTTCGCGTTTCCGCCGGTTTCCGCCTTGCTCGCCATGGTCCTCTCCTTTGCCCTCATGCGGAGAATTACACGGCCCGACCATTTGGTCAAATACTCCTCGCAGTTTGAACGATTGCAAATAAGCATATCTAAACTAGAGACAAGTCGCAGCATGTATTAAAGCAGGCGTCTAGGAGTAAGTTAATGCCAACCTTCGACCGGCCCAATGTCGCTGTCACCTATCAAAACAAGCCAAATGGCCATTACAAATGACAGCTAAGGTAAAGCAGCTTGAGGGCCTAGGACGGCTGCTAAAAGCCGCTGGTGTCAAGCCGGCACGGGCGGAGCAGATGATCCGTGAGCATCTGGACAGCATCCAGGATGGCACGCAGCAGCGACATGCTGAAATCGTAAAAACGGTTCGCGCGCTAGAGGAAGAGTTGGTCGAATTGCGCCAAAGCCACAGCCTTTCCGTATCAGAAATCCGCATGACGACTGATCTTATTCACCATGAATTTGAAGCGAACAGCATTGTTGTTGCCCAAATGCTTCGCCACGCAAAGGCTTGGATAGCTATCATTGTTCTGATCCAGATCGCGATACTCTCCATCATGCTTCTGACCGCAGCCAGTGACACGCGTTGGCTCGATTTCGGTTCCACGCCAGTCACGGTAAAATCTCCGATGAAGGCTGGCATACCAACCGCTGCCACGGCTCAAACAAAAAGTTAGATATCATGCGCGGCTATATAAAGGCTATCGCTATCGCCCTGGGCGTATTGGCATTTACGGCAACAGCTTTAGCCGGTGACGCTTCACCCATTAAAGCGACCAATGCCATTGCTGCAGCCGATGCCAAGCTTCAGTCTGAAATTGATGCGCTCTGGAAGAAGTTTCCGGGCCGCCTTGGTATTGCTATCTATCCACCACTTTCCAAAGACATTATCGGCAAGCGACAGACCGAACGCTTTCCGCAGCAAAGCGTTTCCAAAATGTGGGTTGCGCTGACGATCTTGGAACAAGAGGCTGCGGGCAAATTGTCGCTGGATAAGCGCATCCGGGTCAGCGGCGACGACGTAGTTGTCTTCAGCCAGCCTTTAAAACGTTATCTCGACGGTAGGGACTCATTCGAAATGCCTATACGCGAATTGCTCGCGCACGCCATTAATGCCAGTGACAATCTGGCGAACAGCGTGTTATTGCACTTAGCAGGTGGTTCAAAATCGATCAACAAGATGCTTGACCGACGCAAGGTGACGTCCATTCGCTTCGGTCCGGGCGAAGTCCTGCTGCAAAGCGCAATCGCTGGCGTTGAGTGGAAACCACAATATAGACAAGGCAATGCATTCAAGGAGCAGCGATCGCGTATTCCGATGGAAAAGCGTGAGGCAGCATTGGCGGCCTATCTTGAAGCACCCCTTGATGGCGCCGCGCCCGGGACTATTGTTCTGGTACTAAAACGCTTCAGTGAACGTGGCCCCAATGACCCCGGTGCAAAATTGCTAAAGCTCATGGCAGGCACATACACCGGCAAATCCCGACTGCGCTCAGGGCTCGCCCCGCACTGGAGCCTCGCGCACAAAACGGGGACCGGCCAAGTCCTTGGTTCGACGTCGACCGCGATTAACGATGTAGGCGTAATGAAGGCACCAGATGGTTGCCTTTATCCGGTAGCTGTAATGATCGCGCAGACACGTTCCGATATGCAGGTGACGAACGGCATGATGCAAAATGTTGCCCGCGCGATCATCCACCACCACAACGAAATTCACCGGAAGACATAAGCAACTTCAGTCATGCGGCGTCATTCCGTATCTTTAAAAAACCAATAAAGTCAGTATTCTGGGATACAAAACTGCATCGACGGTGTCAGCTTTCCCTCAACTGGCAACACACAAACCGGTTTAATTCTTCGAACAATATCGATGACTTTGTGGTAAAAGACCGTGGAATAGCAGTCGCGGACGATCGACACACATGTCGCATGGCTCCGCAAGAACCTGAAACCCGACCCGGCATTTGGCACTAGCCTCAACGCGTTATATGGATTTGGATATAGGTTGCAGGCCGATGTACACGCAATGAACCGGGCGCGCGCCACTTGCTATGTCTACTTAGTTTAGGACCAATGGCAAGGGTCGCCCATGTCAGTGGGGTTAGAATTGCCGGATTTAGCTTTACTTAACCGCACTGATGCACGGCACTTGCGTCCCGCGACTGGGCCGCTAAATCACCGAGCATGAGCTTACTTGAGATCCTTGCCGTTCTGCTTGGCATTGCCAACATCTTATTGATTATTAAGCGGTCGGTGTGGAATTTCCCCGTCGCGATAATCATGGTGTCGCTGTATTTCCTCATTTTCCGTGACGCCAAGCTGTACAGCGATGCAGGGCTACAAATATTTTTTGCGGCTGTGAATCTGTACGGTTGGTGGAGCTGGACGCGGAACAAGGCAGACAGCGGAGACATCATTGTCCGGCGCATTTCTGCTATGGGTTATGGTTATTGGATATTGGGTGCTATTGCCGCGATTTGGGCATGGGGCGCCGTAATGCATGCTGAAACCGATGCCGCCTATCCATATTGGGACGCATCGGTCGCGATGCTCTCTATTGCCGGCCAGATATTGATGGCACGGCGCTTTGTAGAAAACTGGCATTTCTGGATCATCGTCAACCTGATTTCCATTCCGCTATATGCCATGAAGAAATTGTATCTGACCGCAGGTCTTTATGGGCTATTCCTTGTCTTAGCTGTTGCCGGACTGATCGCATGGCGCAAGGCGGAACAAAAATGAAGCGTATCTGCCTTCACGGTCCCGAAAGTACCGGAAAATCGACGTTGGGCACTCGGCTCGCGGCGGAACTCGGATGCGAAGTAGTACCCGAATATGGCCGTGCATATTGTGAGGCGCATGGCACCGACATTGGCAGACAAGAACTGATCCACATCGCGCAGACGCAAGACGCCATGAACCGCGCTGCCGCCGCACGCGCAGGCGAACTGGGCGCTGGCTTTGTGTTGTTTGACACAGACCCACTCATCACCGCCGTCTGGGTGGATATGATGTTCGGCACAACGCCGGGCTATCTGCGCGACGGCTATTTCGACAGCTTTAAAGGCTTTTCCGACCTTTATCTTTTGCTGGATATCGACCTCCCCTTCTTAGATGATGGCCTTCGCGTCTATGCGCAACCTGCTGAGCGACGGCAGTTTTTTGATTTGTGCACAATGGAACTCGTCAGAAATGATGTGCATTACGTCCGCATTCAGGGGCTCGGCGAAGCGCGCTTCGCGGCGGCAAAGGACGCGATATTAGGGGCCGAATGAACCGAAATATGCTGCTTTCATATTCGCATGGAATGATGCGCCTGCAAAGCGATCTTCTGAACCACGCACATGCAAGCAAAACTGTAATAGTTGGATCGTAAAGGTGCAGATGGTCTAAATCGCTTTAGACTGCACCAGAACCTGCGATATTTGCATCCGTTTCGGAGATAAATTAGCAATAAAGGTGTGCGAGGACGGCACCAATTTGCACAGAGCTACTGTGGCTGAAAATTACGCCATTGAGAACAGTCAAATTGCAAGCTTGGGCCCTAACAGACCTTCTCCAACGCCTCACCCGCCGCAACCCAGCGAGCCCCGGCAGCTTCCTGCGCGGCGATAATTTTGCCGCGCCGTTGCGACAGTTCGCCCATCGTCAGGTTCTTATACTCGTTTGCTGCCGACGCAGGGTCAAACATCGCTCGGTCAATCGCGCTCAACACAACCTCAAGCTTGGCCAAGTCAGCCTCGGCATCACTCACATCCCGCTTAAGCTTGGCTTGCGCCTCACGCGCAGCAGCCGCAGCTTTCTTGTCGTCCTTGCGATCGGCCTTTGATACCTTCTCCTTCGCTGGCCCCTTGCCCAGGATGAAGTCGGTATAATCCTCAATCGTGCCGGAAAATTCGGTCGCAGTGCCTCCATCTACGAGCACCAGCCGGTCCGCCGTCAGCTCAAGCATATGGCGGTCATGGCTGACCAGCACCACAGTGCCTTCATATTCATTCAGCGCCTGCACCAATGCCTCACGCGCATCGACATCCAAGTGGTTCGTTGGCTCATCGAGGATCAGCATATGCGGCGCATCGCGGGTAATCAGCGCCAGCGCGAGCCGCGCACGTTCGCCGCCCGACAATTTGCCAACCTTGGTCGTCGCCTTTGCGCCCGAAAAGCCAAAGCGTCCCAATTGCGCGCGCACCGCGCCGGGGTTCGCGCCCTTCATCTGATGGGTCATATGCTCAAGCGGGGTATCGTCGCCGTCAAGCTCCTCAACCTGATATTGGGTGAAATAACCGACGCGCATTTTGCCGGAGGAATTCATCTGCCCTTCCATTGGCGTCAGTTGCGCGGCGAGCAATCGCGCCAGCGTGGTCTTACCATTACCGTTGCGCCCAAGCAGAGCGATCCGGTCATCAGGGTCAATCCGCAAGTTCAACCGCTCTAATATCGGGTTGCCTTCGGTATAGCCGACACTCGCCAGATCCAACGTGACCAATGGTGGTTTCAATTCATCCGGGCTTGGAAAGTCAAAGCTCAAGGTCGGATCTTCGGCCATTGCGGCAATCGGCTGCATCCGCGCCAGCGCCTTGGCTCTGGACTGCGCCTGCTTGGCGGTGGAGGCACGCGCCGAGTTACGCGCGACATAATCCTGCAGCTTGGCACGTTGCGCATCTTGGCTTGCCTTGGCCGCCGCCAGCTGCGCGGCGCGCTCGGCACGTTGGCGCTCGAACGAGTCATAGCCGCCAGAGTACAAAGTCACCTGTCCGCCCTCCAGATGCAGGATATGGTCAACGACGTTGTTTAACAGGTCGCGTTCATGGCTGATCACCACCATCATCGCGGGATAGCCCTTGAGGAAGTTTTCCAGCCACAATGTCGCTTCCAAATCCAAGTGGTTCGACGGTTCATCCAGCAAAAGCAAATCCGGCTGCGAAAACAATAAGGACGCCAGCGCCACGCGCATTTTCCAACCACCCGAGAAGCTATCGAGCGGCTTGCCCTGCATCTCTTCGTCAAAGCCAAGGCCAACAAGAATACGCGACGCGCGCGCAGGCGCGGTGTAAGCGTCAATCGCGATCAGGCGTTCATGCACCTCGGCCATGCGGTCATGGTCAAGCCCCTCTTGCTCGCTTTCGATCATCAAAGCCGCACGCTCGGTATCCGCCGCCAGCACGGTGTCAAACGGGGTAGAATCGCCCGCAGGCGCCTCTTGCGCGATATAACCGATGCGCGTGCCCTTGGGCATCTCCAGGCTGCCGTCATCGGCCTCCAGCGAGCCAATCATCACCTTCATCAGCGTCGATTTACCAGCGCCATTGCGTCCGATCAGGCCGATACGGCTATAAGGAGGCAAGGCCGCAGTGGCGCGGTCAAGGATAGTGCGTCCGCCAAGGCGCACGGTGATACCGTTCAGGTTAAGCATGCGCGCCGCCTAGCAGAGCGAAACGCCTATGTCACCGCATACCGCACAGCAAATTCCGGCGCACGAAAACTACCGCTAGCGACTATCTCGCGCAGCATCTCGCCCGCACGCCAAATGTCGGCATGGCGGAGCATTAGCGGCGTCAGGCCAAAGCGCATGATGTCGGGATCGCGGAAATCGCCGATGACGCCGCGCGCGATAAGTGCTTGCACAATTTCGTATGCGTTCGGGTGGCGGAAGGAGATGTGGCTGCCGCGTTGCTGTGGGTCCGAAGGTGTCACGCACTCCATCCCCGCCGCCGTGCCAGCCGCGTGAAAAATTTCCCACAAGGCCGCTGATTTCGCCTCGACCTGCCTGATATCGATGTCAGCCCATAGCTTCAGACCGCTTTCCAACCCCACAAGGCTCAGCACGCATGGCGTGCCGGTCAACCACCGTTTCATCCCCGGCGCCGCTTCATAACCATCGGCGAATTCGAACGGCGCGGCATGGCCCATCCAGCCCGACAACGGATTTTGCAACCTCTCTTGCCAGCGCTTCGCAACATAGAGAAACGCAGGCGCACCGGGGCCACCGTTGAGGTATTTATAGCCGCAACCCACCGCGAGATCCGCGCCGGCTGGATTCAACCCAACAGCGACCGCGCCCGCACTATGGCTCAAATCCCAACACACCAAAGCGCCAGCGTCATGCGCTGCCTTCGTCCACGCGGCCATGTCGAAACGTTCGGCTGTCTTATAATGTACATGCGTCAGCATCAGCAACGCCGTGTCATCGCCCAACGCTTCTGCCAGCGCGCCGCGCTCCATTACGCGCAACTCTGCTCCCGCGACCGCAGCAACTGCACCTTCGGCAATGTGCAGGTCCGTCGGGAAATTGCCAGCCTCGCTAACGACGACATTGCGTTTCGGGTCCAGCCGCAGCGCAGCAACGATCAGCTTGTACAAATTCACTGACGTGGAATCCGCAGAGATCACTTCATCCGGGGCCGCGCCAATCAGCGGCGCGATCATCGCGCCAACGCGCTGCGGCGTATCAATCCAACCCTCGTTCCAGCCACGGATCAACCGCTGCCCCCAAGCGTGGGTGATGGCCTCTGCCCCGGTAGCAATCGTTGCCGTCGGCAATTGCCCTAGCGAATTGCCATCAAGGTAAATTACCCCTGCCGGGCACATAAACTGTGCACGATATGAAGCCAGAGGATCCTCCGCATCCAGTGCCTCTGCCTGCTCCAAAGTCATAACTTAAATACCCTAAGTATCTCCGCGCGCTGCTTGCCCCAACTCACACTATCGGGTGCAATCAGCTCGACATGGCCTTCGCCCGACGTCGTCACCATCTTTGCGCCATAAGCCCTGCCAAAGACGGGCGGCGCGATGCGATCGCGATCGTTGTTAAACTGGATCTCCCGCCCGCGCGTCTTGGGCATCTCCGGCGGCGAAACGCGCGCAAAGGCATCGCCCGCCATC
>NZ_JBIKPH010000044.1:0-16312 GCF_044357595.1 Sphingorhabdus sp. | reverse complement strand
CCCCTGCAGTAAGGTCTTCATTATGCTTGTGAAACGCAATGATTGACCCGGCACTTGAGGTATTGGCATAGGTATCAAGCACGGTGGGGCTTTCGTCCTCACACGCTTCATGCCCCAATACTTTTTGAGCGATAAGCCGGTTCATACCCGTGTTCGCCTGATGCAACCACAGCCGGCGCAAATCTGAACCTGACAGCCCAAGGCTTTCAGCATGCTCCAGTATCATTTGGCCAACCATGGGCACAACTTCTTTGAAGACTTTTCGGCCTTCCTGGACAAACAACTTGTCGTTGCGCGGTCCGCTTTGGTCAACCGCCCCCTGTCCATGTGCGCGGTTGAGAAATCCGAAATTGTTACGGATGTTATTCGAAAATTGCGTTTTCAACCGTGTGCCTAAGATTTCCCAATGCTGGGCTGGAGCCAAGTCCTTCGCTTCCACCAAAATGGCAGTGGCAACATCACCAAAAATGAAATGGCTATCCCTATCGCGCCAATTCAAATGCCCTGATGTTATTTCAGGGTTCACGACCAGAACCGAGCGCGCGTTTCCGCTGCGAATATAGTCTGCAGCAGTCTGAATACCGAAGGTAGCAGATGAGCACGCCACGTTAATGTCAAAGCCAAAGCCGCGCTGCATGCCCAATTCATGCTGGATTTCAACCGCCATAGCCGGGTAGGCCCGTTGCATGTTGGACGCTGCGCACAACACAGCGTCGACATCCTCAATGTCACGACCAGCACGTGCTAAGGCGTCTCGACAAGCCGCAACACCAATCTCGGCCATCAACGAAATCTGTTCATTGGGTCGCTCCGCATAACGAGGCTCCATGATGTCTGGGTCCACGATTGCGCGCTTATCCATGACGTGCCGCGACTTGATGCCACTCGCCTTCTCCACAAACTCGACTGAGCTATGCGTCAGTGGTTCTGCGTCAGGGTTGGCTGCATTGTATCGGTCGGCATAGGCATTAAAGCTTGCGACCAACTCTTCGTTGGTAATGACATCAGATGGCGTAAACAATCCCGTGGATGAGATGACTGGAGTGGCGCCGTGCCCATGTTGCGACATGTTATTTCCCGCGTTGGTTTTTGTTCAAGCGATTGCCTAGCGGTTGCGTATTTGCGAAACAAGCCGTTTGAAATGCATTACAACGGCGTTATGTGGAGATGGGGGAGGAAAATACTAATGTCGTTGACTGAACGCCAGCCTAGCTGGTTATCTCGGCTATTCAGGCGGGTGCTGGTCGGAATGTATAAGAGCGGTGGGTGGCGCGCGCATGGCGTGGTGCCAGAACCGCGCAAATTCGTTCTAATCGCAGCGCCGCACACCAGCAATTGGGACTTTGTCTATTTTCTTGGGCTAACGGATGATTTAGGTATCAAGCCGCATTTCATGGCGAAAACATCCCTTTTCCGCTGGCCGTTTACAAACTTCATGCTCGATATGGGCGGCGTTCCTGTGGACCGGACGTCGAACAAAAATTATGTACAGCAAATGATCGAAGAATTCGGCTGCCGCGACGAATTTATGCTGACCATAGCGCCAGAGGGTACGCGTGGAACGGTCAAAGCCTGGAAGACAGGATTTTACCATATCGCGGTGGGCGCTGGCGTGCCCTTGGTCTTGGGCATGATGGATTATGGCTCAAAAACAGGTGGGCTTGGACCTGCCATCTGGCCGACCGGCGATTATAAAGCGGATATGGCGGAGGTTGCCAAAATATACGCTAAAGTGCAACCAAAGCACCCCGCAAAGGGCATGACAGAGATATTTGCAAGGGATGACGCATGACTGATCTCGGCTCGACTATACTTATAAACGCGGCTGCGCTGTTCGCCGTCATACTGGCGTTATGGGCCTATTCGGTCAAAATAAGGGACGTGTCATTCATTGACGCATTTTGGGCCTTTGGCATGGTGCTTCTGGCATGTGCTACATGGGCGCAATCTGCGTCCCCGGGCGCACGATCGCATTTACTGCTTGGATTGACAAGCTTGTGGGGGCTGCGCCTCACGCTGCATCTGTGGACGCGCTGGCGTGCGCATGGCGAGGACCCGCGTTATGCAAAAATCATGGGCAGCGTGATGGCAAAAAAGGGTTGGAGTTGGAGTAAGACATCGCTTCAGTCGGTGTTTTTGACACAGGCGCCATTGCTGTTCATCACCTGCCTTCCCGCGCAGCTTGGTATCTGGGCAAGCGAAGGTGGCCGTAATGTTTTGGGTCCACTTGCATTTCTTGGCGCGATCATCGCTATCATCGGCATATTGTTCGAAACCATCGGCGATGCGCAGCTCAATGCGTTTCGTGCTAACCCGGCTAATACAGGCAAGGTGCTTGATACTGGATTGTGGCGCTACACACGCCATCCCAATTATTTTGGCGACGCTTGCACGTGGTGGGGCATTTGGCTCATCGCCTGCGAAACCGGACTGCCCGGATGGATCAGCATCATTGGCCCGATCTTTCTGACTTTCACCCTTACGCGCTGGTCTGGCAAGCCGTTGCTGGAAAAAGGGATGAAGAAAACACGGCCCGAATATGCCGATTATGTTGCGCGGACATCTGGTTTTTTCCCGTTACCGCCTAAAAGCAGATAGTTAGGAAACTACCCCAAACAGGTCGTGCTCGTCCGCATCTTCAATGGTGACCATGACGACATCACCGGCCTTTAATGTAGGTGCAACATCGCGCAGATAGACATGGCCGTCGATTTCTGGCGCATCGGCCTGCGACCGTCCGGTGGCGCCAGTGCTATTGTCTTCGTCAGCATCGCCGATTTCATCAATGATGACAGGCATGCTGCGTCCGACCTTGGCGGCAAGCTTCGCCGCGCTGATCGCTGCGGTTTTCGCCATGATACGTTGGAACCGCTCTTCTTTGACCTCTTCCGGCACTGGATTGGGTAGATGGTTGGCCTGCGCCCCGTCGACAGGTTCAAAGCGAAACGCCCCCACCCGATCCAGTTGCGCTTCATCAAGCCAATCGAGCAGATATTCAAAGTCAGCTTCGGTTTCACCGGGAAATCCGACCACAAAACTTGAACGGATCGCGATATCGGGCGCTATGCTGCGCCAGTTGCGGATCCGCTCAAGCACCTTGGCGTCGTTTGCAGGACGTTTCATCGCCTTCAGGACATTGGGCGCAGCATGCTGGAACGGAATGTCCAGATAGGGCGTCAAATACCCCTCTGCCATCAGCGGAATGACATTATCTACATGTGGATAAGGGTAGACATAATGCAGCCGAACCCAGGGTGCGATACCATCACTCGTTCGCAAACTACCGAGCTCGCGCGCCAAGTCGGTCATGTGCGCACGCACCTCGCGGCCCTTCCACGCGCGCGGTTTATGCCGCGTGTCGACGCCATAAGCAGAGGTGTCTTGTGAGATAACCAGAATCTCTTTGGTGCCCGCAGAGACAAGCTTCTCCGCTTCACGCAACACGGCATCTATCCGGCGGCTCGCAAGCTTTCCCCGAAGCGACGGGATGATACAAAAGGCGCAGCTGTGGTTGCAGCCTTCGGAAATTTTGAGATAGCTGTAATGCCGCGGCGTGAGCTTTAATCCGCCTTCTGGGACCAAATCGACAAACGCACCGCGCGTCGGCGGCGCTGCTTCATGGACTGCGGACACAACGGCTTCATATTGATGCGCGCCAGTGATCGCCAGCACATCTGGAAAGCGCGCGCGGATAACGTCGGCTTCATTTCCCATACAACCGGTGACTATAACGCGCCCATTCTCAGCGATAGCCTCGCCAATCGCTTCGAGGCTCTCTTCCTTCGCAGAATCGAGAAAACCGCACGTATTGACTAGGACAACGTCGGCGCCGGCATAATCCGGCGACAGACCATAGCCGTCAGCACGCAGCTTGGTGAGAATCCGTTCGCTATCGACCAGCGCCTTGGGGCAGCCAAGCGATACCATGCCGACCTTGGGCGCTGCTTTGATTACTGTTGCCATGATGCCGGACCGCATAGCGGGTTTCGGTGCGCTTGTCACGGCTAGTGAACAAGCGCATGATTAGGGTGCGAAATGACGAAAGGGATATTGATGGCAAATGCAAATCTGTTGGCGATACTGGTTGCTGCCGCGACGGGCTTTTTGATTGGTGGCCTTTGGTATGGGCCTTTGTTCGGCAAAACGTGGATGGCGGAGCATGGATTGACCGATGCGCAGTTGCGTTCGAGCAATATGCTCAAAATATATGGCCTGACCTTTGCCTTTTCAGTACTTTCGGCGGTGTTTCTTGGCCATTTGCTTGCGTTTTTTGACACCAGTGCACGCGCCACCTTGATGATCTCGGTCGGTATTGCGCTGGGCTATATCATTCCCGCTATCGGCACCAATTATCTGTTCTCACGCAAGTCAGGCAAGTTATTCGCCATTGACGCGGGGTATTGGCTGACTTTCTATGTCGCGATGGGCTCGGTCTTCCTGCTGCTAGGGCATTAAGGCTTTTAAGGCATAAAAGGCACCAACAGATTAGCCGTTAGACAGTTCCAGATAGCTTAAAGGATTAACCGCCTGACGGTTTTTGCGCACTTGAAAATGAAGCTGTGGTTGACTGACATAGCCGTTTTCCCCGACGCCGCCAATCTCTTGTCCGACTGACACGCGTTCACCTTGCGCAACATCCAGCCTGCTAAGATGGCCATACGCAGTGATCCAGCCTGCGCCATGGTCAATAAGAAAAAGCCCGCCAAAAACACCAATTTCATTGCCGCTATACACAACAACGCCTGGTGCGGCGGCGCGGACGGCATCGCCGTTTTGCCCAGCTATGTTCAAACCATCGTTCACCCTACCTCCGCCTTGTGGGCCAAATTTGCCAATCACATTTCCGCGAAGTGGCCAAGCAAAACGACCAACAAAATTGACAGCGGTTGCCGGCAGAACTGACGCAGTTCCAGCTGGGCTTCCGCCAGTCACGATATCATCGATGTTGATGTAAAACGCCGCAGCGCGCGCCTCTGGTGTCAGTGCACGCGAAGCCTTCACCATATTTGCATTAGATGGCAGCAACAAATTTTGCCCGACTTGCAGGATGTAAGGCGGCTTCAACGCATTCAGCGCGACAATATTGGCCCAGATCAGCCGATACGCCCGCGCAATTGCAATACCTGTCTCTCCCGCGCCGACGCGGTGATACAGGCCGCCAGGGATTTGCATTCGGGTACCCGGACGTATTACAAAAGGCGGCGTCAGATTATTGGCTTGGGCGATCGCGGTTGCGCCAGCTCCCGTTTTGTTTGCGATCGACAACACGCTATCGCCCGCCTGGACAGTATAAACTGATGCAGATACTTGCCGGGCGTTGCGCACGACATTTGCGGCGCTCCAAATGGGAGGTTCAACAACCAAATCCTGTTCTGCGACAATTTGCGGATTGCTCTGTGCGGCTGGCGCTGCCTTTGAAGTCACGGGATAATCCGTGCCAGCGCGGGGAACACAAGCGGCTAATACAAAGGTTGAACTTATCACCATCAACCGTAACCGCATGATCGCTCCCCCTAGCCGCTATATATTTGATTCAATGTGGCTAAAGATTCGTGGTGCGTCAAATCAAGTTGCAATGGCGTGACGGCTATATAGCCATCCTCCAATACTTCGAGGTCCGTGTTATGACCCGGCGTGTGCAACATGCCGTGCAGTCCAAACCAATAATAATCATAGCCGCGTGGATCAGTACCCTTAACAATTGACCCTCGACTGTAATCATGGAAACCCTGACGCGCTACTTTGATGCCTTTTACGTCTTGCGGCAGCAGCGGGGGGAAGTTGATGTTAGTCAATGTGCGCGGCGTGTATGGTATATTAAGTAGCGGCCGCAGCACGCGTTCGCCCCATGCCTCCGCCGCAGAAAAGGGTACCGCGTCCGCCATGCCTTCTTTACTATACACTTGGCTCAGCGCGATTGAGCGGATACCTGCCAGCGCCCCCTCCATTGCTGCTGATACGGTTCCCGAATAGGTGATGTCATCCCCCAAATTAGCGCCCCGGTTGACGCCAGATAAAATCAGGTCAGGCTTCATATCCTTCATGATGACCCCAATGCCCAACATGACGGAATCCGTGGGAGTGCCCGCGACCGAATAATGTTTATCCTCATGCTGGCGAATACGCACAGGCTTGGTCAGGGTGAGGGAATGGCCGGCACCCGAATTTTCCTCGGCGGGCGCAACAATCCAGACATCATCACTAATTGTGCGGGCAATCGCCTCTAACACCTTAAGACCCGGCGCATTCACCCCGTCATCATTGGTTAGCAATATACGCATTAGGCTGTTGCCTCCAATTTTGTGAGACCGCCCATGTAAGGCAGCAAAGCATCCGGAGTGATGACACCGCCATCCGCCTGCTGATAATTTTCAAGGACTGCGACTAGCGTGCGGCCTACG
This sequence comes from Sphingorhabdus sp., assembly GCF_044357595.1. GTDB lineage: Bacteria > Pseudomonadota > Alphaproteobacteria > Sphingomonadales > Sphingomonadaceae > Sphingorhabdus_B. The sequence continues at coordinate 9,911 of NZ_JBIKPH010000044.1, read as the reverse complement.
GCCAGTCCCGAGCCGTTCAGCGTATGGACGAACACATTGCTTTTGGTCTCAGCAGCCCGATAGCGCGTATTCATGCGCCGCGCCTGCCAGTCTCCGCAGTTCGAACAGCTTGATATCTCGCGATACAAACCTTGGCCGGGCAGCCAGACCTCAAGATCGTAGGTCCGACGCGCGCTGGCGCTCATGTCACCAGTGCACAGGAGCATTTTACGATAGGGTAGCTGAAGCGCTTGCAATATACCTTCAGCGCTTTCCACCATGCGTTCATGTTCAGCGGCGCTATCCTCCGGGCGGACGATGGAGACCAGCTCGACTTTCTCAAACTGATGCTGGCGGATAAGGCCTTTGGTATCGCGTCCCGCCGCGCCTGCCTCGGACCGGAAACAGGGTGTCAGTGCGGTCAACCGGATCGGCAGTGCGCTCTCCTCCAAAATCTGTTCACGTACGCTATTGGTCAGCGATACTTCGGCGGTCGGAATGAGCCAGCGGCCATCGGTAGTCTGGAAATTGTCTTCCGCAAATTTTGGCAGCTGCCCTGTTCCAAATAGCGATTCCTGACGCACCAAATAGGGCGTTGCGCACTCTGTGTAGCCGCGCTGTGCGGTCTGGTAATCGAGCATGAATTGACCAAGCGCTCGGTTGAGACGGGCCATCTGTCCCCGCATGAATGTGAAACGCGCGCCAGAAATAGCGACGCCGGTTTCAAAATCGAGGCCAAGTACAGGGCCGACATCGGCATGGTCGCGTGGTTCAAAGTCAAAGTTCCGCGGCGAACCCCAGCGTGCGATTTCGACATTGTCTGTTTCATCGGCGCCATCGGGCGTATCTGCAGCAGGCAAATTCGGAAGTCCCGCGACCAATGAGTCGAGTTCGGCGCCAGCCCCGCGTTCGCGCTCTTCCAACGAAGGCAATATGTCTTTCAACTGCGCGACCTCTGCCTTCAACGCCTCTGCAGTGGCGGTATCGCCTTTAGTCATGGCTGCGCCAATGGCTTTAGACGCTTCGTTTCTGCGGGCCTGCGCATTCTGCATTTCTGTCAGGATCGCGCGTCGGTGTTCATCCAAAGCCAAAATGGATGCAGCAACGGGGGCAGCGCCCCTACGGATCAAAGCAGCGTCAAAGTCTTGTGGATTTTCGCGGATATATTTCAGGTCATGCATGGCGCCACGCTATGCCGCGCAAGCCGCCGTTTCGCAATGAAAAAGGGCGAACACGCACGCCTTGTTTGCACAACGCTTACGCCGGACCTCTTGCCTTGTCCTTCTCCCGCAACGAAACATATGTTCGGACCAACATTTCCTGACCTAACGCACGCTGACAACAGCGCGGATCGGAAGCCGAAACGCAATGATATCAAGTGCTATCATTAACTTAATTCGAAAAATATCTCAATTTTTCAAACGCTAAATCATAAAATCCCATGCGTGGGAACTGTGTGAAAGATATCTACTGGTCGCATGTAATCGTTTCCACAGCTTTTGCAAAATTGAAGATAACCCGCAACATTTGGCCCTTGTGCCGCTTTTGGCCCAAGTCTATAGCGCCGGCGAGAGAGATTTAGACGCAGGTTACTTCATTTTGGAGGACCGGCCAGAGGTGGGGAAATTACTATGGGCCCAAGTGCCAAGCCTCAAGATGCGACCAGCGAAATGAGAATTTCTGACGTTGATTTGGATGAATCGTACGTCCCGACCGTCGACGAACCATTTATGAACGAACGGCAGCTGCGTTTCTTTGAAAAGCAGCTTGTCGATTGGAAGAATAGCATATTGGTTGAGGCGCAGGGTACGCTGAATCAATTGCAGGACGGTCCGATGCGTGAACCAGATCTCAACGATCGCGCATCCAGCGAGACCGATTGGGGTATTGAGCTTCGTACTCGCGATCGCCAGCGCAAACTTATCGCAAAGATTGAGGCTGCGTTACGCCGCATCACCGAAGGCGAATATGGGTATTGCCAAGTTACAGGAGAGCCTATTTCTTTGGCCCGCCTGCGTGCCCGGCCGATTGCTACGATGACGCTTGAAGCCCAGGAGCGTCACGAGAGGCAGGAACGGGTTTCACGCGACGACTAAACATCCTATGCCTTTAATAACAAGCTAGAAAATAGTCATAAATCTGCAGCCATTAACCTATCGGCAATTTTTCCATGCCACGGATCAGCACTGCTCTAAAACTAACTTTGTGCTGGGTTTTGCAACATGGATGACTCAATTCGCGACGAAACATTCTCCCCTGCAAAGCGAAAAATGAATCGCGACAGTTTGTTACTTAAGGCCGTATTACGTTTTTCAAATGCGCAAGAAGAACATGAAGTGCGAATCCGCAATCTGTCCGCAGGCGGGTTGATGGCTGAAGTGCCGAACCGCCTGTCGCGTGGTGATCGTATAGATGTTAAGATCCAGAACATTGGCTGGGTTGGCGGTCATGTGGCATGGACGATCGACGGGCGCATCGGCGTTGCCTTTGATAAAGTCATAAATCCCAAAGACGCGCGTATACCAGTTCGGGTTTCCGAGTTGGATGTTCCGCCTTATCTCAAAAAACTTAACGAAAAAACCGCACCCGGCAAGGTGCGCCGCGTTTAACTCAATCGTCGAGACAGTAAATGTCGACCGGCACGACGATTTTGTCGAGCACGCGGCCAACCGGATAAGCCGACTTACTTCCCTGCTCAATTGCCGCTTCAAGTACTTCGCGCTTCTTTGCGCCGTTGATTACCAATATGGCAGTCCGCGCCGCACCGATGGCGGTACCAGTTAGCGTTACGCGGTTAACGGGCGCCTCTGGCGGTAGCGGATCAGGTGCAACCCCGACAGCGCGCACATCTTTGCCTCCATCCATTGCCGATTCCAAATCAGGTCCAGGGAAAATCGATGCAGTATGACCGTCGGTACCCATGCCAAGCCAAACCAAATCAGGCGGCCAATGCAAATCAGCCAATCTTGCATTTGCCGCGCTGCCGGCCAGCTTGTGGTCGGCCGCATCGCTTGCGATTGGCAAAACCCTTGCGCCCTTTGGGATGAAAATTTTGGCAATCATAGCGACGTTGGACATCGGATTGTCGACCGGAACAAGGCGGTCATCGGTCGGAATAATCGTGACACTCTTCCAACGGATATTGGCTTGAGCAAGCTTTTCCAAAATCGGTTTTGGTGTTGAACCGCCGGGGAATGCAACAAGTGCCTGTCCACGGGCGTCAAGTGCGCTTTCAATGATAAAGCTGACATCGCCGACCACGGCGTCGATTAGATCTTCCGCAGCGTCAAAATCCCACCATTCGATTTCTTCGGCCATGTGCTCTCGTCTCCGTTAGTTTCGTAATGCCGATGCGGCACGCGCTGCCGATTCAATCGCGACAACATCTGGAACGCCTTTACCAACAAGCCAGCTACCGCCAACACATAAAATTTCCGGAACTGCCAACCACTCGGCCGCCGTGTCCTGTTTTATGCCACCGGTGGGGCAAAATTTGCATTGGCCAAAAGGCCCAATGAGCGATTTAAGTGCCGGAAGGCCGCCATTGGCCTCCGCTGGGAAGAATTTTAAATGGGTAAGGCCGAGGTCAAGACCACGCATGATATCACCGGCGCTCGCAACGCCTGGCAAGAACGGAATATTTTTCGCAATAGCTGCCTTACCCAAATTGTCGGTCAGTCCTGGCGAGACAATGAATTCCGCGCCAGCAGCTATCGCGCTATCCAGTCCCGGCACGTCTACGACTGTTCCAGCGCCTACAATTGCACCTGGGACTTTCTTCATCTCTGCAATCGCATCCAAGGCAGCAGCGGTGCGCAACGTAACCTCAAGCACTGGCAACCCGCCTGCAACAAGCGCCTCGGCGATGGCCCGCGCGTGAACCGCATCCTCAATTACCAGCACCGGAATAACGGGCGCGGTTCGCATTATTGTCTCAACGGGGCTCATCTGGTTGCATCCTTAAACATGTTGCTGGGCATAAGCCGCCGCTGCACCAAATAGGCCCGGCTGCGGGTGCGTGATCAGTTTTACGGGGATAGCGGACATTAGGCCTTCAAACCGTCCCTTCGCCCTAAATCGTTCAGCAAAGCCGGAACGGATAAGGCTGTCCTTTATGCGCAAGCCAAGGCCACCGGCAATCACCACGCCTGCAAACCCGCCCTGCGCGAGCGTGATGTCCCCTGCCACGCTGCCAAGCGACAGGCAGAAACGGTCTATTGCCGCGGCGGCAAGGCTGTCTTGGCCGGACATGCCCATTTGCCACAATGTCTTGTCGTCATATTGCTGGACAGCACGCCCCTCAATGGCGGCAAGCGTTTCGTAAAGATTAATTAGCCCTGGACCAGACACGACGCGCTCAATCGAGACCCGGCGGTAGCGTTTGCGCAAGCGCGCAAGAACGGCATCTTCAATCGGGTCGAGCGGTGCAAAATCAATATGCCCGCCTTCGGTCGCTTGCACATGATAATTGCTACCCTTGCGCCATATATGCGCGACGCCAAGCCCCGTTCCCGGACCGATAATGCTCAATGTACCTTCGGCGGCAAAATCCTGTTTCGGTCCCGTTAGATGTTCAAAATGCTCTGTTCCGGCCTGCGCAACTGCATGTCCGACCGCGCCAAAATCATTGACGATGACAAAGCTATCGACGTCCAATTTTTCGCACACCATCGACCGCCGGATAATCCAAGGGTTGTTGGTAAGCTTGATCACATCGGCGTCTACCGGCCCAGCAATGGCAATCGCGACCGCACGGGGAAGCAACGCGCCGTTCAGGCGCTCAAACTCCTGCCACGCGGTCTGAAAACTCGCATGTTCCGCGGTTTTGAGCGTAACAGCCTCACTTAACTCAATTACGCGCCCGTCTTGAACTTCGGCAATTGCGAAACGGGCGTGGGTTCCGCCGATATCGACAGCGACAATAGCAGTCATAGTCCAGCCGCCGCCAACATGGCCGACCCACCCTTCTCTGCTGCATCGGCGCCAGCCCGCATCAACGCGAACAATTCGCGCCCAGTGCCGATATGTTGCGCTGGCGTTGGCGCCGCTTCGCGTGCCGACCAAATGTCCGCTTCCACCAAAACCGACAGCGTTCCGGTGTTCGCGCACAAACGAACGATGTCACCATCCTGAAGCTTGGCGATAGCCCCGCCCCGCGCACCCTCTGGGCTCAAGTGAATGGCGGCAGGTACTTTGCCCGACGCGCCGGACATCCGGCCATCGGTGACAAGCGCCACGTTAAACCCCTTGTCGTGCAACACACCCAAAGGCGGCGTTAATTTGTGCAGTTCAGGCATGCCATTGGCTGCCGGTCCCTGAAAGCGGATGACGAGGATGACATCACGTTCCAACTCGCCAGCCTTAAACGCCGCGAGGGCATCATTCTGGTCGTCAAAAACCCGCACCGGCGCTTCTATCGTCCAGCGTACAGGGTCGACAGCGCTCGTCTTAAACGTTGCACGGCCAAGATTGCCGGTTACCAGACGCATCCCGCCATCGGGGCTGAAAGGGGCAGATGGCGGACGCAACATACTGTCATCGGCGGAAACCGCTGGCGCATCACGCCACACAAGCGTGTCATTATCCAACACCGGCTCACGCCCATAATCGGCCAAATCATCGCCTGCGACGGTCATGATATCGCGGTGTAGCAGGCCAGCTTTTATTAACTCCCGAATGACATAGCCAATGCCGCCGGCGGCATGAAAATGGTTCACATCGCCCGATCCATTTGGATATACCCGGGCAATCAAAGGCACGGCCGAAGATAATTGGTCCAAATCTTCCCAGTCGATTATAATCCCGGCCGCACGTGCAATGGCAGGAATATGTAACGCATGATTGGTTGAGCCCCCCGTCGCAAGCAAGCCCACACATGCGTTCACAATCGCTTTCTCATCAACACAAAGCCCCAAGGGCCGGTAATCATCCCCATCCCAGCCGATCTTGCTCAAACGATGCACGGCGGCGCGTGTCAGTTCCGTGCGTAATTTCGTTCCGGGGTTGATGAAGGCAGATCCGGGAATATGCAGCCCCATGACTTCCATCATCATTTGGTTGGAATTTGCCGTTCCGTAAAATGTGCAGGTACCCGCGCTATGGTAAGACGCGGCCTCCGCCTCGAGCAATTCGGCGCTGCCCACCTTGCCCTCCGCATAAAGCTGGCGAACGCGTTGCTTTTCTTTGTTGGCAAGCCCCGATGGCATTGGGCCTGCTGGCACAAGGATGGTCGGCAAATGGCCAAAGCGAAGAGCACCAATCAGCAAGCCGGGAACAATCTTGTCACAAATGCCCAACATCGCAACGCTTTCGAACATGCCATGGCTTAAGCCAACCGCCGTTGCCATGGCGATGACATCGCGGCTGAACAAAGACAGTTCCATCGAATCCTGCCCCTGCGTCACGCCATCGCACATGGCGGGGGTTGAACCTGCGACTTGCGCAGTGGCGCCAACCTCGCGCGCGAAGATCTTCATTTGCTCGGGATAGCGGCCATAAGGCTGATGCGCGGACAGCATATCATTATAGGCACTGATGATGCCGATGTTCATCGCCTTACCGTCGCGGATTGATGCCTTATCCTCGCGGCTCGCAGCAAAGCCATGGGCAAGATTGCCGCAGCTTAAGACAGGGCGGTTGACGCCCGCGTCGCGTTGTTTGGCTATCAGGTCGAGATAGGCCTGACGTCCGCGCTTAGACCGTTCGACAATGCGCGCAGTGACGGCTTCAACTGTTGCGTGCATATCACTCATGCCAGCTCACTCCATCACGTTCGGTAAGTGCAATCGCCGCATTGGGACCCCAATTGCCTGCGCCATAGGCTTTTGGCTTAAGCCCTGTAACGCTCCATAAGGCTCGTATAGCATCAACCCAGCCCCACTGGGCCTCAACCTCATCCCGGCGCACAAATAGCGTCTGGTCGCCTTCTATGAGGTCCAGAAGCAATCGTTCATAAGCAATCCGGCGACGCGATCCGGCAAAGGCTGCCGTGAGCGACAGGTCCAACGGCACTTCGCGTAAAGTAACACCACCACGATCCAGACCGGGCTTTTTTGCCATAACCAATAGCCTTACATATTCCTCAGGCTGTAAACGGATGATGAGCGTATTCGCCTCAAGCTTGCCGCCGCGATCCCTAAACACATTGTGGGGGACAGGTTTGAACTGGATAACAATCTCGCTGCGTCTTTCGGGGAGCCGCTTTCCGGTGCGCAGAAAGAAAGGCACGCCCTGCCAGCGCCAATTGTCGACATAGGCCTTGATAGCGACAAAAGTCTCGGTGTCCGACGGTTTACCAAGATCACTTTCATAGCTTTTTACCGCATCGCCATTCACTGCGCCGTCGGAATATTTGCCGGTCACAACATCGCCATCAATCACAGGACGCAGCGCACGAAGGACTTTAACCTTTTCATCGCGAATGGCAGTCGCATCCAAACTTGCCGGCGGCTCCATCGCAATCAACGCAAGCAGTTGTAACATGTGGTTCTGGACCATGTCACGCAACGCGCCGGTATCGTCATAAAAGCCAGCGCGTCCCTCGAGCCCGACAGTCTCGCTGATGGTAATTTGCACATGCGCGATAGCATTGGCGTTCCACAGCGGCTCAAACAGCATATTGGCAAAGCGCAGCGCCATGAGGTTCTGGACGGTTTCCTTGCCCAGATAATGGTCGATACGGAAGGTGCGCTTTTCGGGGAATACCGCGTTGACGGCATCATTGATATGACAGGAGGAGGCAAGATCATTGCCCAACGGCTTTTCAAGGCCAATGCGGACATTCTCGCCGGACAACCCTGCGCAGTGCAGACCCTTAATCGTTGCCTCAAAAAGTGACGGCGCGGTCGAAAGGAAGATGGACAACCCGCCCGATATGTCTCCAATCCGCGCGGCAAGGGTCGCAAAGCCATCAGGGTCTGATGCATCAAGCGGAACATAATGCAGGCGTTGCAGGAAGGCGTCGATCAATCCTTCTGCTTTACGGTCGTCTGGCAGGAATTCGCACAAAGCCGCGCGTGCCATGTCGCGGAAGGCGTGGTCGGTAAGCGCGCTGCGGGCGGTCCCAAAAATGCGCAGGTTTGGTTCAATCAAGCCATCGGCGTGCAAAGCATATAAGGACGGCAAAAGCATGCGGCGAGAGAGATCTCCCGTCGCCCCAAACAGCAGCAAATTGGAACTATGGTCACGCATTCCATCGGTCTCCTGGCAAGGCAGCAGGCGTTCGCCTTGCACAATCGCTTTTCCCTTTATCCTGAAGCGACCGAGCGTCTAGCGCTTATTCGTATGCACCATTTCGCTCTCGGCCCAAATACGCTGATCAGCCATGCCCATGGATATCAATATAGGGGCATCCTGTTGCCGCGCTTGGAAGTCGGCTTTACCAGACAGTCCGCGCCAGCCAGAGGCAATCACGGCCTGAATGGTTGGCGCACCTAATGACGTGCCGGGTCCCAATACTATGATCGTATCAGGCGCAAATTCAGCCGCCGCGACTTGAACCGCACGGGTGAAATCATAGCTATCGGTCAATTGCGCGCCAAACGTATAGTCGTAAATCGCTTCGCGGCTGAACGCGCAGGGCGACCAGATACGCCCCTGCCCGTCGATTGCAGGAATATCGCCTCTGCCAAAGTCGCTCGCTTGATTTTCGGCGCGCGCCATCGGCACGATGTGGTTCAACAATGGGCTGTGAAAAGCCGCATGGTGCATCAGGCGCAGAGGAAAGCGCTCGTCTTTGGGTAGGCGCTCCATAAGCCATTTCAGTCCGGCCTCGTCTGCTGCAAAAACAATCATGCCCCCAAGCCGGATAGAAACATAAATTTTGATTTTAGAAACTGCCTTCGCTTCGGCTAGCAAATTTTTGATAAATAATATTTTATTTTCCTTTATTTGCCAATCATTATCAACAATGGGCCAGACAATCTGCCCCCCGGCTCCCTGCTGGTGCATTAACCCGCCCATATTGTTGACCAGCCGCGCTCCGCCTGCGAGGTCAAGAATGCCGGCGCATGCCAGCGCCAGATACCATCCCATTGAGTTGCCCGTGACCGCCACGATATCAAATCGGTCACGGTCAATCGCGGCGAAGTCAGCCATCGCGCAGGCGTAAATCAAGGGAGATGCATTATCGCCAGTCATATGCACCGATGGCGTGTATTTGGTTGCACTATCCAGTTGCGAGATGGGGACTTGCCCCTTGGCCACGCGGGCCGCATCCACGGTTGCTATCAGGTCCGAACGCGCCGCGTGATGCGTTTGCAGATACCCCAGTTCGGCCGCATTATATGTCCCGCGTCCGGGGCAAACGACCAAGGCCCGCTTTTTCATGCGACCGCCGCCCGCGCTGCTTCTATTATGGAGGCTTTGCTCGGTAAGACCAGTTCGGCCGCTGGCCCCAATGGAATGAAGCAATCTTCGGCGGTAATCCGGCTCGTAACATCCCCGCGACCCGCCTCGGTCAATATGGTCATCAGCTTCTCACTAAGGCTACCCGACCGACGGCATTCATCTACAATGAGGATATTCCGACAATCGGCAACGGCAACGGCAATCGCGTCGGGTTCAAGGGGATGCAACCAGCGCAGATCAATGATCCTTAAATCGATGCCCCCCGCCTCCAATTCGGACATGGCTTGACGCGAAAGAAAATAACCATTTCCGTATGTTATTATTGCTAGTTTAGTTCCATTACCGCATTGACCCAGCGCACCCAGAGCTATCGCATTATCCGCCTCCGGCGTCACATAGGGCGCGGTCCACCCGCCATCGTCTGGCGCATGCAAGTCGCTCGTATGATATAATGCAATCGGCTCGATAAAGACCACCACGCGCCCATCTTCATGCGCCAAGCGAACGCACTCGCGCAGCATGGCAGGCGCATCCGATGCGTTTGACGGACAGGCGACGATGATGCCAGGAATATCGGTGAGAAC
>NZ_JBIKPH010000143.1:0-6034 GCF_044357595.1 Sphingorhabdus sp. | reverse complement strand
TCGGCTCGATAAAGACCACCACGCGCCCATCTTCATGCGCCAAGCGAACGCACTCGCGCAGCATGGCAGGCGCATCCGATGCGTTTGACGGACAGGCGACGATGATGCCAGGAATATCGGTGAGAACAGCAAGGCTATTGTCGTTATGGAAATGCCCGCCAAAACCCTTTTGATAGGGTAGACCTGCAATGCGTATGACCATCGGGTTGCGATATTGCCGGTTTGAAAAGAAAGACAATGTCGCCGCTTCGCCGCGGATCTGGTCCTCCGCATTGTGCAGATAGGCCAGAAACTGGATTTCGGGTATCGGCACAAAAGCATTATGCGCCATGCCATTGGCAAGGCCCAAAATCGTTTGTTCATCCAACAATGTGTCGAAAACGCGGGCCGCGCCGAACTTCTCCTGCAACCCTTGCGTCACGCCATAGACGCCGCCCTTGCGCGCGACATCCTCACCAAAAACGGCGACATTGGGATATTGCAGCATGATGTCGGCGAGCGCAAAGTTAATGCTTTTTGCCAATGTGACAGGCTTGGCCAAATTACGCGCGTCCTTGGCAAACATAACATCGCGCCTAGCGGCATCTGGCAAGGGCGGCGACGACTTCGTGCCCTTCTCTGGTTCAATCGAGGCTATTACCTCAGCAACAGTCCCCAAACGCGGCTTGGCCAATGCATCAAGCGCGACCCGCTCCACCCGTGCACGCATATCTTCATAGCGGGCGACTATCTCCAGGCCCGACATCCCAGCCTGTTCATGCAAAATGCGCGCGCTGTGCAGCAACGGGTCTTGCGCCTCGGCGGCTTCAATCTGCGCGATGGGTGCATAGCTTAATTCGACGTCGGCGCCTGCATGCCCCATTAAACGGATGGTCTGCATATGCAGGAAAACGGGTTTACGCCGCATACGGGCGAACGTGACCGCCTCTTCGCACCCGCGCAACGCATCATTTAGGTCAGCGCCGTCGCATCTGACATAATGCAGGGCAGGACGATTGGCGAAATTGGCAGCAATCCAACCGCCCGGAGTGCGCACAGAGATCCCGATGCCGTTATCTTCGCACAGAAAGACGATCGGCATGGGCAAATGCTGGTACGCTGCCCAGCATGCCGCGTTGAATGCACCCTGCGATGTAGAATGATTGGCAGACGCATCGCCGAACGAACATAGGATGACAGAGTCATGCGGCAGGACTGCATCGGCGAGTTGCAACCGCTGCGCCATTCCCAAAGAATGCGCCGCACCAACTGCCTTAGGCAAATGCGAGGCAATAGTGCTCGTCTGCGGCGGCACAAACGTATGCGCGCATCCCAACACCTTATGCCGCCCGCCCGATATTGGGTCATCTGCCGACGCGGCAAAGGACAAGGCCATGTCGTGCAATGGCGTAAGCCCGCCTGCCTGCTTTTTGCGCTGGATCAGGAATGCGGCGTCGCGATAATGCAGAAACGCCATATCATTGGCACGTGTTGCTGCGGCCATGGCAGCCGTCCCCTCATGGCCAGAACTACCAATAGAATAAAATGTCTTACCCTTTGACCGCCGCGCCCAAAGATCGAGATGGCGGCTCATAATCTGGCTATCGAACAAATCGACAAGAATATGCGGGGCAAATGATTGGGATGCCGCGTTGTTGCGCGAAGCTGGAAAATCATGCGCAGCGACGCGGCGGGAGAAAGCCTCGTCCAGTATCGTGGGGCGATCAAACATAGCCTCAGTTGATGAACGTCTTAGTGCATAAAAGCCACAACAAAGTGATATTTTCAATCGCACAATTAAATTGCTGGATTTGTCAAATTTCAGCGATAGAAAAGTTATCTTTAAAGAGTTTCTTCCCGAATTGTCCCAACCGGGAAGCGTCAAGAGCGCCGCCAACCATATATGAGCAGCAAATGCCAATAGGTTGTCGGTTACAAGAAGGAGAGAGAAATGCGTCGTTTTAATCGTGTAATTACCGCTGCTTTGTGTAGCACTATATGCAGCGCAATGCTGGTGCCCGCAGCTTACGCCCAGACAGCTCAATCTAGCGACGACAGTGGGGATGAACCCATCATCGTGACCGCAACGTTGCGCGCAATGGACGTGCAAGACATTCCGCTTGCCGTGACCGCAGTCGCGCCTGAAGCTTTGGAGCGTCAGGGTGTCAATGACATCAAGAACCTGGCATCTATTTCGCCAAGCTTTAACATCCAGTCATCGCAGACCGAAACGCAGGGCACATCGATCAAGATCCGTGGCGTCGGCACCACCGGCAACAACACTGGCCTTGAAAGCTCGGTCGGCGTATTCATCGACGGTGTCTATCAGTCACGTCCCGGTGTAGCATTGGGTGATCTTGTCGATATCGAACGGCTTGAAATTCTGCGTGGTCCTCAGGGTACATTGTTCGGTCGCAACACGTCGGCTGGTGCATTGAACGTCTCCACAAAACGCCCTAGCCTATCGACCACCGAAGGTTTTGTGAATGCCAGCTATGGCAATTATAATTTCATGAACTTGCAGGGAGGTGTTAGCCTTCCAGTTGTGCAAGATGTCGCTGGTGTTCGGCTTTCAGGCACATGGCGCAAGCGCGACGGATATCTAAAATCCCCCACAGGCGCCGAAAGCAATGACCGCGACCGCTATATGCTGCGCGGCCAGCTGTATATCGAACCCAATGCCGATGTGAGCATTCGCCTGTTGGCCGATTATGCCAAAACTGACGAACAATGCTGCGAAGCCGTTATTGTTCGCGAAACCGAACTTGCGCCTTTCTCAGCCTTCCACGGCCTAGCAAGCGATGGCGTAGACCAGTCCGGATTGAGCGCTCTCAAGAATTTGTCGATCAACGGCGGTCCTTACAAGAACGGCTCTAAGCAATGGGGCACCTCGGCCGAATTGAAATGGGACTTGGGTGGCGCAAAGCTGACCTCGGTTACTGCATATCGTAAGTTTGATTCGAGTTCGACAACGGTCGGTGGCTTCACCGCCAACGACACCTACACGGTCGGTAATGGTGCACGCACATCGCGTCCCGGAATCTTGCCGTCGGGTGACCATATCAAAACCTTTACGCAGGAATTGCGCTTGCAGGGCACGGCGGTTAACGATCGTGTTGATTGGTTGGTCGGTGGATTTTACTCCAGTGAGAAAATTCGTGCTGACCAGACAATGACACTGAACGCTGATTTCCAACGCACTGGCAGCGCGTTTAACTTTGCCAATGCGGCGGGGGTCAACCCATTGTTCGCGCTGACCGCGCTCGGCAATGCCGGTGTCCCAGTCAATGCTAATGGCAACTATGCCGAAAACCGGTTCCTGCAGGACGCAAGCAGCTACTCGGTGTTCACGCATAATGTCATCAGTTTCACAGACAAGCTAAGCCTAACGCTTGGCGCGCGCTACGTGAATGAAACCAAGGACGCATCATTCAACCAGCTTGCTGGAACGACCGGTGCAGGTGCCAGTGCATGCCAGGCAAGTGTGAATGGTGTGTTGACTGGTGGCGTTCCTGCGCCACTTCGTGCGGGTATGATTGGCATCAACTGCTTCCCATTTGCAACATCGGTTGCCCTTACTGCTCCGGCAGCTGTGGGTGGCGGTCTTGCCAGTGCGAAACTGCCGTTGCCGCGTGTGTGGGCTCAGGAATTCAAGGACGATGAGATCACCTACACGGCGCAACTTGGGTACAAGGCGAACGAAGATCTTTTGTTCTACGCCGGTTACAGCCATGGATTCAAATCGGGTGGCTTTAACCTTGATCCGCAGTCGGCAACCTTGCAGAACTCGGCAGCGATTCTTGCCGGCTTGGCAACACCGGGGGGTCCGGTAATTGTTGCTCCGGTTTATGCAGACCCAAGCTTTAAATCGGAAAAGGTCAACCAGATCGAAGTCGGTGTAAAGGCAACATTGTTTGGAAGCATCAAGGCCAATTTGGCTTTGTTCGATATGAAAATGAGCGACTTCCAGGTGCTTGAATTTACAGGTGTCCAGTTCCTGACCTTCAACGTCAATTCGGCGCGGTCGACGGGTGCTGAACTAGAGTTGTTTGGTAAGTTGAGTGATAACATCTCTGCGAATGTCTCGGCAACATATGCCAATGCGCGCTATCCGAGCAACTGCGCGGATGGTGTAGCAGCCGCAGCTCTCGGATCCACATTGCGACTTTGTGGTCAAGATCTAACGAACGCGCCTAAATTTGCAGGCGTAGTCGGTATGACTTACGATGGTCCTTTGAATGACTCGGGTTGGAGTTTGCTGGTCAACGGCAATGTGAACTATTCCGACAGCCGCACGACCCGGACAATCGATACCGATACGAATGGTCTGGCCGTTCCGTTGGCACGTCAGGAAAACTACTTCAAGATGAACGCACGCATCGGGCTTACCACGCCGGATGAACGCTACACCTTTGAACTATGGGGTACAAACCTGACGAACGAAATCACACGCGGGATTACGGCCAATACGCCACTTCGCGGCGGTGCAGGAACACGCTCGCTGATCGGTTTCGTGGAAGAGCCACGCATGTACGGTATGACCGTCCGCGCTAAGTTCTAAACAAACATTACAAACAAAAAGGGCGGTCTCCAATCCGGAGGCCGCCCTTTTTTTGTGCCTGTTGCTCTGGGGTTAAGCGGCTGCTTTATACAAGGTCTCGCCCTTGTCAGCCATATCGCGGAAGCTTTTGGGTGGCGCGAACCGGTTACCAAAACGCTGCGCCAGATTGTCGGCGGTGCGGACGAAATTCTCCAGCCCGACCGTGTCGATATAGCTCATCGGACCGCCGGTATAAGGCGCAAAGCCCCAACCAAAGATCGCGCCCAAATCTGCGCTCTGCGGGTCTTTGACCACATCTTCTTCAAAGCATTGCGCCGTGGCAATCAACTGGATGTAAAGTAGACGTTGCTTCACCTCTTCAACCGAGGGTTGTTCAGCGGCGAGCGGATAATGCTCCGCCATGCCTTGCCACAGACCAAGGCGTTCGCCCTTGGCATCATAATCGTAAAAGCCAGAGCCAAAACGACGTCCCTTGCGGCCAAGCTTGACTACCATCAACTCCATAAAGTCTTCGGTGCCACTTGGCTGATACGCGTCACCCAATTCCTTTTTGGTCGACTGCATCACGTCATACCCGAGTTGCAGCGTCGTTTCATCAAGCAACGCCAAAGGACCTATGGGCATGCCAAGCGACTTGGCCGCGTTTTCAATCAAAGCTGGTGTAACGCCCTCCGTCACCAGCTTCATCGCCTCACCCATATACGGCGGGAAAACGCGGTTGGTGAAGAAGCCGCGGACATCCTTGACCACAATCGGCGTTTTCTTAATCTTGGCATTATAATCGAACGCTGCCGCCAAGGCACGTGGGCCCGTCAATTCGCCTGGAATGATTTCGAGCAGCGGCATTTTTTCAACGGGTGAAAAGAAATGCAGTCCAACGAACAACTCCGGCCGTGACGAATTTTTGGCGAGGCCGGTGATCGGCAATGTCGACGTGTTCGAAGCGAACACGACATCAGGGCCAATTACGGCTTCGGCCTTCTTGATAACGTCTGCCTTTACATCGGGACGCTCAAAAACAGCCTCAATGATAAGGTCGACATCCTTTAGGTCGTCATAATTGTCCGTCGGCGTGATGCGCGCCATGAAAGCATCCCCAGCTTCCTTGGTCATCTTGCCACGGCTGACGGCCTTGTCGATGATCTTGCGGCTATAATCGACCGCCTTGTTGGCATCTTCCAAGCTGCGGTCGAGAACGACAACGTCCATGCCGCCCTTAACGGTGACATGCGTAATGCCCGACCCCATGAGCCCGCCACCCAACACGCCAACCTTTTTGATCTCAACCGGCGGGACGCCTGCAGGGCGGCCAGCGCCCTTTTCAGCAGCCTGCTTGTTGATGAACAAGGTGCGGATCATGTTCTTCGCTTGGCTACCCGAAAGCAGCTTTGTGAAATATTTGGATTCCACACGAAGCGCGGTGTCGAACGGCAGGATAGAACCTTCATATAAACAGGACAAAATGGCTTTAATCGCGTCAAAATTGCCTTTGCT
>NZ_JBIKPH010000142.1:0-6069 GCF_044357595.1 Sphingorhabdus sp. | reverse complement strand
GGCGACCGGTCTTATTGCGACGCGACTTCGGGCGCGTCACCAAATGCCCACATGCGTTCCAGATTGTAGAAGCTGCGGACTTCGGGACGGAAAAGATGCACGATGACATCTTCGGCATCAATCAGCACCCAGTCCGCCGATGGCAAACCTTCGATGCGGGCATGACGTCCGGCCTTTTTAATACGCTCGGCAAGCTTTTGCGCCATCGAGGCCACTTGGCGCGACGAACGGCCAGATGCGACGACCATATGGTCGGCAATATTGCTTTTGCCTTCAAGCGGAATGGTGACCACTTCTTGCGCCTGATCATCATCGAGCGATTGAAGAATCAACGCGTGCAGCGCGTCGGGGGTTAATGTGGGTTCCTTGGCCTTTGCGGTGGCTTTGCCAGAGGCAGGAACGGATGCAGGTTCGATCAAGATGGCTCCTTAAAGCACAATATTTCGGGTAACGCCGTCACGCGTTCCAAGTTCCTTATATCGGTGAAACCAATATGGGTCCGCACGCCGAAGAGCGGTGGCCGAACGCGGATCTGGACGAAAGCGCAAAAAGACAAGCGCTGGCGTACTCCATTTCGTCCAGTGATGACGCTGGTCCGAACGCCGGACAAACCGCCTGAACCAGGCCATTGCGGGACCCGCAACGACTTGGGGGTTATAGCTTGGTCTGGCAATAACTGCAATCGGCATCAATCGCGCTATATCGCGCCAGCGCCGCCAGTGATGAAATTGCAGCAAATTGTCGGCGCCCATAATCCAAATGAACTGCGTTTTTGGGTAACGCGCCACCAGTTTCTTAAGCGTTTCAGCGGTGTAGACGGTGCCAAGCGCCTGTTCGATAGCGGTGACTTTAATCGGTGTGCGCTTTGCTTGTGCCTTTGCCGATGCCATCCGCGCGGGCAAAGGTGCCATGTCCGATTGGGGTTTTAACGGGTTGCCCGGAGAGACCATCCACCAATATGCGTCGAGCCCGAGCGAATCCATTGCAAACAGGCTAATCGCGCGGTGTCCTTTATGCGCCGGATTGAACGATCCGCCCATGAGGCCAATCGTTTTCAAGGGCGTGTCTGACCTTGGCCGCGGACAATCCATTTATATGTCGTCAGCCCCTCGAGCGCGACGGGGCCGCGTGCGTGCAAGCGACCAGTGGCGATGCCAATCTCCGCACCCAAGCCAAATTCGCCGCCATCGGCAAATTGGGTGGAGGCATTGTGCATGACAATGGCGCTGTCGACTTCTGCCAAAAAGCGTGCTGCGGCAGCAGCATCTTGCGTGATGATCGCATCAGTATGGTGCGAGCCATGGCGGGCAATATGCGCTATCGCGTCATCCAGCCCCGATACGACGCAGGCTGAAATGACCGAATCAAGATATTCGGTGTCCCAATCTTCCGCATCGGCAGGCACGGTGCGGGTATCCAGCTCCATCAATATATCGTCCGCCCGCACTTCACAGCCGGCATCCAGCAGCGCGGCGATCAATGGCGCAGGCGCGGGATAATCCTGATCAATAAGCAACGTCTCCGTAGCGCCGCAAATGCCGGTGCGCCGCATCTTGGCATTCACGACCAAGGCTTGCGCCATTTCGGGGTTGGCATCCTTATGGACATAGCTGTGGCAAATGCCGTCAAGATGCGCGAGCACGGGCACGCGGGCTTCGTCCTGAACCCGGGCAACCAGCGACTTGCCGCCGCGCGGAATGATCATGTCGATCGCCCCTTGCGCGCGCAGCATCGCGCCGACCACCGCGCGGTCCTGAGTCGGGATCAACTGCACGGCGTCGGCGGGCAAGCCTGCGTGCGTCACACCCTGCACCATCGCCGCGTGGATCGCACGGTTGCTGTGTACCGCCTCGCTACCGCCGCGCAGGATGACGGCGTTGCCCGAGCGCAGCCCTAAGGCCGCTGCATCAGCAGTCACATTGGGTCTGCTTTCATAAATAATGCCAAGCACGCCCACAGGCACGCGGACGCGTTCCATGACAAGGCCATTGGGCCGGCTGCGGCTGTCGATGATTTGCCCGACGGGATCTTCTAGCGTTGCGACCTGTTCCACCGCGGATGCCATCGCCGCGATGCGGCCTTCATCCAGCTTCAGCCGGTCCAACATCGCAGGGGATATCCCCGCCGCCACCGCAGCGGCCACATCTTTGGCATTCGCCTCGAGAATATCTGCCACGCTGGCGTGCAGGGCAGCGGCAGCGGCCAACAATGCAGCCGCCTTGGTCGCAGCATTGGCGCCCGCCAAACACCGCGCGGCGGAACGTGCATTGGCCGTCATATTGGCCATCAGGATGTCGTTGTCGGTCATCATCTGCAACTCGTAGAGAAATGGCGTCAAAAGGGAAAGTAATCCGCTTTATTTGACACGCATCGCTTATGGAACACATGCGAATCGGTGCAATGTCATTGAATTTACGTATTTTTACGCGGATTTTTAGGCCCAAATATACCAAATTAAACATATCCAAATGTCATTTTAACGAGGTTTTCCACAACTCATCGCACGACTCACCCGACTCGTCACGAGTCGGGTGCACGCGATTCGCTAGGCCTCCCTTCGTCTGCTACGCGCCATCATCGAACTTAAAACGGGGTGGTTTGTGTCGCTTAAGACCAGAATGTCCGGTTGGAAAAACCGGGCTGCTGGATGGTTTATTGACCGCGAGTTTTTCATGCGGGCCAATGGCCAAGTCCGGTTCTTGAAGATATCTGCGCGCCTGCAACGCCGCGCTGCCGGCACCCTCGCGTCTGTTCTCGGGCTATGGTTATTGGTCACTTTTGGCATGGCGATCAATCAAGTGACCCTCAGCGCGCAGCGTCTTGCGCTGAACGAACAGGAAGCCAAGGTCGAATCGGCCGAAGAGCGCGTGGCAAGCTACCGCGGTTCAATCAACGAAGTGACTAAGGATTTGGAACGTCGGCAGGAAATGCTCGAAAGCCTAGGCGACCAATATCTGGGTGACCTGAAAGAACCCGGGGCTTCAGCGGCGACCGCATCCACCGCAACCGAACAAGACAAGGCCGTAAAGACCATCAGTGCGATGGTACCCGAAGCCGCTGGCCTTGCCCGCATAGAGGCACGGCAAATTCGCTTTGCAGAACAAATAACCAAAATGGCGCAGACGCGGACCTTGAAGGCCGAAGCTGCCATTCGCCAATTTGGCCTGAACCCCGAGACACTGGCACGCCAAGCCCGCAACGCGCAGGGTGGTCTGTTCGAGCCGTTCTTTGGCAAAGGCAAAAAGGACGTCCGTGATCCGCGCTTTTTGAAACTTGCCGCCGCGCTTGGCCGCATGGACGCCATGGAGCGCGCATTGGCCGCAATCCCGACCGCGTTGCCCGCATCCGTCATGTATATGTCCAGCGGCTTTGGCTATCGGAGCGATCCGTTCACGGGCGTCGGCGCCATGCATGCCGGTCTGGACTTTAAGGGCCCAGTTGGAACACCCATTTTTTCGGCAGCCGAGGGTAAAGTGACGCTCGCTGGCTTTAATGGCGGCTATGGCAAAAGTGTTGAAATTACGCATGCCAATGGCTTTCTAACGCGCTATGCGCATTTGTCGGGCGTAAATGTCCGGCCGGGGCAAATGGTTGAACGGGGCGTTCAAATCGGACGGATGGGTAGCACAGGTCGTTCGACCGGCAGCCACCTGCATTTCGAGGTGCGCCTGAACGGTCAGGCTATCAACCCGCGTAAGTTTTTGGAGGCAAATCCAGATGTTCTCAAAGTCCAAACCATCGCCGGACTCCGTGCCGACCCTGCAGCAAAGGAGTAACGTTAGCGTGCGTAACAATTCTGGCCATACATTTTCCATCATCGCCGCCGACGTTGAAATTGTTGGCAATGTGTCAGCGCGCGTTGACCTGCATGTCGACGGCAAGGTGCAAGGCGACGTGACCTGCGGCAATCTGGTGCAGGGCGAAGGCAGCATAATCGCGGGCAAAATCATCGCCGAATCGGCAAAGCTTTCCGGCCATGTCGAAGGTTCGATTGAGGCCAATGACCTCGTCATTGAATCCACGGCGCGAATTACAGGCGACGTTGTCTATAGCAACCTAACCATCGCGCCTGGCGGCCAGATTGAAGGCAAATTCCGCCACAAATCATCCATGACGCCAAACATCGCACGCGCTGCGGCCACTGTCGGCAAAGTCACCGATCAGTTGATACTTGGGGCGGATTCGAAGGTCGCATAAGCAGGCCCCTGTCGTCCCGAACTTAGTTCGGCTCTGCCAGCCTTCGGCTTCAGGGTCTTACGTCCCCGCACACCCGTCATCCTGAACTCGTTTCAGGATCCATTTATCCGTTCGAGCGCAGAGCATGCTGCACAATAAAAAAGGCCCGAACCATAAAGGTCCGGGCCATGAGTTAGATGTTCGCGGGAGGAACATATGGAGGCGGCGGGGCATAAAGGAGAGAAGAAACGCCCCGCCACCAAGTCGTAAAGCTCAATAATTGTAGGCACGCTCACCATGTTCGGTGATGTCGAGGCCTTCGCGTTCTGCCTCGGCATCGGGCCGCAGGCCAATGGTCTTGTCGAGGATGAAGAACAGGACGGCAGAACCGATACCCGACCAGAGCAGCGTCAGGGTGACCGCTTTAATCTGGGTGACCAATTGGCCCGCCATGTCATATTCACCAGCGACTGCCGGGAAGACAGTATAGTCGAGCCAGCCCTGACCGCCCAGTGACGGGTCGGCAACGATGGCGGTGCCGATAGCGCCGACAATCCCGCCGACACAGTGCACGCCGAAGACGTCGAGCGTGTCGTCATATTTCAGCTTGTTCTTCACATAGGCGACGAAGACATAGCAGACGCCGGATGCGATAAAGCCGAGCAGGATTGATGTCATTGGCGCTGCAAATCCGCTGGCTGGCGTAATCGCAACCAAGCCAGCAACCGCACCCGTAACCGCACCAAGCAATGATGGTTTTCCATGGTGGAACTGTTCAATCAGGCACCATGCAACGGCAGCAGCAGCAGTCGCGACAAAGGTGTTGATGAATGCAAGAGCGGCAAGTCCATTGGCTTCAAGGTTGGACCCAGCGTTGAAGCCGAACCAGCCCACCCACAGAAGCGAGGCACCGATCATCGTCATGGTCATCGAGTGCGGCGGTGTCGCTTCCTTGCCGTAACCGATGCGCTTTCCGATCATGATGCAGCCCACAAGGCCCGCAATGCCGGCGTTGATGTGCACCACCGTGCCGCCAGCGAAGTCAAGTGCGCCCATGCCCCATAAATAGCCCATGTCCGTCGGTGCGTCGACGAGGAAGTCTGGGCCAGCCCAGTACCAGACCATGTGCGCGATCGGGAAATAGACGACCGTTAGCCAGGCCACCACAAACAGGATTAACGGCGTGAATTTGATCCGCTCTGCAAATGCCCCGACGATCAACGCCGGCGTGATGCAGGCAAAGGTCATCTGGAACACCACAAAGGCATATTCCGGAATATAGACATTGTTTGAGAAGGTCGCCGCAACCGTGGTTGCATCAACGCCCTGCAAGAACAATTTGGAGAAGCCGCCGATGAACGGTGTGCCGCTGGTAAAGGCGAGCGTGTAGCCCCAGCTAACCCAGACAAGCGCCGCGACGGACACGATCATGAACACCTGCATCAACAGGCTCAACATATTCTTTGTGCGCACAAGACCACCATAGAACAATGCCAATGCAGGAACCGACATCAGCAGGACGAGCGCGGAGCTGATCAACATCCAAGTCGTATCGCCTTTATCGACCATGCCGGCCATTTGTTCAACTGTCGGTGCCTTGATCGGGCCATCGGCGACCGCAGCTGTTGCTGCGACCTGCGCCACAGCAGCGCCAGCCGCCGCTATGCCATCAGCCGCTTTTTGCGCAGCCTCCTGCGCAAAAGCGGGCAAGGCGGCGAACATAGTCGCCCCCGCCGCGCCTAGAAATTTCAGTGTCTTTGACATTGTCTGGTTCCCCTAGCTTGATAGTATCGCGTCAAAGCGCGGTTTCGTTGGTGTCGCCCGTGCGGATGCGCAACGCACCAGCAAGTTCGAATTCGAAGATTTTGCCATCGCCAATCGCGCCGGTTTCGG
>NZ_JBIKPH010000141.1:0-6077 GCF_044357595.1 Sphingorhabdus sp. | reverse complement strand
ATCATGTTTGCAACTGCGTTACCGCCAGCGCCGCCAACCCCAATAACTGCGATTTTCGGCTTCAATTCGTCAACCATTGGTGGCCCGATATTGATGCTCATAATTTTATCCCCTTAGCCCCATCAGCTTGTTCGAAACTTTCACGCTTTTGACACAAAAGCAAAAAACGCACACCCCAAAATTACCCGTTTTGCACAGCTTTCTGTTAGAAGTTCTCACGAACCGCCCGTTTTATGCGTTCAATCAAACTCGGCATCGCCCCGCCAAGCTGTTCAGCGCGCATATCATAGCCGGATTGAAGCTCAAGACGCTCCGATGCGGCATAATGAATCAAACCCACCAGTGTCGAAAATGCGGGACCAGAATGTGCTTCGGGAATACTGGTTAGCCCGGAAGGACGACCAATGCGCACCGTCCGTCCAAGCGCGCTCTGCATATGTTCGGCGGCACCCTTAAGCTCGGCACCACCGCCAGTCAGCACCACCTGATGTCCAGACGGTCCAGAAAATCCTAGCGTCTTCAATGCTTGCGCGACTTCGGTAACAATGCTGTCGACGCGCTGGCAGACCACTGCGTTTAACTGTGCTTTGGTGATGCGTGGCGCTTGGTTTCCTGGTTCAACGCCATTTTCGTCGGGACCGATATCAAGAACTTCCTGATAGTCGCGCGGACTGGTTAAGGCAGAACCGTGAAAGCATTTCAATCGCTCTGCCTGCGCCCGGCGAATACCAAAGGCTGAGGCTATGTCATCGGTAATGTCCGACGCGCCCTTTTGAATAGTCTCAAGCCCAACCAACATTCCGCCGATGAACACCGACACATTGGTGACCGCCGCACCGAATTCGACCAGCGCAACGCCCAGTTCGCGTTCCTCTGATGTCAGGCACGCAAGGCCGGTTGCTACCGGTCCAACGACTAGCGATTCTACATCCAAATGTGCCGCGCGTACCGTCATGTCCATATTCCGAACCGGCGATGGATCAGCAAGGATAACATGCACGTCAACGCCCAAGCGATCGGCATGCAGTCCAATTGGGTTTGCTACGCCGCCAACCCCATCAAGCGAATATAAGGTCGGTTGAATATGCAGCGCCATTTTGCCGCCGGTTTGGATATTGTCGCGTCCAGCCTGCAGCAGTTCGCCGACATCTTCTTGTGTAATACGGTCGCCGCCTAATTCGATTTCGACCGGCGCGAGCATACTATCGAGCCCGCCAGCAGACATGCCAACCCAAACGCGGTCGATGTTGAGGCCAGCGATCCGCTCCGCTTGTTCGACCGCATGGCGCACAGATAGTTCTGCCTGTTCGACATCAGCGATGCATCCGCGCGTCACACCCCGACTTTCGCGCTGCCCTGTGCCAAGAACAAGCAATTCGCCACTATCGGTTTGACCCGCAATCAAGGCCGAAACCTTCGACGAGCCGATATCGATTGCCGATATCAGCCTTTCAACGCGCGTCGTTTTCATGCTGTCTGTCCACTGATTTTAGAGATAACTTCTTTGGTTTCCACTTTTTCCACTTTTTCCGTCTTCTCCACTTTGGCGGGTTCCACCTTCTGTGCTTTGCGGAAATAGGCGCGATCTGGATCGCGCAGGTCAAAATGGATCAGGTCGCGGCCAAGCAAGCGGTGTACACCATCCATGCGCGCAAAATTCAGCAAAGCCTTGGCTGCGGCGGCCTCTCCTTCTGGCAGCGCAAGCGTTTCTCCGGTTTGGAACTGAATATCCCACCGACGGTTGCCGACCCAGGTTGCACCGGAAACTTGTGATTTCAGCGCGGACGCTTTGTCGAGTAACGCACTCAGCGCGACCGTGTGCCGGTTTGCATCATTTCCATTCAGCATCGGCAAGTCACCGCCCTCACCGGGGCGAATATTTTGCAGAACAATCCCCTCTGCGTCGATCAGCGAATATTTCCCGTTGCGTTGCCAAATAGCGGTCGGCGTGCGCTCGATAATCTGGACGGCAAGCGTATCCGGCAGCCGCCGTGCAACTCGGGCGTCCTTAATCCAGCCATATTGCAAAAGATCCATGCGCACTTTGTCGATATCCACCAACGGCATCGCACGGTCTTTTTCGGCGAGCACGAGTTGGTAGACTTTCAACTGGTCGACCCGTTCCATGCCCGTGACCTGAATGCGCTGCACCTGAAAACCGGCTTTTGCGGCAAGCGCGGCATATTGTTGATAGGCAGCGGCGGTCAGTCCAGCATATTGCGCAGCGGCAAAGGCAAGCGCAGCAAGCACCGCGACGATAATCCAAGTGATGACGCGCTGCACTTCCTCTTCGGAAAATGAGAGCATGCGCAACAGTTTGTCGACACCCGAAATCTGGGAGACCTTCTTCCGCGGGCTGGCCGCAGTTGCTTTGCGCTTTGCTGCTGGCTTGCGTGTCGCACCTGCCATTATGCCAACGCTTCTTTCACAATGATGTCGACTAGCTGTTCGTAGCTGATACCAATATGCCGCGCTTGTTCGGGCACGAGGCTTAACGGTGTCATGCCGGGCTGCGTATTGGTTTCCAGAACGAATATACCGTCCATACCCGCTTCGTCATCCCAACGAAAATCCGTGCGTGAGGCACCTTTGCAGCCAAGCAATTGATGCGCGCGCAGCGCAGTATCCAGCATATATTGCGCGACATCATCGGGGATTTCTGCAGGGCAGATATGTTCAGTCAGGCCATCAGTGTATTTCGCGTCAAAGTCGTAAAAGCCGCTCTTTGGCTTCAACTCAGTCACGCACAACGCCTTGTCACCCAACACTGCTACCGTCAGCTCGCGGCCTTTGATGAAAGGTTCTGCCAGCAACCGGTCAAATTCCTGCCACGGCCCTTTGGCATCACGGGCAATCGGATTGCCATAATTGCTGTCATCAGTGACGATTGCCACACCAACCGAGCTGCCTTCATTCACGGGCTTAAGCACATAAGGCCGCGGCAGCGGATCACCCGCATAAAGGCTTTCGCTTTCGACCATCGTTCCCTTGGGCATAGGAATTCCGGCAGGCACAAGGCACTGTTTGGTCAATTCCTTGTCAATCGCGATAACCGACGTCACCATGCCGCTATGCGTATAAGGGATGCCCATGAGGTCCAACATGCCCTGCACTGTGCCATCCTCACCCGGGACGCCATGCAAGGCATTGAATACGACATCAGGACGAAGGCCAACCAGCACTTGCGCGACATTGCGGTCCATATCGACGCGGCTGACCTGATATCCGACCTTTTCCAAAGCATCGGCGACCCCATTGCCGCTCATCAAGGATACAGGCCGCTCGTTCGACCACCCCCCCATCAACACGGCAACGTGAATGTGCTTACTCATTTCGTTTCACCCACGCGCTGGATTTCCCATGTTAGTGCCACGCCAGACTGCGCCATTACGCGCGCACGGACTTCTTCGCCAAGCGCCTCAATATCCGCGCTGGTGGCATCGCCGGTATTAATCAGGAAATTGGTGTGTTTTTCGGACACCTGCGCACCGCCAATCTGAAGCCCGCGGCACCTCGCAGCATCGACCAATTGCCATGCCTTATGTCCATCCGGATTTTTGAAGGTCGACCCGCCGGTTTTGGATCGCAATGGCTGCGATGCTTCGCGCGATGCGCTGATGCGGTCCATCTCGGCTTGGATGGCTTCGGGTTCTCCGGGACGTCCTTGAAAACGCGCCGCAACGACAATAGCGCCATCTGGCAGTTCGGAATGACGATAGCTGTAATGCAACTCGTCCACAGTCAACGTCGCAAAAGTCCCGTCGCGCAAGACAATATCGCAATCGCGCAAAATGTCCTTTACCTCGCCGCCATATGCGCCGCCGTTCATGCGAACAAAGCCGCCGACGGTTCCCGGAATGGAGCGCAGAAACTCAAGACCAGCGATTTTATTGTCACGCGCAGTGGAAGACACCAAAATGCCTGATGCGCCAGCGCCGCATTCCATCGTGACAGCGTCGGTACAAGTGACTTTAGCAAAGGCCTTACCCAAGCGGATAACGACACCCCTGACGCCGCCATCTCGGATAATCAGGTTAGATCCCAAGCCAAGCGCCATGACCGGCGTGGCTTGGTCAAGTTCGCGCAAAAAAGATTGCAGGTCGGCGATGTTTTTAGGTTCAAATAGATAATCCGCGCAGCCGCCCGACTTAAACCAGACCAAAGGGGCCAACGGCGCGGCTTGGGTCAAACGTCCTTGCACTTGCGGCATATGCAGCGTTGTCATCCGCGCGCTGCCTGAATTGCATCGGCAAGGCCAGCTGCCCATTTGGTGATGTCGCCAGCGCCCAAGCACACGACAATGTCATGCGCCTGAACAACTTCGGCCAGCTTGCGTGCCAGGTCATCGGCATCGGCCACTGTCGCAGCCGAACGATGCCCGCGCGCCTTTATGCCATGCACCAGCGCATCTGCATCTATGCCGTCAATCGACCCCTCGCCGGCTGCATAGACGGGTGATATGAACACCATGTCGGCATTATTAAATGCTTGTTGGAAATCATCCATATGGTCGCGCAGCCGCGTGAAGCGGTGCGGTTGTGCGACGGCAATCACCCGTCCCTGCGCACCTTCGCGTGCAGCCGACAGCACCGCGCGGATTTCGACGGGATGGTGGCCATAATCGTCGATGATCGTAACGACCCCACCGTCAAGGACAACTTCGCCAACCTTGCTAAAGCGGCGCTTAACGCCACCGAATTTGTCAAAGCCATGCGCAACATCTGCGTCGCTCATCCCCATTTCAAGGCCAACGGCGACCGCGGCCAGCGCGTTCTGTACATTGTGGCGGCCCGGCATGGGAAGCTGAATACCCTTTATCGTACGCTGCGATCCATCGCGTGCGCGAACGACCACATCGAAACGGTTGCCGCCCGGGTTCGGAGTGACATTTTCGCCGCGAATATCGGCCTGCGCCGAAAATCCGTAAGTGATAATCCGACGGTCGCGGATCTTGGGCAAAATGGCCTGCACTTCGGGATGGTCGAGACACATGATCGCCGCGCCATAAAAGGGGACGTTTTCGACAAATTCGACAAACGCCCTTTTGATCGCGTCAAAATCCCCATAATGGTCGAGATGTTCTGGGTCGATGTTGGTGACCACCGCCAGCGTGCCGTCAAGCCGTAAGAAACTGCCATCGCTTTCATCGGCTTCAACCACCATCCAGTCACTTGCCCCAAGGCGCGCGTTGGAACCATAGCTGTTGATGATACCGCCGTTGATGACCGTCGGGTCAATGCCGCCATGGTCCAGCATCGCGGCAATTAAAGATGTCGTGGTCGTCTTTCCGTGCGTGCCCGCCACAGCAACGGTGTTTTTTAGCCGCATCAATTCGGCAAGCATTTCGGCGCGGCGTACCAAGGGTATCCGCCTTTCCAAAGCTGCATCGCGCTCGGGGTTGCCTTCCTTGACGGCAGTTGACGTCACAACGACGGTCGCCTCGCCCAAATTGTCGGCACTGTGGCCGATCATCACCTTGATGCCGCGTTGGCGAAGGCCATCAATGACATAGCTGTCAGCAATGTCACTGCCCTGCACATGATAGCCAAGATTATGCATGACCTCTGCAATGCCGGACATTCCAATGCCGCCGATGCCGACGAAATGGACAATGCCAATATCGGTAGGAACACCCTTCACGCTGCGTTCTCTTTGGCAAGTGCAGGGGACGTATTGAACGCGCCCCTGTGTTCGGATGGGGACGTTATAGGATGCATGATTGGGGCGCGGCCAAAAGACTCGACAAGGTCGGCAAGGTCGGCAACCGCATTTGGCCGGCCGCAGTTTTTCGCTGCCTTCGCCGCATTTTTCAGCGCACCGGGCTCAAGCGCAATTTTCTCGATCTGCTTGGCCAACTCTACCGCGGTGAATGCTGGCTGCGCGATGGCGCGGGCGCCGCCTGCTTGGACCATTTCCTTAACGTTATAGCTTTGGTGGTCATCGGTTGCGCTTGGTAGCGGTACCAATATGGCGGGCCGTCCAGCGCAGGTTAGTTCGGCTATCGTTGACGCCCCTGCCCGCGATATCACCATATGCGCCCAGCCAAGTCGTTCAGGCAGGTCAGGCAAATAGGTCGC
>NZ_JBIKPH010000043.1:0-16527 GCF_044357595.1 Sphingorhabdus sp. | reverse complement strand
TGCTGCTGAACGACGATTACACGCCGATGGAATTTGTCGTACATGTCCTCAAGGCGTTTTTTCAGATGGACACTGATCAAGCAACGCGGGTTATGATCCATGTACACCAAAAGGGCGTCGGCGTTTGCGGCATTTTTACTTATGAAGTGGCTGAAACAAAGGTAACGCAGGTGATGGACTTTGCCCTGAAGAACCAGCACCCACTGCAATGCACACTTGAAAAAGATTGAGTAAGGCGGCCCTTATCGTCGGCGCAGGTGACGCGACAGGCGGCGCAATCGCCAAGGCCTTTGCGCGCGAAGGCTATGTCGCTTGCGTCAACCGCCGTGCGCGCAATGCCGATCAACTTGAAGCTCTCGCGCAATCGATCCGCGATGAGGGTTACAAAGCGCACGCTTACCCTGCCGATGCTCGCATCGAAGACGAAGTGGTCGCGATGGTCGACGCGATTGAACGCGACGTCGGGCCGATAGAAGTCGCGGTCTTTAACATCGGCGCGAACGTCAATTTCTCAGTGCTTGATATGACCGCGCAAGTGTACCGCAAAGTTTGGGAGATGGCGGCGTTCGCTGGTTTCCTTATGGCGCGTGAGGCTGCACGGCGGATGGTCGAGCGGCAATCGGGCACCATCATTTTTACTGGCGCAACTGCAAGCATTCGCGGCGGCAAAGGGTTTTCAGCTTTTTCTGGCGCGAAAGGTGCATTGCGCATGCTCGCGCAGTCGATGGCGCGTGAACTTGGACCACAGAATATCCATGTCGCGCATGTTATTATCGACGGCGGAATAGATACGGCCTTTATCAGGGGTATCCGAACCGATTTTGAAGCGGCCAAAGCCGCTGACGGTATATTGTCGCCCGATGCCATCGCACTGCAATATGTCGCCTTACACAAACAACACCGCACCGCCTGGACACATGAGATGGACTTGCGTCCTTGGTCGGAGAGTTTCTGATGGCAAAAAATTTGGAGTTTCTTTTCGATTTTGGCGGACCAAATAGCTATCTGGCGCACAAGAGCTTGCCCGAGATCTGTGCGCGCACCGGCGCAGAGCTCGTGTATGTCCCCATTCTGCTCGGTGGCCTGTTCAAACTGACGAACAACCAAGCGCCCATGATGCGTTATGCCGAAACGCCGGCTAAGCGGAATTACGAAATGCTCGAGTTTGACCGCTTCGTGAAGGCGCATGCGTTGCCGTTCAAGATGAACCCGCGTTTTCCGATAAACTCCCTATATCTGATGCGCGGCGCAGTTGCTGCCCAGCAGCTTGCCTGCTTTGCGCTTTATGTCGACACGGTCATGGCGGCGATGTGGGAAGACAGCAAGAACATGGGCGAAGCAGAAATTGTTCGCCAAGTCCTCGACAGCGCTGGCCTCGACAGTGCAGCCTTGCTTGCTTTGGCCGATGATCCCGATGTGAAAGCCGAGCTGATGGCGAACACCGAAGCTGCTGCAAAACGCGGCGCATTTGGCGTGCCGACCTTCTTTGTGGGCGAAGAGATGTTCTGGGGTAAGGAACGGCTTGGGCAGGTTGAGGCTGCGCTCACCAAATCCTAAGTTGCGCCGCAACCGAATCCCGCTAAATACGCTGCGATGGACAAAATAATCGTACGTGGCGGCAACGCACTTAAAGGCAAAATTCCGATTTCCGGTGCAAAGAACAGCGCATTGACGCTGATCCCGTGCGCGCTGCTGACCGATGAACCGTTGACGCTGCGCAATTTACCGCGTCTGGCCGACATCGACGGCTTCCAGCATCTGATGAACCAGTTCGGCATATCGACCACTGTGGCAGGATCCCGCCCCGAAGATTTTGGCCGCGTCATGACCCTTGAAGCGACGCGGATTACCAGCAACGTCGCGCCTTATGACCTCGTCCGCAAAATGCGCGCATCAATCTTGGTGCTTGGACCAATGCTGGCGCGGGCAGGTGAGGCGACAGTTTCGCTGCCCGGCGGATGCGCGATTGGCAACCGCCCGATCGACCTCCACCTGAAGGTGCTAGAGGCCTTTGGCGTCGAGATTGAAGTAGCCGCAGGCTATGTCAAAGCTATCGCCAAAAAGGGCATTCCGGGCGGTACATATACCTTCCCCGTCGTATCTGTGGGCGCAACCGAAAATGCGTTGATGGCTGCCAGCCTCGCCAAGGGCACATGCGTTTTACACAACGCGGCGCGCGAGCCTGAAATTGTGGACCTATGCAATATGCTTGTCGCCATGGGTGCGCAGATTGAAGGCATCGGCACATCCGATCTCATCATTCAGGGTAAGGACCGCTTGCATGGTGCGACCTACCGCGTCATGAGCGACCGGATCGAAGCAGGCAGCTACGCCTGCGCTGCTGCCATGGCCGGCGGAGATGTTGAGCTCGTCGGTGCAAAGGCCAGTGAGATGGACGCGACGCTTGATGCCTTGCGTCAGGCGGGTGTTACCGTGGAAGATACAGAGACTGGAATACGCGTGAAGTCGGACGGCAAATTGAAGCCGCTTACGATTTCAACTGCGCCCTATCCCGGCTTTGCCACCGACATGCAGGCGCAGTTCATGGCGATGCTCTGCATGGCAGACGGCGCCAGCGTGCTGACGGAGACCATATTTGAAAACCGCTATATGCATGTCCCCGAATTGAACCGGATGGGCGCACATATCGAAACCAAGGGCCGCACGGCTATCGTCCATGGCGTTAAGAAACTCACGGGCGCACCAGTGATGGCAACCGACCTTCGCGCGTCGATGAGTTTAGTCATTGCGGGCTTGGTAGCAGAGGGCGAAACCCATGTTAGCCGCCTTTATCATCTCGATCGCGGTTACGAACGCCTTGAAGAAAAGCTTCAGCTGGTGGGCGCGGATATCGAACGCGTCGGCACAGAATGAAACACTGGGTTACATTGTGACCTGGTAACGAAGCAACGGTTGCCAGAAGGACATTTTTGCGGCATCCTCTGCCTAGTGAATTTAGACACACCCTCCTCCCCCGTTTCAGCCAGCCGGCATCCGGTTCTGGATGCGATTAAGCTTAGTCCGATTGCGACGGTCGTCAGCGACCCGACTAAATCTGACAATCCGATTATCGCAGTCAACGCCGCGTTTTGCACACTGACTGGATATTCTGAAGCCGAAGTGATTGGTCGGAATTGCCGTTTCTTGCGGGGACCGGACACCGAAAATGGCCAGACCGAAAAACTGCGTTCCTCCGTATATGGGCAGCGTCCTGCTTTGGCCGAGCTTATCAACTATCGGAAAGACGGGTCACCATTTCGCAACGCTGTGATGATCGCGCCCTTGTTCGACGATCTGGGCAATCTGCAGCTTTTCGTAGGCTCGCAGATTGAGGTTTTGCCCGAGGAAGAAAGTATCGCCCTGGTGCGGCAACAACAGGCTGCACAAATTGTGGGCCGCCTATCCCCACGTCAACGCGAGATATTGCAGCAAATGGCCCGCGGCTTCCGCACGAAACAAATTGCGTATCGTCTATCGCTAAGTGAAAAAACAGTTCAGATGCACCGTATGCTTATGTTTAAGAAGCTTGCGACTTCAAACGCCGCTGATGCCGTCAGAATTGCTGTAGAAGCAGGGCTTTAATTCCACATCACATGTTCTGGATCACAGGGCACATGGGTTAGTTTTATGTGCGCGTCATAAGCCACAATCTTATTGCACTAGCCAGACCACATGGCGTTTCCGATTCCAGACGCGCAACATCGATCTGGACCACAACCGCGTTTACCGGCAAGCCCTCTGCTTCCGCCGCAGCGCGCAGCCTATTCCAGAATAATGGCTCAAGGCTAATTGACGTCTGATGCCCCGCAACCGTCATGCTGCGCTTGACCGGTGGGTGGTATATGTCGTTCAAACCGAATAACCCTCAATACATGTGCTGGCCACCGTTGATCGACAAAGTCGATCCGGTGATGAACCCTGCATTGTCACTGGTCAAAAACTCAACACCGCGCGCAATTTCTTCGGGCTGCCCAAGACGCCCAACAGGTATCTGCGCGATAATTTTTTCCATCACATTTTCAGGGATCGTCGAAAGCATTTCGGTGCCAATATATCCTGGCGCGATGGCGTTTGCGGTTACGCCGTAACGCGCGCCTTCTGCCGCAAGTGATTTTGTGAACCCGTGAATGCCGGATTTGGCGGCGGCATAGTTCACTTGGCCGATTTGGCCCCCTTGGCCGTTTACGGAGCCGATGTTGACGATGCGTCCCCATTTGCGTTCGCGCATGCCGGCAAACACCGCCTTTGCCATGTTGAAGCAGCCGGTAAGGTCAACGCGGATAACCTCGTCCCATTGCTCAAAGGTCATCTTAATCATGGTGGCGTCGCGCGTGATACCGGCGTTATTCACCATGATGTCGATCTGGCCATATTGGGCCTCAATCGCCGCACAGGCATCAATGCAGCTTTTATGGTCACCCACGTCCCATTTTTGCACCGCAATTCCTGTACGCTCCGAAAACGCCTTTGCTGCGGCATCATTGCCGCCGTAATTGGCGATGACGTGCCTGCCTTTTTCTTGCAGCTTGAGGCTAATCGCCTCTCCAATACCTCTGGTTCCCCCGGTAACCACTGCAACTCGATTCATACATGCTCCCTTACCAAACAACTGCTGAGATAATTAATGCGGCGAAGGGCAAGCGCAAGTTGCCGTGAACGTTAGCCCAGACAATTTACCAACCGCCTGGGCGGTGCGTCAAATCCAGCCACCGAGTTCGCGGCGCACAATCGTCTCGACCATGTCCATACCCACGGGGATGTCGTTTAGGCACGGCAAATAGGCGTAATGGGTTCCGCCAGCTTCCTCGAACTGCTCATGTCCTTGCATGGCCAACTCTTCGAGCGTCTCAAGGCAGTCCACGGAAAACCCAGGCGCAAAAATGGCCACTTTCTTGGTACCTTCGCGTGCCAGACGCATCAGCGTATGGTCAGTCGCCGGCTCAAGCCATTTGGCCCGACCAAAACGTGACTGAAAACTGATCACCAGATCACGGTCCATGGCCTCGGACAACAAACGCGCCGTTTTTTGGCAGTGGCAGTGATAAGGATCGCCCAGCTGCAATGTCCGTTCGGGCATCCCGTGGAAACTGATGACAATGGCTTCGGGTTCAAAATCAAGTGCCGCCAATGATGCTTCAATCGAAGTTTTGAGCGCGCCAATATAACCTGCATCATCATGATAGGCCGGAAGCGTGCGTATGGCAGGGTGCCAGCGCATGGCCGTCAGGGCGGCGTAAGCCTCATCCAATACGGTTCCAGTCGTCGCGCCCGAATATTGCGGATACATGGGCGCAATCAATATGTGGTTACACCCAGCCGTCTTCATCGCCGCAAGCTGATCAGCGACCGACGGATTACCATAACGCATTGCATAACGGACGTCGGCGCTGTCGCCCATCCGCGCCTGAAGTGCCTCGGCCTGTCCAGCGGTGAAAAACGCAAGAGGCGATCCTTTATCCGTCCACACCTTCGCATATGCTTCGGCAGATTTCTGCGGGCGCGTGTTCAAGATAATGCCGCGCAAGATCGGTTGCCAGATAAGCGCAGGAATTTCGACAACGCGGCGGTCAGATAGAAACTGCTTTAGGTAACGCTTCACAGCCGACGTTGTCGGCGCGTCCGGCGTTCCTAAATTAACAAGGAGAACGCCAATCTTTGGCGTCGCAACGGGTGGGTGATCAATAGGTAAGGTCATCATAGTCCTTTGGACAATAGAGGTAATTCGCGCAGCCTTATACCGGATGCAGAAAAAAGGGCGTTGGCAATGGCTGGGGCCACGGCAGGTACACCAAGTTCAGTCACCCCGCCCGGCGCCGCGTCGTTGCGGACAAATTCGACCGTAATGTCTGGTACGTCGACTAATTTGGGTAAATCAATGTCGCGCAGTCGGCGCGCCGTTGGCATGCCACTTTCAAAGTCCGTAACCGCCCCCAATGCCTGCGCCAATCCAAAGATGATGCCGCCTTCAATCTGCTGGCGTGCCAGATCGGGGTTAATTAACCGGCCGCAATCGGCCATGGCATGAATGCGCTCAACGCGCACGCCGGTCGCGCCGGTGCGCGCGGTCACAATGATGGCAATATGGCTACCCCGCATGCTGTGGCATGCAATACCACGCCCGCTGCCCGACCCGCCGCCATCCCAGCCAGCCATCTTTGCAACACCCGTTAGGCAACGCGCCAGACGGGTCTGTCCAACCAGCATCTGCATACGGAATGACAGCGGCTCAACGCCTGCTTTGTGTGCAAGTTCGTCGATAAACCCTTCGACGAAAAAGCAATTATAGCTGTTTGCCAAACCGCGCCATGGGCCCGTCGGCATAGGCATTGCGACAGGGAAATGGTCAATGGCGATATTTGGGATGGCGTAAGGGACCTGCGCCCCTTCAACCGCCATAACATCAAATGCGCCCGATGCCGACTTTCGAGCTTTATCCGGCGCTTGGCCATCGATCCGGTTGGCAAGCTCACGCATAGTCGATGCCGCCGCCACCCTTATTGCAAGGCCAGTAATCGCGCCATCGGCGTTCATGGCCGCTGAAAGTCTGCCAAGTGCTGGGCTGCGAACATGATCGCGCATGAAATCTTCTGTGCGAGACCACGTTAATTGCACGGGTCGGCCGACTTCTTTGGCAATAACCGCAACCTGCGCCGCGACGACATTGTCGAAATTGCGATCGAAACTGCCTCCGGCCATGACGGGATATAGCACAACATCATCAACATCTATGCCAATGGCATCTGCTGCTGCGCGCTTTGCCCCTTGCGGCGCCTGCGTTGCGAGCCACAATTGCAAGCGCCCATCGTGGAAATTTGCTGTCGCCGTCCGCGTCTCAATAGGGGCGTGAACAGCTGCGCCAGCCGAATAGTCTGCCTTGAAAATGCGCGGCGCGGTTTCGGGCGCAATTGCCGCATCTACGTCGCCCGTTTTGATGGCGCGAAAGCCAGGCCCCTTGGCAATTGCGTTGGAAAGGGACTCCGCAATCTGCGCGCTGTCCGCCATTCGGCCCTTTGTTCTGAACACCGGCTTCATGGTATCAAGTGCGTTATTAGCCGCCCACCAATTGCTTGCCACTGCCGCGATCCACTTGTCGGTTTTGACGAGTTGTATCACGCCGCGTGTCTTCATTCCAGCCTTCGTATCCGCTGATATCAGGCTGGTGTCCCCCGCTGGCCCTGCCCGCACCGAAGCAAATAGCATGTCTGGTAAGCGGACATCCCCTGCGAAACTTGCACTGCCATCAACCTTAGCCGACAAATCAAGGCGGGGCGCGTCGCGCCCGGAAAGATGGTTGCGTGCCGATGGGTTCAGCGGGATCGGCGACGGCACCTCAAGCGCCGATGCTTCAACCGCCAAATCGGCAAAAGACGTGCGCCGCTTTCCAGCTATTACAAAGCCCCGTTCTGTCCGGCACTGTTCCCACGCGATGTCCCAGCGCGCAGCGGCTGCCTGACACAATAAAGCCCGCGCAGCAGCGCCAGCTTCGCGGCATGGCATCTCGAACTGCCGGATGGATGACGATCCGCCAGTTACCACAAACATGTCGCGGCGGGCCAATTCGTTAATGCTGCTTTCAAGGACGCCGCTATTGCCATCGACGCAGATATTTTCGGGCAAGAATGCCGACGACCATTCGCGCGCTAGCAAAGTATTGGCAAAAATCGGGCTTGGCGGAACAGGTTGCACTGCAACTGAACGCCAATCGGCACCCAATTCACCTGCTACAATTTGCGCCAGCGCCGTATAAACGCCTTGGCCGGACTCGCTTTGCGGAATGGCGACAACAACCTTGCCGTCTTCTGCGATTTTAAGCCACGGGCCGAACAGATGCTCACCATCTGCTGCGCGTAAATTTGGCGCATAACGGCGGGGCCAAAATCCCCATGCCACCAATAGTCCAACACCCACACCACCGCCAACCATCAGCTTTCGGCGGCTTAAACCTTCTTTAAGCGCAGGCGCTTCCTTCATGCAACGGTATCTTTCGGCGAATCAATCCACGTTGCGACACGCTGCGCGATCGCGGAATAGGCATCGCTGATTGGTCCTTCACCCAACGCTGGCGGTGTTCCGGCGTCGCTTTCTATCCGTATATTGATGTCGAGCGGGATGCGCCCCAAAAAGGGGATGCCCAATTCCTTAGCCGCTGCCTCCGCGCCACCCGAACCAAAAGGATCGCTCATTTCACCGCAATGCGGGCACAAATATCCGGCCATGTTTTCGACCAAACCGATGATAGGTACTTTAGCCGATTCGAAAAAGCTGATTGCCCGCATTGCGTCCATGAGCGCCAAGTCTTGCGGCGTAGAAATGATGACTGCCCCCACAGGCTTGTGCTTTTGGACCATAGACAATTGAATGTCACCGGTACCAGGCGGCATATCAACGATAATATCGCGCACCGCGCCCCATTTTGCATCGACAAGCTGGGACAGCGCAGTGCCCGCCATTGGGCCGCGCCAGGCAATAGCCTGTCCTGGATTGACCAACTGCCCCATTGAAAGAAAAGGAACGCCGCCGGCCCCCATGACGGGTATCATAATTTTACCGTCGGCCTCAGGTTTAACGCCCTCTACACCCATCAGCCTTGCCTGAGATGGACCATAGATATCCGCGTCAACCAGCCCCACCGACCGCCCTGTCCGCGCCATGGCGATGGCAAGGTTTGTTGACAGTGTTGATTTGCCCACCCCGCCCTTACCGCTGGCGACCGCGATGAGGCGCGGCACGATGCGTTCAGCGGTCAACATAATGCGCACTGACCGCGCGCCGACTTTTTCGACTGCCGCACGGACCTCGGTTTCAATTTCAGCGCGCTGTTCCTCACTTAGGCCGGAGACGTCCAGCATCAACGAAACCGCATCGTCAGCGACCTTCAAGCCGCTTGCGCGACTTCCCACAACGGCGATTATGGCATCAGAAAAAGTGTTGAAATCTGTCATGTCTTGCCGAATAGATTCAGAATTGCGGGATTGACACTGTTTTTCTGAAAAACCATTCCCATATATATTTTATGAGCAAGAAAATTGACGATCAGGGAACGGTAATTTTGGCAACAAATGGCAAAGGACCGTGGGATTCATCAGATCCTACGGATATTGGAACGACTAGCGATCCAAGCGGACGCGGCGGTGAATCAAAACAAGATCCCGTCAACCCATGGGATCCAACACCCGACCCGGCCGCGCGCACGCGCGGACGTGGTCCTTCGCTCGAAGAAATGCTGCGCGGGAAAGGCGCTGGATTTGGCGGCTTACCCAAACGTCCCAACGGTAAAAGCTGGTTTCCCCTCATCATCGGCGCCTTTCTTGCGCTGTGGCTTGTGTGGACAAGCATCCACCGAATTGGTCCGGAGCAAGAGGGTGTTGTCATGCAACTGGGCAAATATGCGCGCACAGTTCAGCCGGGCATCCAGTTTACCCTACCCGCACCGTTCGAAAACATAACAAAGATCGACACAAAACAGATCCAGACGACTTCGATCGGGTCGCCCAAGCCAAGCAGCGAAAATCTGGTTCTATCGAAGGATCAGAGTATCATCGACATGGCGTATGATGTGCGGTGGTCGATCAAAAATCCATCGCTGTATCTGTTCCAACTCGACAATCCCGACGGCACCGTAAAAGAGGTCGCGGAGAGCGCTATGCGTGCTTCGGTGGCCAATTATGACCTGACGCAAGCTATCGGCCCTGGCCGGGGTGCAATTGAGCTTGAAGTGCGCCGCCGGATGCAGCAAGTGCTTGACGAATATCGGGCCGGCGTTTTGATCCAGAGCATCTCCATACGCCAGTCGGATCCTCCACCCGAAGTAACCGACGCGTTCCGTGAAGTGAACGCTGCGCAGCAACGACGCGAAAGTTATCTCAACGATGCCCGCGCGTATGCAAGCCGGGTAACGGAACTTGCGTTGGGTGAAACTGCTGAGTTCGACAAAATCTATGTGCAATATAAACAGGCGCCTGAGGTCACTAAGCGCCGTCTATATTATGAAACCATGGAACAGGTGCTGGGCAAGGTCGACAAAACGATCGTAGAGACCGGCGGTGTGAATACTTATCTCCCACTTCCAGAATTCCAGAAAAAGGCGGCTCAAAAAACCGAGCCCGTAGTCGTGACAGGGAACAAGCAATGATTAGCACATTCCTGCGAAACCCAATGTACCTCGCATTATCCGTAATCGCCGCGCTCATCCTTATGAGCATGTCCATTAATGTAGTGCCCGAAACGCAGCAGGCCATCATCAGCAGCTATGGTAAGGTTGATCGGATCGTAAACCCCTACAAAACGGGTGAACAATTTGGCGAAACGCGCGCCGGGCTAACCTTCCGCATCCCGTTGGTTGAACAAATCCAGATCATCGACAAGCGCGTGTTGAGCGTTGAGATGGAGCAGCAAGAAGTGCTGTCTACCGACCAATTACGACTTCAGGTGGATGCGTTTGCGCGCTTTCGTATTACCAAGCCTGCGCAAATGTATCGGACAATTCGTACCGAAGATCGTTTGCGGGACCAGTTGCGCACAATTTTAGGATCGTCGCTGCGCAACGAGCTGGGTAAGCGCACCTTTGTCGCATTGTTGAGCGCCGAACGCGGTGAAGTGATGGAAAATATCCAGACCGCGCTGAACCGCGAAGCCAGCAAATATGGCGCAGAGGTTATTGATGTCCGCATCAAACGTGCCGATTTGCCAGCAGCAACTTTGCAGTCAGCCTACAATCGCATGCGCAGCGCCCGAAATCAGGAAGCCATCGCCATCGACGCCGAGGGCCAGAAGGAAGCGCAGATCATCCGCGCTGACGCCGAGTCAGAGGCCGCACGCATCTACGCGATAAGCTATGGCAAGGACCCAGGATTCTATGATTTCTATCGCGCAATGCAGAGCTATCGTCAGACGTTCCAAAATGGCGAAGGTTCAAGCAACATTATATTGTCACCGCAAAATGCGTATCTGGAGAAATTCCGTAACGGACGTTAGTAGATATTAGGACATCCATTCAATTGGCGTTAAGCTTTGCCACGCCATCGAAGGGCTGATTTTCGGGCCATTTGCCCATTGAATAGACGAAGGGAATTATATCCATGCGTTACGCTTATGCAGTTACTACCGCGCTCCTGATGGCGGGCGGCACAGTCGCTCTGGTCAATGACAACCCTGTCACCGCACAGACCGGCCTTGCCGTTTCAGAACAAGCCAATCTTGCACCCGGCGGGGCACCGGCAACCTTCGCAGACCTCGCGGCGCAGTTGCAGCCAGCCGTTGTGAACATCGCCACGCGCCAAAAGGTGCAGGTCGCCACCAGCCTCAACCCACTAACGGGCGAACGTCGGCCAGTGACGCAAGAACAGGCCAGTGGCGGATCAGGCTTTCTGATTTCGAACGACGGTTATATCGTCACCAACAACCACGTCATCGTCGGCGGCCCAGCTGGTGACGCCGTTGATCGCGTCACGGTCACTTTGTTCGATGGCAAAGAATATGAAGCCGAAATCGTTGGCCGCGACCCATCTTCGGATGTTGCCTTGCTGAAAATTCGCGCGATAGATCTGCCCTTTGTCAAAATGGCAGATTCCAAGAAAAGCCGCGTTGGTGACTGGGTCATCGCCATCGGTAACCCCCTTGGTTTGGGTAACACGGTAACTGCGGGTATTATTTCTGCGCTTCAGCGCAACATCGGCGCCGGCGGCGCGTATGATCGCTTCATTCAAACCGACACCGCGATTAACCCGGGTAACTCCGGCGGGCCTTTGTTCAACCTAAAGGGTGAAGTTGTCGGCATCAACAACCGCCTGATTTCACCAGTAGGTGCCAATATCGGCGTTGGCTTTGCCATTCCTGCTGATGAAGCCATTCCGGTGATTGAATCGTTGAAAAAGGGCGTCCGTCCCGAACGCGGCTATCTCGGTATCAGCATCACCCCCGTCAGCGAAGATCTTGCCGATGCGCTTGGCCTTGAAAAAAATCGCGGTGAATTCGTCGCACGCGTTGTCGCTGGCGAGGGCGCTGATAAGGCTGGCCTTAAGGAAGGCGACATCGTCTTGCGCGTCGACAGCCGCGAAGTGACCCCCGAAGCCACCCTGTCTTACATCGTAGCTAACATTAAACCTGGCACACGAATTCCGCTCGATATCTTGCGGGAAGGCAAGCCGTTGAAGCTGACTGCAACTATCGGCGCACGTCCTCCGGAAGAAAAGCTCGCCCAAAGCAACTTCAATCCGGAAGAAAACAAGGACTTCGACAAACAAACCGATACGCCCGATTCCAAGGTCATCCGTGACAAGCTTGGCCTTAGCGTCATTCCGCTCGACGCGGAAATAGCACGGGCACTTGGGATGACCGCTGATGTCAAAGGCATCGTTGTCGACGTTCCCGGCGCAGGTACAGCTGCGCAGGTTGGTTTGCGTCGCGGCGATGTAATCGTCTCGACCAATTACAAACCTGTCACCACAGCCGCTGGTCTCGCAACCGCCGTGAAGGAAGCGCAGGCCGCAGGTCGCGGGGCGATTTTGCTTGGCGTCAAACGGCGCGGGGCGGCCACGCAATATGTGACTGTTCGCTTAGAGGACTAAAGACTGTTGTCGGTCGCGTCAGGCTGGTGCTAGATAGGTCATGGACTTAATCAGCACTGACTGGCGCGATGACGCCAAACACATTCTTCCCGACCTTGTCGACCTGCGGCGGGCCATTCATGCAGAACCCGAATTGGGTCTGCAGAACCCCAAGACGCTCGCAAAAATTAAGGCTGCACTTGCCGGCCTGCCGCTTGAGTTTCGGGAAGGGCCATCGACAACAGGTTTGATTGCGACCCTCAAAGGCCCTGCCAACGGCCGCACCGTGTTGCTGCGCGGCGATATGGATGCGCTGCCGCTGCACGAGGATACAGGACTAGAGTATAGCTCGCTGACCGACGGCGCGATGCATGCCTGCGGGCATGACACCCATGTCGCAATGCTGGTGGGTGCAGCCAAGATGCTATGTGCCAAGCGCGAGCAACTT
This sequence comes from Sphingorhabdus sp., assembly GCF_044357595.1. Taxonomy (GTDB): domain Bacteria; phylum Pseudomonadota; class Alphaproteobacteria; order Sphingomonadales; family Sphingomonadaceae; genus Sphingorhabdus_B. The sequence goes on along the minus strand of NZ_JBIKPH010000043.1, from coordinate 3,534 downwards.
GCAGGCACCGTCCAGTTCATGTTTCAACCTGGTGAAGAAGGCCATCATGGCGCGCGCTTCATGCTTGACGATGGCCTGATTGATCCTCTCCCCGACGCGGCATTTGCCTTGCACATCATGCCCAACGCGCCGCGCGGTGTGTTCAGCGGCCGGAGCGGGCCGTTATTGGCTTCATCCGACGTGCTAACCATCACGGTCAAGGGTGCGGGCGGCCACGCTTCAATGCCGCATGACGCCATCGACCCCATCCCCGTTGCCTGCGAAATCGTTTCGGCAATCCAGACAATGGTGACGCGCAAGATTTCAGTGTTCAATCCTGCAGTGATCACCATCGCCAAAATCTCGGCGGGTACGACGAACAATATCATTCCAGAAACAGCGCATTTGCTTGGCACGATCCGTACATTGTCGCCGCAGTCGCGCGCGCGGGTGGCCGAAGAACTGCACCGCCTCGCCCCAGGAATCGCCGCTGCGCATGGCTGTAGCGCGGAAGTACATATTGAACAGGGCTTCCCCGTCACTGTCTGCGACAACCGCGCCGTCCAATTCGGCAAAAATGTGGTTGAAAATATGTTCGGCACCGAAAGCTGGATAACCCTTGATACGCCCATCATGGGTGCGGAGGACTTCGCTTATGTCCTCGAAAAAGTCCCCGGCGCTATGTTCTTCTTGGGCGCGTCCCACGAAGGCGACGACTGGCGGTCCTGTTGCGGGCTACACTCCAACCGAATGGTGTTGGACGACAGCGTCATGGCCAAAGGAGCGGCGCTGCATGCCGCCATCGCAGAACGTTATCTGGCCGAAGGCTTTGCCGGATAAAATTATTTTCCTGCTGCCTTTTCGACACCACGCATGACGCGAAGTACATTACCTTGCGCGATTTTGGCTAGATCGGCCCTTGAATAGCCCCGGCGAACCAGATCGGCGAACAATGCTGGATAGGTGGCCACATTCTCTAGGCCAACCGGCAATTCATCTACGCCGCCAAAATCACCGCCAATGCCGATATGGTCGATGCCAGCGACCTTGCGGATATGGTCAATATGATCAGCGACTTGCGCAAGTGTTGCCTTGGGTTGCGGGTGTGCAGAAATCCAGGCGTCAACAGCAGCCTTTTCGCCGTCTGGATTGCCTGAAAATTCGGTCTTGGCGCGGCCAGCGACAGCCGAGCGTTGATATTCCCACTCCCGCCGTTCGGCCGATGTAAATCCGGGCACGAAAGTTACCATCACCACACCGCCATTTTGCGGAAGGCGGCTAAGCACCGAATCAGGCACGTTGCGGGGGTGCTGCGTGATGGCGCGCGCGTTGCTGTGCGTGAAGAGCACCGGCGCTGTGGTCTTGTCCAAAACATCTTGCATCGTGGCCTCGGACACATGGCTGATATCGACAATCATCCCCAGCCGATTCATTTCGGCAAGCACTTCAAACCCAAAAGGCGCCAATCCGTCATGCTTGGGCGTATCGGTAGCGCTGTCCGCCCAATCTGTGGTCAGGCTGTGCGTGATGGTCATGTATCGCGCGCCGAGCACGTAAGTTTGACGCAGAATTCCCAGTGAGCCGCCAATCGAATGGCCGCCTTCCATGCCGATAAGCGAAGCAATTTTGCCAGCTTTCATTGCGGCCTCAATCTCGGCCGCCGTTGATGCATGGGCAAAGCTATCGGGATAACGCGCTATCATCTGCCGCACGACGTCAATTTGCTGAATGGTACGCGTCACCGCCTCATGCTTGGGCAAAGCCGCATCGACATATACCGACCAGAATTGACCGCCAAGAAAACCGACGCGTGCGGCGCGGATGTCCGTATGCGTTTTTGCCAAAACATCGGCAGGCAAGGCGTTCAGGTCAAATTTGGAAAAATCGCGATCAAACACTTCCGCAATCTGGTGCGGCGTATCGTTATGACCGTCAATGATGGGGGACTTCGCCAACACCTGACGCGCAGTCTCCTCGGGCGTTGCCGCAACAGCAGGAGCGGCGATCGCACCCCAAAGTGCCAAGAAAGAAACCTGCAAACAACTGCGTATCGTAAAAGTCAAAACGCTATTTTGAAACGTCATAACATCATCCAATCATCCAGAACCGACTCTGCCTGAAGTTGCTATCTGCAGGAAAGTGTTTTGTGCTTACGGTACCAAAATCGTATCGACCGCCGCGGTCGCCGTCCCGGGATAATCCAGCGTGAAGTGCAGCCCCCTGCTCTCATGCCGCGATAAGGCAGAACGGATAATCAAAGCGGCCACCTCGACAAGGTTGCGCAGCTCAATAAGGTCGGGCGTGACCCGGAAATGGCTGTAATAATCGGCCACTTCACTGCGCAGTAAATCAATGCGGTGCTGGGCACGTTCCAGCCTTTTCGTCGTGCGCACGATGCCGACAAAGTTCCACATAAACTGCCGGATTTCCCGCCAGCATTGCGCGATGACGACCTCCTCGTCGCTGTCGGTGACGCGGCTTTCATCCCAATGCTGTATAGGGGGCGGTGGCGGCAGGCTGTCCCAATGCGCTTCGATGTGCCGGGCACAGGCATCGCCAAAGACGAAGCATTCCAGCAATGAGTTCGACGCCAGACGGTTAGCGCCGTGCAACCCGCTTTGCGTGACTTCGCCTGCGGCATAGAGGCCTGGCGCGTCGGTTCGGCCGTCCATATCCACAAGCACGCCGCCGCAGGTATAATGCTGCGCGGGCACGACCGGGATTGGCTCCCGCGTGATGTCGATGCCAAGCCCCAGCAGCTTTTCGTAGATGTTCGGGAAATGCGTTTTTACAAATTCGGGTGGCTTGTGGCTAATATCGAGGTGGACATAATCCAGACCATCGCGCTTGATCTCGGCATCATTGGCGCGCGCCACAATATCACGCGGCGCAAGCTCGGCGCGTTCGTCATAATCAGGCATGTAGCGATGTCCGGTTTTCGGGTTCTTCAGTATGCCGCCTTCACCACGCACAGCTTCGGTTATGAGGAAATTTTTGACATCAAGATTGTAGAGGCAAGTCGGGTGGAATTGCATGAATTCCATGTTCGACACACGGCAGCCTGCACGCCACGCCATGGCGATGCCATCTCCGGTCGCGCCGCGCGGGGCCGTGGAATATAGATATGCCCGGCCAGCGCCGCCGCTTGCAAGGATCGTGGCGCGCGCGGTAAAAGTCTCCACCTGACCCGTCTTGCGGTTCAGCGCATAAACCCCGTGGATCCGACCTGAGGTTGAAAAGCGTTCCTGATGTCTTCCGGAAATGAGGTCAACCGCAACCATTTCAGGCACCAGGATGATATTTGGATGTGCTCTAGCTGCGGCCTCAAGCGCTTGCTGCACTGCCCAGCCAGTGGCATCGTCGACATGGACAATCCGCCGGTGGCTATGCCCGCCCTCGCGCGTTAGATGCCAGTCATTGCCCTCAAGATTGAACGGCACGCCAAGCTTGGCCAACCGCTCAATCGCAACTGGTGCATTTTCCACCACAAATTCGACAGTCGCGCGGTTGTTAAGCCCAGCCCCTGCAACCATCGTGTCTTCGATATGGTTGGCA
>NZ_JBIKPH010000042.1:0-16926 GCF_044357595.1 Sphingorhabdus sp. | reverse complement strand
AGACGCCTGACCTGATGCCCGCCACGCTGGATTACAGCCACAAGATCCTCGAGCGCATGGCCGCTGACCGTCATTCGGGCGCAGCACCGTTTCTGGAGCCGGACGCCAAAAGCCAGGTCACTTTGCGTTATAACAGCGAAGGCAAGCCTGAAGCTGCAACCGCGATTGTCGTCTCCACCCAGCATGCACCGGGATATGACCAAGGCGAAAAAGAGGCGCAGCTGCATAATTATGTGAAGGGCGTCATTGCCGACCTGCTTCCGGCAAGCCTGCTGACCGAAACCGAGTATCACATCAACCCGACCGGCAGCTTTGAAATTGGCGGACCGGATGGCGATGCTGGCCTGACCGGACGCAAGATCATTGTTGATACTTATGGCGGCGCAGCCCCGCATGGTGGCGGCGCGTTTTCGGGTAAGGACCCGACAAAGGTCGATCGTTCCGCCGCGTACATCACGCGCTACCTTGCCAAGAATATCGTCGCCGCCGGCCTCGCCACGCGCTGCACCATTCAGCTTGCTTACGCCATTGGCGTGTCCAAGCCATTGTCGCTCTATGTCGACACGCACCGCACCGGCGTTGTCGGCGATGACCAAATTGAAACGGCAATCATGGGCATCGAAAAACTGGGTGGCCTTACCCCCCGCGGTATTCGCACCCATCTTGGCCTCAACAAGCCCATTTACCGCCGGACCGCCGCTTATGGCCATTTCGGTCGCAAGCCGGAGGGCGATTTCTTCCCATGGGAGCGCACCGATCTCGTCGAAGATTTGAAAGCTGCTTTAGGGTAAGGACCACTTGATTACACTTGCAGGGTGGCGGCCGAAAGTTTAGCCGCCACGCCTATGACTGCGAACAAGACCGGTGACCCAACGACGCTGAACCGCCTATATGGCCGTTCAAAGGGCAAAAAGCTGCGTTCCGAGCACAATGAGTTGGTTGAGAATCTGTTGCCGCAAATCGCGGTTCCAGACGAAGGCCCGCTTGGCAGCATGGATCTGTTCGGCGACGACCGCTCCATGCACTTTGAAATCGGCTTTGGTGGCGGGGAGCATATGGCCTACCGCGCCGACATGCTGCCCGATCATGGCTTTATCGGATGCGAGCCGTTTCTCAACGGCGTTGCCCAAGCTTTATCCCATATCCGCGAAGGCGGACTGCACAATGTGCGTCTGCATATGGGCGATGCCTTGGAGATGCTGCGCCGCGTTCCCGATAAGTCATTATCTTTTGTCTATCTGCTGCATCCGGACCCTTGGCCAAAAGCACGGCATGTGAAACGCCGGATGATGAATGATGGGCCATTGGATTTGATCGCGGCAAAATTAAAGCCTGGCGGCGAATTCCGGTTCGGCACGGACCACCCCGTATATGTCCGCCATGCGTTGATGGTAATGCAGCGGCATCGGCAGCAATTCGATTGGCTCTGCAACAATGCGGCCGATTTTCAGAACCGTCCCGGCGGCTGGCCCGAAACCCGTTATGAGGCCAAGGCACGCCGTCAGGGGCACGAGGTCTGGTATTTCCGCTATCAGCGTAAGCCAGCTTAGACCGACTGCTTAAAAAGCGCGGCTACTGCCGGCCTCAACCTTGTCCACCCATTCAGGATAAAAGCTTGGCGGGCGCTTTGACCAACCTGTCGCGGTAACCGCAGCCTCGCTGATCGATTGCAGCAAGATTTTGCGCTTACTGGGCGGCACATGGGGCATTGATGCTGCCGCGCAGAATGCTGCGGGCAACCAAGGCCGCGCATCGGCGCCAAGCAACCGCTCGTACAAAAACCGATATGCCGCAAAGCATGCAATCGGTCCCTGCCCCAAATCAAATGCCGACAGGGTAATCAGTTGCGCCAGAAAGGGCTCGGCATCTTGCAGCACAGCCGAATCCGGAACCAACGCTTTGATATCCGGCAAACGTGCGTAAAATAGATATTGGGCATCAATCGACGTAACCTCGACCGCGTCGCGTGACCACAGGGCAATGGCATCCTTGCGATCAAACGCAACATCCAATGACCGCCGGATATACCGCTGTGTCGCGGCGCTAAAACCAGCAAATTCTTTCATTTCGGCCAATGTTAAGCTGCCCGGACCTTCATGCGTTGCTTTCGTCATGCCGATATCCCTCTTAATTCCAAGAATAACATAATCGCTCCAACATGTTTAGCGAAGGATTAACAACCGATGCAGTGGATAAACATTCGACCAAATTAACGCGGCATTCGACGAGAGACGCAGCACGTGGTGCAACTGGCGTAAAACCGGCTATAGCAAGACATGGATAAATCCACGCCCCGCAATGCACTTATCGGCCATCAGATGGCCCTGCTGACCATCATTGGGTTCTGGGCGTTTTACGCGCTCATATTGTCATTGCGCGCGGCACTGCTCGATTTTCCGGCACAGACGGTGTTGTTCGAACGCCGCTTGATGGTAGGGTTAGTGGGTGTGCTGGTGACGTGGATATTGTATTTCGGTCTGCGGGTTGCGGACCGCCGGTCACTTAGTTCTCGCGTGAGCGTGGCGTTTATCGGTGCAATCCCGTGCGCTATAGTCTTGGCATCTGCCAATTTTTATATTTTCAATCTGTACGACCCTATTAGCCTTTTCAAAGACCCAAGCCTCGGGCAGTCGGTTGAGGATTTGAAGGTGCAGCTGGGGCTGTCCTTCTGGCAAGAAATCGCCGATATTTCGGTCACGCATTATTTCTTCCTGATCGCGTGGAGCTCACTGTACGTCGCCATCGGCTATGCGCGCGAAGTTCGGGAGGCCGAGCGCAAAACCTCTCGATTTGCGCAAGCGGCGCAGGATGCCGAACTGCGTTCACTGCGGTATCAGGTCAATCCCCATTTTCTGTTCAACACCCTGAATTCGCTCTCAAGCCTTGTCCTTACCGGAAAACCCAAAGAGGCCGAGGCGATGATCCAGAATCTGTCCAATTTCTACCGGACAAGCCTGTCATCTGATCCACTTGAGGATGTCACACTTGCCGAAGAGGTTGAACTTCAAAGGCTGTATCTGGAAATCGAAAGCGTGCGTTATCCCAAACGGCTGCGCGTCAAAATCGATATTCCCGATGCGTTAATGGGTCAGCATGTGCCTGCCTTAATCCTGCAGCCCCTTGTCGAAAATGCGATCAAATATGGGGTATCGCGCACCACACGTCCGGTTGAAATCATCATCAACGCCAAAAGCGAAGGTAATGTCCTTGTGCTGTGTGTCGTTGACGATGGCGAGGTAATGGATGCCGATCATGTCGGCGGTAGCGGCATTGGCCTTGCCAATGTGCGTGACAGATTGGAAGCCCGCTATAGATCAGCCGCGCGCCTCGATACAAAACTGTCGGATGGCGGCGGATTTATCGCGATGCTCACTTTGCCTTTAAGCCATAGGATAGCGGCATGAAACGCTTGCGGACGGTAATCGTTGATGACGAACCACTCGCCGTCGAGCGCCTTGTAACCTTAATCGCCGACCATCCCGTTATCGACATTGTTGGCACGGCAGGTGACGGTATCGAAGCGCTCCAGATCGCCGAGCAATTGACGCCCGACCTCATCTTTCTGGATATAGGCATGCCGAAAATGGACGGCATCAACGCTGCGCGCGCCTTGGGATTGATGCACAAAAAGCCAGCGATTATTCTGATCACCGCGTACGACAATTTTGCGGTCGAAGCCTTTGACTTGGACGTTGTAGATTATGTGTTGAAGCCCGTGTCGAGCGAACGGCTTGGCCGCGCTATAGCCCGCGCTTACAGCACCCATGACGCCGAGGCGCAGTCAGCAGTTCCGTCTTTAAAAACCGACGGCAGATATGCGCATGAATTCTGGGTATCGCATCGCGCTGAACTTATCCGCATTGCCGCGATAGACATTGAACGGATTGAAGCAGAGCGGGACTATATGCGGCTGCATACGGCAGGGCGCAGCTATCTGCTGCACCAAACCATTTCAACGCTTGAGCAGCGTTTGGACCCGGAACAATTTCAGCGCATCCACCGCAGCCATATTGTGCGCAGGGACCTGATTATCGGGCTGCGGCATGAAGGTGGCGGTGTCTGGCACGCGATATTGGGTGAAGACCATGCGATGCGCATCGGGCGCAAATATCTGGCGGACGTCAAACGCCTTGCTGGTAAATGATAGGCTGCGGCAAAAGCTAAGGCCATTTCCTCAATCTATTGAGAAAGTTTAGATTAAGCCAGCAAGCGGGCTGGAAGGGTCCGCATACATGCGCCGACCCATTCTGCCCGACAGATAGGCCATGCGGCCGGACTGAACCGCAAGCTTCATCGCGGTTGCCATGGCAATAGGGTTCTTGGCCTCGGCAATCGCGGTGTTCATGAGCACACCATCGCAGCCCAACTCCATCGCCACTGCGGCATCAGATGCAGTACCAACGCCTGCATCCACCAAAACGGGAACCTTAGCGCCCTCGACAATCAAGCGGATGGTAACGCGGTTTTGAATGCCAAGCCCCGAACCAATCGGCGCGCCCAATGGCATCACCGCGACTGCACCTGCGTCCTCCAATTGCTTGGCCGCTATCGGATCATCGACGCAATAGACCATAGGCAAGAAGCCTTCCTTAGCCAGGACCTCAGTCGCCTTTAATGTTTCGCGCATATCGGGGTATAGCGTCTTGGCCTCGCCCAATACCTCAAGCTTTACAAGATCCCAACCACCAGCTTCGCGCGCCAAGCGCAAGGTACGGATCGCGTCGTCCGCGGTGAAGCAGCCAGCGGTATTGGGCAAATACGTATATTTTTTAGGGTCGATAAAATCCGTCAACATCGGCGCCTTGGGGTCCGACACATTGACGCGCCGGACAGCGACCGTGATTATCTCTGCGCCCGATGCCACAAGCGCGGCGGCATTTTGTTCAAAATCCTTATATTTGCCAGTCCCCACAATCAGCCGCGAATGAAAGGTGCGTCCCGCCACGGTCCAGCTATCATTCGGGGCGCTGTCTTGCCCGCCGCCAACAAAATGGACGATCTCCAACCTGTCGCCATCGGCCAAGACAACGTCTTCCAGCGTCGAACGCGAGACGATTTCAAGGTTGCGCTCCACCGCCACTTTGCTCGGATCAAGGCCAATGTCTCGGACAAGGTCGGCAACAGTGGCAGACTTACGAAAGCGGCGCAGATCGCCATTAAGCGTCAGGGAGATAGAATCGGTTGATAGGGAAGAGGTCATTTCATCTCGCTATTTTTGTCGAGAGGCATATAGTGCTTCCCGGACGCGGTGTGCAACCGCTGCTTTGATAATATTGGGGGACGTATTTTGGCTGACCAGCCAACAATCTTTGTTCTGAATGGACCAAATCTCAATTTGCTTGGTACACGCGAACCTGAAATTTACGGCACCGACACCCTTGATGATATCGCGGGCCGATTGGACGACCGTGCACGCGCCGCGGGTGCCTCTATCGATTTTCGGCAGTCCAACCATGAAGGCCATTTGATTGACTGGCTGCATGAGGCGCAAGCCGTTGGCGCGAAGGCCGTGTTATTGAACGCTGCCGGCTTTACCCACACGTCAGTCGCAATCTTGGACGCGATCAAGGCGATCACTGTACCAGTATTCGAAGTGCATTTATCCGATCCCCACAAAAGGGAATCTTTCCGGCATTTGAGCTATGTTGGCATGGCCGCTAAGGCGGTCTTTGCGGGACATGGGGCAAAGTCGTACGAACTGGCGCTGGACGTAGCGTTACAACTTTGACATTAGGCGCTGCAATATAATTTTAGCGTCCCAAGGAGTACTACATGGCGGCGAAGACAGGAACTACTGGCAGCATGCAAGTCGACACGGACCTTGTCCGCGAATTGGCGGCGGTGCTGAACGACACTGGTCTCAGCGAAATCGAGGTTGCGGACGGCGAACGCAAAATTCGCGTGTCGCGCACGATGACTGCGGTGGCGGCACCTTTGGCGGCTGCGCCCGTTGCGGCACCAGCCGCGATACCGGCTGCGGCCGTTGCTGCACCAAGCGCCCCTGCTATCTCTGCCAATGCCATGAAGTCCCCGATGGTCGGTACGGTATATCTCACGCCTGACCCCGAAGCGGCACCTTTTGTGAGCATTGGTCAGCAAGTGAAAGCTGGCGACACTGTCCTGATTATCGAAGCAATGAAGGTTATGAACCCGATTGTTGCCGCCAGTTCAGGCACCGTCACCGAAATTTATGTCGAAAGCGGTCAGCCAGTCGAATATGACCAGCCATTGTTGGCGATTGCGTAAAAATGGCCATTGAGAAAATCCTGATCGCCAACCGCGGCGAGATCGCGCTGCGTATTCACCGCGCTGCGCATGAAATGGGGATCAAGACGGTTGCCGTCCATTCAACGGCCGACGCAGACGCCATGCATGTGCGGCTTGCCGATGAAGCAATTTGCATCGGACCGCCATCGGCGACTGACAGCTACCTAAACATTCCAGCGATTATTTCCGCGGCCGAAATCAGCCATGCCGACGCCATTCACCCCGGCTATGGTTTCTTGTCAGAAAACGCCCAGTTTGCCGAAATCGTTGAAAGCCATAATATCACATGGATCGGCCCGAAGCCCGAGCATATCCGGACCATGGGAGACAAGGTCGAAGCCAAGCGTTCGGCAGGCGCATTGGGTCTTCCGCTTGTGCCCGGCTCCGACGGCGCGATTGAGGATGTGGATGAAGCCAAGGCGATCGCACGCGACATCGGCTATCCTGTCATCATCAAAGCTGCGTCAGGCGGCGGCGGCCGCGGCATGAAGGTCGTGAACAGCGAAGAAGAGCTTGAGACCCAAATGCAGCAAGCCGGGTCCGAAGCGAAAGCGGCATTCGGTGATGCGACCGTGTATCTCGAAAAATATCTCGGCAACCCGCGCCATATCGAATTCCAGATTTTCGGCGATGGCAATGGCAATGCCGTGCATTTGGGTGAACGTGATTGCTCGCTGCAGCGGCGGCATCAAAAGGTCCTCGAAGAAGCACCGTCACCTGTACTCGCCACCGCCGAGCGCGACCGCATGGGAAATATTTGCGCCAAGGCGATGGCCGACATGGGCTATCGCGGCGCGGGCACTATCGAGTTCCTCTGGGAAGATGGTGATTTCTATTTCATCGAAATGAACACGCGGTTGCAGGTCGAACATCCTGTCACCGAAATGATCACTGGTATTGATTTGGTGCGCGAACAAATCCGCGTCGCCGAAGGAAAACCGCTTTCGTTTAAGCAAGAAGACGTAACCTTCACGGGCCATGCGGTTGAATGCCGGATCAACGCCGAAGACCCGCGCACGTTCATGCCCTCGCCTGGAACCGTCACATGGTATCACCCGCCCGGCGGATTATATGTGCGCGTCGATAGCGGCCTGTATCATGGCTATAAAGTCCCGCCTTATTATGACAGCATGATCGCCAAGTTGATTGTTTATGGCCAGACACGTGAAGGCTGCCTGATGCGCTTGCGCCGTGCGCTTGGCGAGTTTGTGATTGAGGGCATGAAGACCACCATTCCGTTGCACCAACGTCTGTTGGAAGAGCCCGATTTCCAGAATGGCGATTACACCATCAAATGGCTTGAAGAATGGCTCGCGAAGGACGCGGAATAATCTTCTCGCGCCGTGAGGTGGCTTTCGGGCTTTCTGCCCTGCCACTGGTCGGCTGCGCGGCGGTTGGTCCCGACCGCGATGTGGCGTTCATTCCAGCGAACAAAGCCGCAGCGCTTAAGCCTGATGACCCCAAAAGGTTGTTAGAGCTCATAAAGCTCGATCCCACGATCAGGCTCGACATGCGGTATGCGACCGCCAACAATTTTACCGGCGGGGTGTTGTATGACGAAGCCCGCGCGTTTTTGGCCGCACCTGCCGCGCAAGCCGTCGCGCGTGCCAGCAAAGCCGCGCAAGCCGATGGTTTCGGTCTAACGATTTACGATGCCTATCGCCCGTGGCGCATTACTAAAAAACTGTGGGAGGCCACGCCCGTTGGTCCCAAGAAAGAATATGTCGCCGACCCCAAAAGAGGGTCCAAACACAATCGCGGTTGTGCCGTCGATTTGACCTTGCATGACTTGCGCAACGGGCAGCTTGTCGAAATGCCAACCGAGTTTGACGATTTTTCGGAAAAAGCGCATCGTGATTATATGGGTGCATCTGCCACAGCCATTTCGAACCGTGCCCGCTTGGCGCGCTATCTGGAGGCGGAGGGTTTTGTGGGTTTATCCAATGAGTGGTGGCATTTTGATTTTACCGGATGGGAGCAATTTCCGGTCATGGATATCCCGTTTAACCAGATCCCCTAAAACCCACCGTCATCGAAACGCATCATCGAAGCAGTTTATCATGGGTCGCGGCACTTGATTAATAAACCCGGCCTTTTTCCTTGTAACATCGTGACAACCTGACCAATCTCCGTTTCATAAAAATGGGAGAGGTTTTGATGTTACGGTATCTATTGCTCGCAGGCGCAGCCGCCTTGGTTTCAGCGCCCACTTTGGCAGCGACTCAAGCCATCATCGTCGGCAACCTCATTCCCGATGCTGCAACCGGCCCCACAGGTCCAGCTGTGATCCTTATTGAAGATGGGCGTATCAAAGACATTGCGAAAGGCACAAAAAATCCGTTTCAAGCGGATATGGTTGTCGACTTGTCTACCAAGACATTGGTCCCTGGCCTTATTGATTTACACGTCCATTTGACCGGCGACCCGGGCGATGATTTCCGCGATGAAGCGGTTAATCCCGACGAATGGGGTGTGGTCATGGGCGTTAAGAACGCGGCACTAACGGTCAAGGCTGGCTTTACTACCGTCCGCGAGGCTGGCTCTGCGCAAAATACGGCTTTTGTCTTGCGCCGTGGCACTGCGGAGGGACGGATCATTGGGCCACGGATAATCGCCGCTGGGCCTGCTTTGTCCATTGTCGGCGGGCATGGCGATGTTACCGGGTTCCGCACAGATGTGCTTACTGCGCTAGCTTCGGGATATACCTGCACCGGCCCAGTTGAATGCGCCGAAAAGGTGCGCAAATCCTCTAAATCCGGTGCGGACGTTATCAAAATTACCGCCACGGGCGGCGTTTTGTCGCAACAAGGCAGAGGATTGGAAGCGCATTTCACCAATGAAGAAATGGTCTCCATCGCCAACACTGCCCACTCGCTTGGGCTAAAGGTTATGGCGCATGCCCACGGCGCGCGCGGCATTGAGGCAGCGGCCGCAGCGGGGATCGACTCCATCGAACATGGGACATTTGCTGATGAAGCTGCGTTGAAGGTTATGAAAGCCAAAGGCACGGTTTTAGTACCGACGCTTATGGCATTAGAAGGCGTGCGCGCACGCCTCGGCAAGGGCATCTACACCCCCACTGTCGAAGTAAAGGCAAAGCAAGCGCTTGAAGCGGCAGGGCGGCAGGTCACGCGCGCCAAGGCCATGGGCGTAACTATCGCCTTTGGAACCGACGCCGGTGTGTTCGAACATGGCAGCAATGGCGGCGAATTTGCTTTGTTGGTGAAAGCGGGCATGACCCCAACGGAGGCGCTGGCAAGCGCAACCACAGTTGCCGCAAAAACGCTTGGGATGGAAAATGAAATCGGGCGGATCGCGGTTGGTTATTCTGCCGATATGGTCGCCGTCGAAGAAAATCCGCTGACCAACATTCGCACTCTCGAAAAGGCGGACTGGGTCATGGTAAGAGGTCGCATCGTTCCATGATTCGGTGACCTCATGCAAACAGATACAACCGCCCCAGAGTTTGATCCCAACAACGATCCTACAAAGCTTGCGCGCATTGGCACGCTTGTCACAAAGCGTTTGGATGCCAATCCGCTTGTGCAGCAGGTCGACCATGCAGAGGCGCAGCTCTATCTGTATGAGGGGTTTTTAAGTGCAGCCGATTGCAAAACCCTGATCGCAAAAATAGACGCCGATGCCGTACCATCGACATTGTACAAGGGCACCGAGCAGGAAGGCTTTCGCACCAGCTATAGCTGCCATCTCAACCGGTGGGACGCTTTCATCGCCAAGGTCGAGGCACGGATGAGCGATGTTCTGGGCATCGATAACACCTATGCCGAAACAATGCAGGGGCAACGCTATCAGGTCGGGCAAGAGTTTAAGGCGCATCACGATTTCTTCCACCCAACGCAAGACTATTGGGCGCATGAAGGTCCATCGGGTGGGCAACGCAGCTGGACCGCGATGATTTTCCTGAACGAACCCGAAGAGGGCGGCGCAACGGAATTTCCACATCTTGGGCTTGGCGTTCGGCCGCAGGCGGGGATGATGCTGATATGGAACAATGTGAAGCCTGACGGGACGCTCAACTACAAAACATTGCACACTGGCACGCCCGTTGTGCGCGGGGTGAAGCACGTTATCACCAAATGGTACCGGCAGAATGATTGGCTGGAAATTAACACGCCCAAGCCTTCATAATACGCACAGCGCATCGCCCGCCTTATGGTGTTTGTCGTCTGTCGAAACCCGTTTGCGCCCGCTCTGTCCAAGGGGGACTGGCAGGAACAAAAGCACGCGGCATCATGTTGATGCCCTGTATAAATTCCGGAGAGTATTACATGAAAACAGCTTCACGCATTCTTCTTGCAAGCGTGGCCTTGCTCACGCCTTTTGGCGCAACGGTCGTACATGCGGAGGCCACAGAGGCGGCGCAACCTGCGGCCACAGAAAGCCAGAGACTGGCCGCATTATTTGCCGCCGATGACGAAGCAAGCCTGAAGCGCAACCCGCTTAACGCCCTTTTCCGTGGCGATATGCGCTATGCGGATCGCTTTGGCGACATGATCACCGACGCCTATTTCGATAATGAACGGAGCGCTGCGCAGGCAAATCTGGAAGGCCTGAAGACTATTGACCGCGACAGGCTGAATGCTACCGACAAAATCGCCTATGACGTGTTTAAGCAGGTGCAGACAGATGCGCTAAAGGGGCTCTCCAAGGACATCATGGACCTCACTGTGGTCCGCCCGCTCAACCACTTTTTCGGCTATCATACTTTTTATCCCACTTTTGCCAGCGGTCAGGGTGCAGCGCCTTTCAAGACAGTCGAAGATTATGACAACAATCTGAAGCGGCACAAAGAGTTCATCCTGTTGATGGATAGGTCCATTGACCGGTTCCGTCAGGGCATGGCGTCTGGCGTTTTTGAAACGAAAATGACCATTGCGAATGTTGTTGATCAACTCAATACGCAGCTGGCGCAGAAAACCGAGGAATCGCCTTATTATGGCCCTGTCCTGATGTTTCCGGAAAGCTTCAGTGATGCCGACAAAGCCCGCCTGACTTCCGAATATCGCGACATCATTGTAAACGGCTTATATCCAGCCAACGCTCGGTTGCGCGACTTTCTGCGTGACAGCTATTTGCCCTTGGCGCGCGAGCAAGTCGGCCTATCGGCCATGAAGGGCGGCGAAGCACTCTATCAATATCTCATCGAGCAAACCACGACCCTGCCGTTAAAGGCCGATGACATTCACAATCTTGGGCTATCGGAAGTTGCACGGATTGCATCGGGCATGGAGGCCATCAAGAAAGAAGTCGGGTTCAAAGGTACGTTAGGCGCATTTTTCGAACATCTGCGCAATGATCCCAAATTAAAGCCAACGAGCCGCGCGTCGCTGACCCAGGGCTATTATGATATCGGCAAAAAGGTTGATGCGGCCATTTCAACGCAGTTCAAATATCTGCCAAAGGCACCGCTTGAGATTAAACCATACGAAGAATTCCGCGAAAAATATGAAGCAGGCGGCAGCTATCAGCAAGGCACGCCGGACGGTTCGCGGCCTGGGACTTTTTACTTCAACGCCTATGACCTTCCCAGCCGCACCACGCCGGGCATGACCACGCTGTATTTGCATGAAGGCGCGCCGGGGCACCATTTCCAGATCAGCATCGCGCAGGAAAATGAGAAGCTGCCTGCTTTCATGCGCTTCGGCGGCAACACGGCCTATGTCGAAGGATGGGCGCTTTATTCTGAAACCTTGGGTTATGAAATGGGGCTATTTAAGGACCCCTATCAGCGCTTCGGCACATTGTCGGACGAGATGCTGCGCGCCATGCGCCTTGTGGTTGACACTGGTATCCACAGCAAGGGATGGACCCGCGAACAGGCCATCGAATATATGCTCGCCAATAGCGACATGGGCAAAACGGATGCCACGGCTGAAGTCGAGCGGTATATCGCCATTCCATCCCAAGCATTGGCTTATAAAATCGGCGCGCTTACGATTATGCGCCTGAAGGACAAAGCGAAGAAGGAACTGGGTAGCAAATTCGATGTCCGCGAATTCCATAACCAAGTTCTGAATACAGGGGCATTGCCGCTGACTGTGCTTGAAAAGAAAATCGACGACTGGATTGCAGCATCGAAGTAAGCGCATACGCTTCCCGGTGAGATTGCTTACCGGGAAGCGCTTGATTGGTTCAACGCGTTGATATAGCGCCCGCTCAAGGGGAGTATATTTATGCCAAGTTTTGCCGCCAGCTTCGTTGGATTTATGTTGCGCACCACAGGCCATTATCGCCGGATGTTTACAGGTGGCCCGCAATTTCAGAAAAACATTTCTAAGGTCCGGTCGGGACCGCAGCCGTCGCCAGTTGTAAAGGCCGGTCTCGACGTGCGGCAAAGCACGTTTCAGGACCGACCTGTCTGGCATATAGCGCCTAAGGGCCGCGCGCCAAGCGCGCATGTCCTGTTCTGGCATGGCGGCGGATATGTGTATCCTGCAACCTCCGTCCACTGGAAATTTCTGTCGCACATGGCCGCGCAATATGGCTGGTCGGTAACCGCGCCGCTCTATCCGCTCGCGCCCGAAAATGCCGCCGACCATATCACATCTTGGGCCAATGATTATTACGCCGCTTACAGGGATGAGATCGGCCATAAGCCTTTTGTCATGGGTGGCGATTCCGCAGGCGGCGGCCTGACCGCAGCATTGGCGCAAATGGCACGCGATGCGGCGCAGCCCTTGCCTGCGGCCCTATTACTCATTTGCCCTTGGCTCAATTTGGATCCCGCCCATCCTGACCAGTTGAAAACGGAACCGCGCGACGGGATATTGACCATCAGCGGCATTTCCGAAGGCGGCACGCTGTACGCCGGCGACTTGCCGCGTACAGACCCACGGTGCAGCCCGATCTTTGGCAATTGGGATGGCTTGCCATCCATTTTGGCCTTTGCCGGCGGCGATGATATCTTGGTAACAGACTCGCGCGCGCTAAAAGCCAAGCTGCCATCGGTGGAGGTTACGGAGCTTTCGGGCATGATGCACGACTGGCCGATCTTTAGCTTCAGCGAGTCGCGCAAGGCCCAGGCGCAGATGGCCGACTTCGTTGCACAGGCGGTGGCATAGCGCGTTTGCGGACCCCCGCATGGCGCGCTATATTGCCCATATGAAAGGTGACGCATCATGCCGGCTGTGAAGGCAGCCAACCCGCGCGAAGTTTTCGCCGCAGAGGATTGGCGCGCGATCACCACGCTGTCGCGTTGGCGTGGGATATCGCTTGTGCTGCATGGCTGGATGGTTGTTGCGCTTGCCACCTTTGGCGGCGCGGCGGCATGGGCCTATGACTGGCGCGCTGGGCTTTTGGTGACGCCCTTTGTGCTGGCCATCCTCGGCGGCCGGCAATTGGGGCTTTCGATCCTGATGCATGATGGCGCGCATGGTCTGCTGCACCCCGACCGCAAGACCAACAACTGGCTTGGCCAATGGCTAACAGGTGCGGCAACGGGGAGCGATTTGCATGCCTATCGCGCCTATCATCTGACGCACCACAAATTCACCCAGCAGGCCGAGGACCCCGACCTCGCTTTATCCGCGCCCTTCCCGACCAGCCGCGACAGCCTGCGCCGCAAGTTCATCCGTGATTTGACTGGGCAGACTTTTTACAAGCAACGCCGTGCGCAATTCGCGGTGGCCTTGCGCGGTGCGCAATTTATGCTGCGCCGCGAAGGCAGCAACGGCAAAGCCGACACCAATGCTGGGCGCGCGCTTAACATGCAGAACCGGACTGGCCTCAACGCACCTGTCGCCAATGTCGACGGCGCAAAAACGACCGCGCGCACAGTGGGGCGGTTTCTGCTCGTGCAGACAATCTTGCTGGCAATATCTTTGGTCGTCTGGGGCTGGACGCCATTTTTGCTTTGGCTCACCGCGCTCGCGACGACGTTTCAATTGTTCCTGCGTATCCGCAACATCGCGGAGCATGCCTGCACGCCAACGGGTAGCGGGGATCCGTTCACCCACGCACGGACCACGCAAGCCGGCGCCATTGCCCGCATGACGGTCGCGCCTTATTGGGTTAATTATCACAGCGAACATCATCTGTTCATGGGCGTGCCCTGCTATAATTTAGCAGCAACGCACCGCTTGCTCGGCACTGGCGGCTTTTATCCTCGGATGACAGTCTCACCCAATTACCGCGATGTCCTCGCACAGGTTGTACGTTAAATCACAGCCAGCCTGATCGTTTGAATTTCACATATAATGTCAGGCAAATACTCGCCATGACACCGACGATCAGAAAATAGCCATATTCCCAATTCAGCTCAGGCATATGTGCGAAGTTCATGCCATAAATGCCCGCAATCGCGGTCGGCACGGCAAGTATCGCTGCCCATGCGGCCAGCTGACGGGTAATTGCCCCCTGCCGTTGTTGCTCCAGCAGCCCGCTGGTTTCGATGACGGAGGTCAGCGTGTCACGCAGCCCCTCAACGCGGTAAACCAAGCGCCGAATATGGTCGAGCAGGTCGCGCATATAAGGATAAATGTTCGCGTCCACCTGCGGCAGTTCAAGGTTGATAAAGCGGCTGGCCAGATCTTCGGTTGGTCCCAATATCCGCTGCAAACGGAACAACTCGCGGCGCAGCATGAAAATGCGACTGGTTTCGGCGGAACGCAGGAAATTGTCGATCGCGCGCTCTTCCATGACGAGCACCTTTTCCTCCATCACATCGACCAAGTCACCATAGCCATCAACGATGAAGTCCAATATGGCGTGGAGGACATAATCCGCACCCTGCCGCAACAACCACGGCGTTGCCTCAAGCTGATCCCGAACGGGGCTGTGCGACCGCTCCGACCCATGGCGCACGGTAATGATGAACTGCCGCCCCATAAAAATGGCCGTGTTGCCGTAGATAATCTTGTCGCCCGCCAATTGCGGTGTGCGGATCACCAGAAAAAGATGATCCCCATATGCGTCAACTTTCGGCAAATGCTTCGGATCAAGCGCGTCTTCGACCGCCAAAGGGTGAAGACCGAAATGGTCCTGCACCCGCTTAAGCGCGATATCATCGGGCTCGTGCAACCCGATCCAGATAAAATCATTGGGCCGCGTGATGTGCGGTATCGGGTTGCTTAGGTCGATTTCCTGCGCGGCCTTACCATCGTGATAAAGGCGCGCGGCAATGGTTGTCATGCAAGCGCCTCTGCGATGAGTTGGCGGCTGTTGGCCAAGCCATAAAGCGCAATGAAGCTGCCCATGCGCGGGCCAGCGCTTGAACCCAAAAGCGTTTCGTACAAGGCCTTGAACCAATCGCGCAGATTTTCAAACCCGCCCTCTTTGCCGATTTCATAGACGATGTTTTGAATGTCTTCCGCCGTTGCGTCGGCAGGTAATGCTGCAAGCCGCGCGTCAAGCGCCTGCAATGCTGCAACCTCAACGCCTTCGGGCTTGCGCTTTTGCAAGGTCGGCGCAACGAAGTCCCGGTTATAGGCCAAAGCGATTGGAATAAGCTCCGCAAGTTCAGGTGCGTTTTCCGGCGAGACATTGTGAGCATAATTGCCAAGATAGGCCCAAACCTGGTCTTCGGTCGCGCCTGCACCCATCACGCCAACAAGGTTCAGCAACAGGCCGAACGTGACCGGCGGCTGCCCACTTGGCACTTTACCATTGTGGACATGGTGCACGGGGTTGCCCAAGCGCTTTTCAACCGGCTGTTCATGCCATTGCGCGCGGAACTGGAAATATTCATCGACCGCTTTGGGCACTACGCCCAAGTGCAGTTGCTTTGCGCTTTTGGGTTCGCGAAAGGCATAAAAGGCAACGCTGTTTTCGGTGCCATATTTCAGCCAGTCTTCAAGCGCGAGGCCATTGCCCTTGGACTTGGAAATCTTCTCGCCTTTTTCGTCGAGAAACATTTCGTAAATTAGGCTTTCAGGCGGGCGTCCGCCAAGAACACGCGCAATCTTACCCGACTGTACGCCGCTGTCGGTTAGGTCCTTGCCATACATTTCATAATCGACGCCCAATGCGACCCAGCGCATCGCCCAATCGACCTTCCACTGCAGCTTTGACTTGCCGCCCAAGACCGACTGCGTCACCATGTCGCCATCGTCGTCAAAGCGGACAAGTCCAGCTTCGGCATCGACAACTTCAACCGGCACCTGAAGCACAATGCCGGTCTTTTCGCTGATCGGTAAAATGGGCGAATAGGTGGCCGCGCGTTCTTTGCGTAAGGTCGGCAGCATGATGTCCAATATGCCCTGATAATTGCGCAGCACATTTTTCAACGCATCATCAAACGCCCCGCTTTCATATTGCGACGAGGACGAGATGAACTCATATTCAAAACCGAACTGGTCGAGAAAGTCGCGCAGCATTGCGTTGTTATGCGCAGCGAAGCTTTCAAACTTTTCAAACGGATCCGGGATACGCGACAGGGGCTTGCCCAAATGTTCGGTGAGCATCGCCTGATTGGGCACATTGTCCGGCACCTTGCGCAGGCCGTCCATATCGTCCGAAAATTCAATCAACCGTGTTGGTGCATCGGACAATGCCTGAAATGCGTTGCGCACCATCGTCGTGCGCAGCACTTCATTGAAGGTACCGATGTGCGGCAGGCCGGATGGACCATAGCCACATTCGAAAATAATCGCCTGACCATCGGCTTTGCCATTGGGATAGCGTTTCAACAAACGCCGCGCC
>NZ_JBIKPH010000041.1:0-16954 GCF_044357595.1 Sphingorhabdus sp. | reverse complement strand
CTTCTCAGCATGGCGCAGCACCTTTAGCTTGCGCTGAATATCTCGTTCTTCCTTGGTCATCGGTTCCATCCTTCTGCTTGCCTATCGGCAATATGAAAGATGTCCCGCGAGTCCGTACAGTCCTACAGACGGCAGCAGTAAGCGCGGATGACGCATCAGAGAGGTTCTGGGTATGTTTTTCGGCTGCTTCTGACAGGGTGATGATAGCTTTTGCCGCTGAGGTCAAACTTTCATCCGCCGATTCGAGACCCTTCCGCAACTCCGAGAACTTCGCGAGTTCAGCTAATGCTTCTGACAGCTTCTCTTGTGCTGCCAAGACACGCTGTTCTAATTCGACCATTACCGTCATTTAACTACCCCAATTTTTTCAAAATATGATTGTCATTCGCGATACCTGAGATGTGGCTTACGGCCAGAGTTAAATCCGCTGATATCTCACAAAGAGTTGCGGCACAGGACACCGCGCCCACTGCAGAGGGATTTGCAATGCGTAGCGCGGAAATCGCCTGATCAACGATGTCTACAGAGAGTGAACCGCGACTGCGAGCATTTGCCATAGCCAAAGCTAGTGGAACGGCCATTGCGGGTGCCCTTTGCACAGTCAAACCGCAAAGCCAGTCAACCATACTCGCAAGCTCAGTTGGATTTATCGCATAGCGCTCAGGGGATTGTTCCATCACAACCTCCAACGCTTGGTGCGCGATGCTATCATCGGCGTCCGGACAGAGCATTTCACTGACTGCACGTAGGATCAGAAGACCTGGATGATCTGGATACGATTCCAGAGCGCGAATGGCTAATCCACGAATTTCGCCTGCCTCTAGCGCAGTCAGAGCTTTATCGAGCATTTCAAACCAAGGTGCAAACTCGACCTCCGGCTTGTCGATCAGTGTCTGCAATTGTTCCGCGCCGATCCCCTCCTGAAGGTAATCAAGGAGCCGTCTGCGAATATCTTCATCCATAACACTATTGCGAGCGAGCAGAACAGCTTCTTGCATCGCCCGGCGGCGTGATCTCTCAATTACGTCATATACGAAATCCACAAACAACTTAGCCAGAGAGTTTATAAATTCCAAGACATCGTTGGATTGAAAAGTTTCTAATTGCTGTGCCATCGACTTCGCACGGCCAGGCTGCGATCCCCGTACATAGGAAATTACGCTCTCACGGCAAAAAGCTGCATCGAAGGACCTGGTGTATACCGTAAAAAACCGGCTTCCGTAGTCTACCTCATAATCCCGAACTACACCAATCCGCACAAGGCGGTGCAATGCTCGCTCCTGGCGGTTCCGGAGATCGTCAGAATGGAATGGAACTCGGAGGATATCTGCGCGCTGGATTGGTCCCAGTGAAGCAATTAGTTCAGTGATAGCAGCGAGTTCATCGTCTTCGCCAGAAAACGAGTTCAGGTGGAACCAAAGCGCACGCGTTACGTCGTCTTGCACCGATTTTCTGCCGGCAACTTCCTCGTGTCGCTTCCTAACTTGGGAAATACTGAGCGCTGGGTTTAGCAATGAGTCGGTTCTGGCGGTTTCATGCTCTGAGAAAATCACGGTACATTGTGCAACCTTACGGTCACGTCCAGCACGTCCGACCTCTTGGTAGAATGCCTCAAGCGATCCAGGCATGCCAACATGGACAGTAAACCGAATGTTAGGTTTGTCGATGCCCATACCAAACGCTTTGGTAGACACGATTATGGGCGTATCGTTCCGCTTAAATTTCTTTACATTAACACGCTTCTGAGTTTCCCAATCGCCAAAAAGGCCTTTGGGCGCGCCGCCTGAATAGACTGTAGCCGCGACATTTGTAGTAGATACTACTTCATCCTTTACGTGAAGAACGCCGTGGGTCCTTCCGTTGACGAAAGGTACGAATATGATACCGGAAGCGGTCTCGCGTCCTGATGAGCGGTAAAACTCAGCCTTGGGGACGCCAAAAAGCCCAGGAAGTGCGTTGAGCGTCCCGCGAAGAGCTGCATCGACGTCGACAGCTCTTTCGGGACGACTGATACGAAACCGAAGCTCCGCGCGATCGAAACTCGCTGGACGTATTAGCGAGTCAGGTCTTGAACGGTCGATATCCAGTTCCGTTAGAAGGTCCCGAAGTACTGCTCGTGAGGCAGTTCCAGTGAGCGCCAAAAGCGGCGGGGGCGAGCCGCTGCTATCTTTACAGAAGTCTCGTATGTTGCGCCCCAGATTTAAATAGGCTGGTACAAAATCATGCCCCCACTCAGAAACGCAGTGTGCTTCATCGATGACCGCGAGATTTATCAGCGACGTTTCCGCCAAGGCCCGCAGGGTTGTTCTAAATGAAGGCGATTGTAGCCGAACCGGCGAGTGGAGAACGAACTGATACTCACCCCGCTCAACGCCCAAAAGGAGTTGACGGCGTTCATGCTCTGACGACATTGCGGAAGTGATTGCCGCAACCCGATCTATGCCATAGCTGGCCATTCCCTCTACTTGGTCTTCGATCAATGAAACGATAGGGTCCACAACCATCGTCACCCCTGGCATTAAGAGCCCAGACAGCTGATAGATTATGCTTTTTCCCGCACCAGTTGGAAGCAGGACTACGCTGTCAATTTGTCGAAGAGTGTTGAGGCAGGCGTTGGCTTGTAATGGCCGGAAGTCTTTTTTTCGGAATATCTGCCTAAGAAAAGTAAGAAGGGCTTCGAACTGTCGGTCACTATCATCTTGCGCAATCGGCTGCCTGACGTTGTGGAACGTTGCGCTGAGCGCGAACGCGAGTGGTAGATAGCACGAACGAACTACGATGTCGGACGAAAGCTCCTCTTCAGATAACCGGTGAAATGGACCTGCTGCGACACTTATCGCTACAGATAGAACATCATCCCCAGTAAGCTTTTTCTTAACCTGCTTGTAACTCCAGGTACCTTCCTTGTGTGTCAGAAGGTAAACCTTCCCGCCATCAGAGAGCTGAACGGCTTCAGGAGCAGTCGAGAGACCATATAGGCAATCCAATGCTGAGAGCATTTCGAGAAAATCGAGTGTGGCAGCTAGTGACGTGCCGTCGCCAGAGACTGACACGATTTTCCAAGTCGTTTTTTCAGTGAGCCATCCAAACTGCAAAGCCTTGGCGAGAGCAAATTGAAACTTGCTCGCACTTTGGCAATCATTGATAGCCTCTACGATCCTAAGTTTTTGTTGGTCAGGGCTAGTTTCTTTCAAAGAAGCTAGGACGGTTTCGAGGTTGCGAAGTGCGGGACCATCTCCGGCATCGATCTCGGTGTTAGGTATCCGCAGCACCTCAATGCCTAGCTCAGCAAGTGAGGCATCCCGATCTGTATCGACCGCAGGGTCATCATCATGCTCATCGCCATCGATTTCGATGGCAAATGTTCCAGCGATCGGGTGTGCAACGAGAAAGTCAATGCGGCGCCCGCCAAAGCTCACTTCACCAAGTTGTTGCAGCAAGGTGTCTAGGCTTGCTTGAGGCCAAAACCACTGCCCCGCAGACGCGCCAAGTAGCGCCGGAACGATTGTGGTCAAGAAAACACGCTCACGGGGACTATCAAAGAGTGTTAATCCTTCGGTGAAATCCTCGTCCAAAGTAAAGGCTGACCGGTTGCATAGCTGCGATAGAAAGTCGGCGGATTCAAATTGCGCAGCAGCCTTGCTTGTAAGCCTGAATTGGATGTCTGCATCCCCACCATCAACAACATGATCACTTAATTGTTGCCGCTCGATGGCATCCTTTTCGATGGAGAGCGTCGGTAGCGGGGCTTTACCGCGCTGCAGAACCTTCAGGAGCAAACCACTAATCAGGACTTTTTCTGGACTGCTGTTTCGTGCTTTGTTTTTTTTCGAGAGAAATTGAGCTTGCGACAGCAGATTGGTCAGTTGGTTATTAGGGCTGTTTACTGCTTCTCGGACAAAGTCCGGCAGTGAGCCGATCGTGGTATATTCGGAGTACCAGTTGGTTCGCGAAACACGATCAGACCATGCGACCGGAAGTCGCAAAAGGGAGCGTTGAGATGAACCGACTGGCGCTTGAGAGGCCGAAAAACCGTTGGGCTGAAAGTCCCGCGTGCCACGACATTCTGGATATTGGGAGCAACCCCAGAATTGTCCTCCCTTGTTGGCCACCCTCAATCGCATCGAGGCGCCACATGTTGGGCATCGATATTCTTCGAGCACGTCCTCGATGCCTGCCATGCTCTTACCTCGGTAAATTATTTTATTCAGACTTGTAACGCTTCCGTTCCAGTCTATTATTTGCCGTTATGCCACAACAGCTTCGAAAGCCAAGTGGCTTATGTCGCCGAGATATTAGTGGCACTGTCGGGCGTTTTATAACCCGTTGATGTATCGGAAGATAGCAGCCTTAGCCCGCGACGTGTTGGCCACCTTTGCCCCGAACGCCAGCGGGCTGTTTCGGCTAAGATGGTGATGGGGTAACGAAACTCACGATAACCAGCATTAGCGTCGCCATCGCCACAATCCACGGCCAAGGGGAAGCCCATGGCGAACGCTTAGACAACTTCTCTAGCCGTTCAATAGCAAGTTTGATGGATGCCTGTTGCTGTTGAAGTTCCTTGAGGGCACCTACCATGGCATCGTTCTCGACATATGAACCAGCATCTTCAGCAAGAAGTTCAACCTCGTCCAAAAGCTGCAACACCTGACGCAGTCGTGGAATGGCATTGGCATCAGGTATGCCGATCATAGCCATCGCTTCCTCATGCTTTTGCTTAGCCAAAGTCAGCATGGCACTGACGTGGTTTGCAGCGGCAGTGGGTAGGTCAGGTTCGGTGGTCATGGACACCCAAGTTAGGGTGTGTGAGCTTTATGGGAAGTGGGGATGGCATATGATACGAGAAAATTGCCACCCAGCTTCACTACTAAATGGGGTGATTTGGCTTAGGCCATTATAAGATAAACCGAAGATTCACATGGACTGAGATGTAAGCACATTCCTTTTCGGTGCTTACATGGTGCTTACATTTCAGGAAATGCTGGCAATGTCAGAACCACAAACACTACCTAAACCATTGAAATACTTGGTGCACCCAACTGGATTCGAACCAGTGGCCCCCAGATTAGGAATCTGATGCTCTATCCTGCTGAGCTATGGGTGCCTTGTGGTGGCCATAGCTGCCCACATTCCCGGGGTCAATTTTTAGCAGAGGGCGGGACGACCGGAAATAATAATGGCGCTACGCCAATGCCTTCATCGGCTAAGGCCTTTGCCTCGCCGGTGCTTGTTTCACCGTGAATAAGGCGGTCCGGCTCTTCGCCATAATGGATTGCACGGGCGGTCTCGGCAAAGTTGCCGCCCACCCACTGCGAGTTATCCAGCATTTCGGTTTGTGCGCGCGCAAGTTTTTGTACCAGTTCAACCAATGCTGGGGACGGGCCTTCCGCAGCGGCAGGTGTTGGGCCTGTCACATCGGCCTGCGGCGCTACAACTGCGGGCGGACGCATCGCGCGCTGATTGCCCTTTCGTGGCACGTTGGGCACCGAAAGCGCCTTATGGATGTGTATATCGGCGCACAGCGGGCACACCAGCATGCCGCTGGACTTTTGCGTATCAAAATCGGCAGAGGACGCAAACCAGCCCTCGAACGGGTGTCCGTTGCCGCAGTTCAGGTCGAATGCGATCATTGCGCGCCGCCGACTCCAAGCAATTGATCAAGCTTTCCTTGGGAATCCAGAGCACGCAGGTCGTCCGATCCGCCCATTGCAACGTCGTTGATGAAAACCTGTGGTACCGTCCGGGCGCCGGGCGCGCGCGCAACCATCTCAGCGCGCTTGGCGCCACCCATTGTCACATCATATTCGGTATATTTGATACCTTTGCTATCCAAAAGATGTTTGGCACGGACGCAATAAGGGCATCCGAATTTGGTGTAGATTTCAACAGTTGCGGTCATGACTTAGAGATGGTGTGCAACGGTACCCAAGTCAAGCGTCGCGCAATATCGAAGCGGCCCGTTGGGTAGTGCCACGCAAAGCACGCGCCCAACAAAAATCTGCACCCAGCTTGCGCCGTTGCGTTTCAGCACCGACACACATCCGTCGCTGGTCGCACCCGTGGTGAACACATCATCAATCAGGATGAGGCGGAGCCCCTTTACCCTGCCCTGCCATTTAGGGTTCACGGCAAAGGCGCCGCCCACGGCTTTTTTGCGGCGCCGCACGTCGAGGCCGCGCATAGTTGGCGTGCGTTTATGCCTGACCAATATGTCGGGAACAAAGGGGATGCCGCTTAATGCGGCCAGCTCTTGGCCAATAAGGGCGGATTGGTTGAAGGTGCGCGACCACATCCGGGTCCAGTGCAACGGGACTGGGGTGATGATCAAATCGGCATGATCATCAGGCAAATGCCTAACCAGTTGCCGTGCGATGACGCGGGCCAAGCCAATTTTCCGCCATATTTCAGCCGAAGCACAACTTGCGCCGATACATCATCATATTTCACGGCGGCGCGGATGCCGTCATGCCGGGGTGGGTGCGCGATACATGACGCGCAATAAGCATCATCGCCACGGTCAAATTCGAAAGGCGCTGCGCATCCGCGGCACCAAGGCGGCCCCAGAAATTCCAAATTTTGCCAGCAAGAGACGCAAAAGGGTCCACCCGCTGCGGTGATTGCGCCGCAACAGGGGCAGCGTTCAGGCAACACCCAATTCAACATTATATGGAAAATGTGGCTGCCCCATGCCATATCAGACTTGTCGGACAAAGCATCGCGCTTCACAAGGCACAAATGCATGAAGATGTGACTCCACCAGAGATTTTTGACCGCCGCCGTCGCCGGAGCTTGCGGGAACGCGCGGACAGGCGGACAGGCGACATGTTTCTGTGGAACCATATTGCGCAAGATCTTGCCGAGCGGCTTTCCGCCGTAACGCGTATATTTGAACATGCGCTGATCATCGGCCCAATCGCGCGATGGCAGGCAGACATTCTGCCGCCGAACGTTCGCTATACGCTGGCGACGCTGCGCGAAGACGGAACAGGGGAAGATTGCGTTATCGTGCTGGACGAGGACCGCCTGCCATTCGCGCAGGGGAGCTTTGACCTTGTGATATCCGCTGGCACGCTCGACAGCGTCAATGATCTTCCCGGTGCTCTTATTCAGATACGCCGTATCTTGCGGCCTGACGGGCTTTTTCTTGGCCATATGTTTGGGGCTGGAACATTAGGTACGCTGAAATCCATGTTTCTCGAATCCGATGCGGAACGCATCGCGGCGCATATACATCCACAGATTGATTTGCGCAGCGCGGCCGACCTGATTGTCCGTGCGGGGTTCAGCCTGCCAGTTGCAGACCAAGACAATTCTTTAGTCCGCTATGCAGACTGGCGCGCAATCATCTCTGACATTCGCGACGCGGGGGTTGGCAACGCCCTTTCGGGACCACGCGTCTTTTTAGGGAAGGACATCGCCGCCCGATTGGATGAAATCTTCGCAAGGCGCGCCGACGAACACGGCAAGGTTACCGAATGCTATGCGCATGTGCACCTAAGTGGGTGGGCACCGTCGGAGAACCAACCTCGCCCCGCCAAAAGAGGAAGCGCGCAAGTTTCTCTCGCTGACGTCTTATCAAAGGACCGCAAAATCTAGGGTCAGGACCTAAAGCGACTGAAGCTTTCGTACCAAAGGATAATCTGCCGGTGGCATCGGCAATACAGACATGTCCTGCGGCAGAAGCCATTGGATATCGGTTGCGTAAATCGGTTTTGGGGTGCCGACCCAATGGTCACAACGATACAGCAGTAGTACAAGATTTCGATCACCCAGCGGCGCACTTGCAAATGTCTCCGGCACCAGATCCTGCGCTGCTACCGTAATGCCCAGCTCCTCCTCCAGCTCTCGGATGAGCGCAACTTCGGGGGATTCGCCATTGTCGACCTTGCCGCCTGGGAACTCCCATAACCCGCCCATTTGCGCTCCCTCAGGACGCTTTTGAAGCAGAATTTGACCCTTCTCGTTGGTTAAGGCCGCGGCAACCACGAACAATATTGTCGGATTTTTTTCCATATTCTCATCGTGCTGAAAGGCTTTGTTAACCCATATGTGGGATTTTGACGAAGGTCGCAACCAAGCAATGAAGTAGGGCCAGACGTGTTGGAATTCGTTTTTCGCATTGCAAAGTGCGACCGCGGCGCGACAGCAGTAGAATATGGTTTGATAGTTTCATTAATCATTATTGCGATGATTGCTTCTCTGGGCAACCTTGCCGAGAGTAATAACGGAATTTGGATTAATGTTTCGAACAAATTTACAAAAAGTACGCGATGATTATCGGCTTAATCATTTAGTAAACATTAATGAATTATCGTTCCCAAGGTGGATACTTTAACAAAACCGCCTCGGCGTATGAAGAAACAGACTGGAGACCAAACATGAAAATTATCAAGAAAATCTTCAAAAACGAAGACGGCGCTACTGCAATCGAATATGGCCTCATCGCCGCTTTGATTGCTGTTGCAGCAATCACTGCAATGACCAGCCTCGGCACGAACCTGACGAATACCTTCAACAGGGTCGCCACTAACCTTAGATAAAAAGCGGCGTGTGAAAATCTGTGGATCAGCTCCTCAGTTTTTCAAGAACATCAGGACGGAAACTTCGGTTTCCGTCCTTTTTTATGGCACGTTGCTGCGGCATTCAGGTGTTGGCTGGAACCCTTGGTAAAGAAGCCAGAGGGTCTTCGCTGGTTTCGTTTTAATATGTAACGATTTTCAGCTTTTGACCTGCCCGCACTGTTGCGTTGGATGGCAAGCCATTCAACGCCAAAAAGCGCTCGGTCTGCAGCGACGTATATGCCATGCGTCCGGCAAGCGATGCTAAGGTATCGCGCGGCCCCGCCGAAATAACGCGCAGCTTGCGTGGCTTTATTGCGGCCGCCTGCGAACTGTTCAAGCGCGACATGCTTGAAAACATTTGGTCAAATGGGTTGGCATTGGTGGCCGTTATCGTCACGAAATGATAGGCCGTCCCTGGCGCCCATTCATAGGCAAATACGCGCACTACGCGTTGCCCCTGTTGGGTATTGACCACCGAAACGCTGTAAAATGCGGGAATGTCATTCACCGTCGTCCGGCGAATATCCCCAACCGGAATGGTCGCACCCTCGCCCGATACTGCCTTCAACGCCTTGGAAATATAGCTTTGGCGGTTACCGTCAAATGCCGCTGCGGTAAAAATGGCTTTTCCGCTATTTCCGTTGATGGAAACGGCGTCGCTGCCATTCTGAATGCCGAAGCCATTGGGCGCTGTGAATTGCATTTTAAGCTGCGGATGCAGGAATTCCTGCCCTTCGATCACGCCTTGCGCGGGGTCATCGCCATATAACATGCCGTCAATCGCGGTCAGATGAGCGTCCGCATTACGAAATGTGCTCACAGGGTAAGCCTTGGACCGCGTTTCTGCCCGCACAACACGCCGCGCAGGATCAGGGTGCGTGCTTGCCCATTCCGGAATTTGGCCGTCGGCCAAACCGGCAATCCGTGAGTCTACGACCGTCTGCAAGGCGAGCGAGTTGAGCATAGACGCCAGCGCGCTTGGATCATAGCCGGCCTTGCTGAGGTAAAGGATGCCGTAATCATCCGCTTCCTCTTCCTGCGTACGAGAATATTTCAAGCTGAACACTTGCGCCAGCGGCCCTGCATATTGTTGCAAGCCACCACCAATCGCCCCCAGCAATCCGCCCGAATTACCAAGCACTGAACCCAATATGCTCCCACCCATGCCCAACAGGCCAGCAAGCGTCGCATTGCTTTTGCGTTTCTCGCTGTGCCGTGCGGCGGTATGCCCGACCTCATGCCCCAGAACCCCCGCCATTTCGGCCTCGCTGTTGCACAGGGCGACAAGCTGACGGGTGATGTAGACAAAGCCACCGGGCAAGGCGAAAGCGTTGTTCACGGACGAATTGAGCAACGTCATATTAAAATCGCTCTGCGCATTGCCGAGCCCCGACTGCATCGCGATATTTTTGCCGACGCGCACAACATATTCCGTTTGCGGACTTTGCATCGGCCCGCCAAATTCCTTTAAGATTTCTGTGTTGTATTTGGCGCCTTCCGCCTTTTCTTTGGGGCTGAATGGCTTTGGGGCGGGTGCAGCCTTAGTGCTTGTTTTAGCTTCGATCGGCATGTTGGTGCCAGACGTTGCCAGTGCCAATATCGCGGCACTACCAATCAAAAACGCCTTAGAAAAACGCATAAAGATACCCCTTAAACAAGGAGAATGGTGATTAGCATATTGTGTTGCAAGGGTTCAAACACACTGTGGCTTTACCCAAGGATAGCCGAAAACTTTCAAGCGCCCATGGCTAAAAATTTTGCCCGGCGTTGCTGCAACAGTTCCTTTGAGGAAAAAGCAGACAATGCTTCCAATTCCTCGTCTATAGCCGATGCCAGCGTCGCTGCTGCCAGCGCATGGTCGCGATGCGCACCGCCGACTGGCTCTTTAACAATGCGATCAATGATGCGCAGCGATTTGAGATCGTCTGCAGTCATTTTCATCGCCTGCGCTGCATCAGCCGCCTTGTCGCCTGTACGCCACAAAATCGATGCACAGCCTTCGGGTGAGATCACCGAATAAACGGCATATTGAAACATGAGGACCCTGTCTGCTGCCGCTAAGGCAACTGCGCCGCCCGACCCGCCCTCGCCCACAATGCACGCAATCATGGGGACGCCAAGTGCCAAGCATTTTTCGGTAGAACGAGCAATAGCTTCGGCCTGCCCGCGTTCTTCGGCCTGAATCCCAGGAAACGCGCCTGACGTGTCCACCAAGCTTACGACGGGAATAGCAAAGCGATCAGCAAGCTCCATTAAGCGGATAGCTTTACGATAGCCCTCGGGCTTTCCCATACCAAAATTATGGCGCAGCCGGCTTTGGGTATCGTCGCCTTTCTCATGGCCAATGACCATGACCCGGCGACCATGTAGTCGCGCAAGCCCGCCGATGATCGCTTGGTCATCGCCAAAGGCGCGATCCCCGGCCAGCGGCATGAAATCTTCGAACATGGATGCGATGTAATGCTTGAAATGTGGCCGTTCCGGATGGCGCGCAACTTGCGTTTTCTGCCATGCCGTCAGATTTGCATAAGTGTCGGCGAGTTGCTTGTCCGCCTTGCCACGTAATTTTGCGATTTCTGCGTCCGCATCGACGTCACTTTCTTGCGCAGCGGCTTGGAGTTCCAAGATGCGCGCTTCCAAAGCAGCGACAGGCTTTTCGAAGTCAAGATATACCATCATGCCTGCCGGTTAGAGCCTGCGGCGCGACGGGTCAATGTGCGCGTTGCCAAAGGATGCCGCCGATTGACCAGTTCGACCAGCCGGCTGCTGTCCACATGCGTGTAAATCTGCGTTGTGGCGATGTCGGCATGGCCCAGCATGGACTGTAACGCCCGCAGGTTTGCGCCTCCTGCCAACAAATGCGTGGCAAAAGCATGCCGAAGGACATGCGGACTAACCTTTGCCGGGTCCAAACCGGCCTGCGCCGCCAGTTCCTTTATAATCTGAAACAGACGGATGCGGCTGATATGGCTTGCGCGCGAGGGAAATAGAAAGCGTGCCTTTTCAGGTATCATGGCCGACCAAGTGCCAACGGCTTGGCGTGCACGGTTAGAGATGGGAACCAAACGTTCCTTCGCGCCCTTGCCTTTGACGATAATGAATGGCTGATCCGACACGACAGCATTTCGGGGCAGCGCCGCCAGTTCGGTTGCGCGTAATCCTGATCCATAAAGCAATTCGATAAGAGCCGCCAAGCGGAAGTCGGCGGGCGCAGGATGAGGCTGTGCAAGCTTGTCCGCAATGACGGCGAACAACTTATCCACTTCGTTGATATCAAGAATTTTAGGAAGTGTGCGCGCCTGTGGTGGCTTTGGCAACGCCGCAGACGGATTGTCGGCGCGAAAGCCCTCCTCATGCAAAAAAGCGAAAAAGCGCCGAAGTGCCGATACCTTGCGCGCAACTGAGCTATTGGCAAGGTCTCGCCAATTACTTGCCAGTTCCGCCAGATTGTCGGCGCCAGCGTGACTCAGCTTTCCCTCCAACAAGCGGGATGCAGCCAGAAGGTCACTTTTATATGCAGAAAGCGTATTGCTTGCCACGCCTTGCTCGGCTGCTAGCATTTCCAGAAACCGGGTAATCAGATCACGATCGGACGCGCTCATATATGGCCGGTATGTGCCGTGGACCGAAGATCAGCCAAAAGTAACCGCTTCTGCCGCAATCATCCGTGCCTCTGGTTCCAGCCCCACCTGACGCAACGCCCGCACGATATGATATAGATGGAAAGCAGGAATTGATGACCAAGACGCGGCCTGCATTCCAGCGATTGCCATCAACGCAACTGTTCCCTTTTCGCCGCGCTGGGCCGCCGCAGTGATGGCTTTCGACCATGCTGTCTGCCGCGATATGTTCACCTTGAGGTCGCCGCCAAATTCGGTCCGCGCATCGGCATCAATTCGGCCAAGGCCAGAAAGTCCCGCTAAAAGCAGGGCAGATTTATGGCCCTCGACGCTTTCGTCGTTGCTGTAGAATGCGTCGAGATTGCCATAATCCGCTGGCCCAACCCGCCCAGGCGCGCCCAAAGTGATAAGTGCCCAACCGAGCGATCCGTCAGGCACGACGTTTACCCAGCGCGCGGCGGACCGATCAAGTCCAGCAGTCATCATGGACGCAACCAAGCCATCAGCCTCTGCCTTATGGTCTGCATCAGGCGCAATCAACGCCGCAGCCCGCGCGGTCATAACGAGCGCAGCGTGATAATCAGCGCCAGCAGCGGCGGCCGACCATAAGGATGTCATAGCCGCAACCTTTGCATCCGCGCCCGAGGCCGTGTACGCATTGCCCAAGTTTTCTGCCTTTGTCCGCTCAGCATCAGGCGCGTCGGAATCTTCAAACACTTGGGCATAAAGATCAACCATATCGCGGTTCGACAATATACCTAAAGCAGCAGCACCAGAGGCATATTTGACCCGGATCGTCGGTGTGAACATCGGCAATTGTGCGCGCCATCCGTCAACCTGCCGGCCGATTTTGCTAAAAAGCCTCTCGGGCGGTTCCAAACCGACAGCAGCGGACAGACCAAAGCGCCATGGGTTCATGCCCTCGACATTGTCCCATTCAATCTGGACCGAACGTCGCCCGTTAATGCCCGCGCCAACGACTTTTTCCGCCAAAAGATAGTCAACGCCGCGGACCCAGCCCTGATAACGGCCCTGATTGATAAAGGCGGTCGCGCTGCCTTGTTCACCCGCTAATGACGCGCAGATGGCCCGCGACATTTTCCAGTTGCCATTATTGACCAGGCGCACGCCGCTTTCGCTGAGCGGGCAGAGGCCTGCTACATCGCCATTGGCAAGATACGCTTGCATGGCAACTTCATGCAGCCGCTTTGTATAATTTCCACCATCAACTTGCTGAACGAGGTTACGCGCAACGACAGAATCACCCATGCGCAAAAGCAACCAAGCACGCTCGGCTGTCCAGTCGGCACCGCTCACCCCTTCTGGCGTATTGGTTCGGCTCGCAAGCAACCGCCGGGCCATAATCGTCCCCCAACGCGAGGCAATCGGACCAGACGTACGTTCGACAACTTGCATTAGAAACGGCCCGCTAAGCGACCCGAAAGAGTCCGCGGGAAAGCCGCCAGATGCTTGGGAAATTATTCCGATATTGCTTAAAGATCGGCGCGCAGCAGGTGGAACATCATATCGGACGATCTGTGCTGGCGTTTCTTCGTCTGTCTCCGCATCAGCCTCAGCAGTCGGATCGCCCTCAATTGCCGCTGCGCTTGGTGAAGTTGCCCCAGGCGCCGCTGGCGTCGGTCGGCGGGCAGACGCGGGCGGCGGCGGTGCAGGGTCTCCAAAGCCTTCAGGCAGCAAAGATTCGGGACCTTGCTGCCCTAAAGCTGGCAAGGACATGACCAGAAGAAGAGCACTCGCAACCAAAAGGCTGCTTTTTGATATCTTGTCAGTCAATGATGCGAACCTGATTCCATAGTTGCGAACTGCAATGTTATTAGTTCCAATAGCATTGGCTGCGCAGGCCGCAACCATGCGGTGAGAATAGCAAGCCAAGGCCCCTAGCGGCAACAGTTACTATGCACCAAAATCCAATGTCGCGCCACGCCGAGGAAGAAGTGAAATTAAGATTTTGTTTTTGCTATATAAATTAACAAAACGCCAAATTGCTTTCGGCTTAAGCCAAGCCACTATATAGGTCGTCGGGTCATGGCGTTACATAACGAACCGCAAACCCAGAAAGGCGATATACGCGCCGCGTTCATTATCGACCGGCCAATCGTGCTTGTCGGCATGATGGGTGTTGGCAAAACCAGCATTGGCAAGCGACTTGCGGCACGCCTTGGCACAGACTTTGTCGATGCGGATGACGAAATTGAAAAGGCCGCGGGCCTGTCTATCGCCGAGATATTCGAAAAATATGGTGAGGATTATTTCCGCGATGGCGAACGCCGGGTAATTGCGCGGCTGATCGAGGAGAGCCCCAAAGTCATTGCCACCGGCGGTGGCGCATTCGTTAACGACTTTACCCGCGCATTGATATTGGAGCGCGCAACATCAATCTGGCTTGATGCCGATATCCAGATATTGGCCGACCGTGTATCGCGGAGAAGCAATCGCCCGCTTTTAAAAGGCAAGGACCCCGTCACGGTTCTGACGGAACTTGGCAAAATCCGAAACCCGCTTTATGCGGCGGCGAACTTCCACATTCGCAGCGATACATCACCACATGCGCGGACGGTTGAGAATATTCTAAAGGCGCTTGCTGCATGACCGTGATTTCCGTCGATCTTTCCAACGCACCTTATGACATCCATGTGCGTGCAGGTTTGTTGGCGGATGCAGGGACGCATTTGATGCCCTTTGCCCGCGACAATCGCTTACTCATAGTGACCGATGAAAATGTCGCCCATGCCGTTTTGCCTGCGTTGCACGCCGCACTGACGGCGGTGGGAATTGATACGGCTGTTTTCACACTTCCGACAGGCGAAGCGGGTAAAAGCTGGGAACAGTTGGAGCGTCTGACCAATTGGCTGCTTGAACAGCATGTGGAACGCAGCGACCATATTGTCGCATTTGGTGGCGGCGTGGTCGGCGACATCACGGGTTTTGCTGCACATATCGTCAAACGCGGCTGCGCTTTTGTCCAGATACCAACAACTTTGCTTGCGCAGGTCGACAGCAGCGTCGGCGGCAAAACCGCGATTAACAGCGCAGCTGGCAAAAACATGGTCGGTGCCTTTCATCAGCCCGCCTTGGTGCTCATTGATCCAGACCTGTTATCAACTTTGCCCACGCGCCAGCTCGCCGCCGGCTTTGCCGAGGTGGTGAAATATGGCTTAATCGATGACCTAGAGTTTTTCGATTATTGCGATGCACATCTCGAACGCTTTTTTGCAGGCGATGCCCATGTGCGTGCGCAGGCCATCATTCGGTCGGTGCAGTCCAAGGCGCGGATCGTCGCTGCGGACGAGACCGAACGCACTGGCACACGCGCCTTGCTCAATCTGGGGCACACTTTCGGCCATGCTTTGGAAGCTGACACCGGCTTTTCAGATAGACTGTTCCATGGCGAGGCGGTCGCGGCCGGCATGGCATTGGCGTTTCGCTACTCCGTCCGGCTGGGCCTTTGCCCCGCAGAGGATGCACAGCGTGCCACAGGGCTTCTAAAGCAGGCGGGCTTACCCACCAACTTATCGGAGGCCGGCGTGACCGCTAATGGCGCCGCACTGGTCGACTATATGCGCCACGACAAGAAAATGAGCGGGGGAACCCTCCCCTTCTTGCTCGCACGCGGGATCGGCCAAACATTCCTGTCCAAAGATGTCCATTTGGAAGATGTTGCCGCGTTCCTCGACAGCGAAGCTTAATCCTGCGTAATGAGATAGTCGTCGGAATCATCGACACCAAAACTGTGGCGGGTTCCGGCATGCATATCGCCACTATTAAATTGCGCCTTAAGCCGGCTTCGGTCGCGGCGTCGGAACTCCGCGATGATATCCAGGATAACCTCGCGATCAGTGCCAAAATATTTGAGCGCATCGGCAGACATGCGGATTGAGGATTCAAACACCTCGCGCATGATGCTGATGCCGTCATCTTCCATAAGTTTGAGCGCTTGCTCCCTGTCGAATGCACGCACGAACAACTTTGTCCGAGGGAATGTCTCGCGCACGGGTATCAGCGATTCTGCGGTCACATAACGATCATCAATGCAGAAGAATATCGCCTGCGCGTCTTCTCCCCCCGCACGCTTAAGCAAGTCAACGCGCGTGCCATCGCCATAAAAAACCTTGAAACCAAAGTCGCTGCTGAGGTCAATGGTCTGCGGGTTGATGTCAATCAACGTAACAGAGCGTCCCGCCGCCTGCATAATTTGCGACACTTGCTGTCCAAAACGGCCATGGCCGACAATGATGACATTGGCTTGCGATGCCAGTGCGGGGTCATCAAGCTGCACATCTTCCTTGCCCGTACGTGCGGCAAGCTTACCTGCAATGATCATCAGGAAAGGTGTCGTCGCCATCGACAGGGTAACGACCGCCCCGAATAGGCTTCCCGCCTCTGGCTCGATCAGCAAAGCCTGTTGCGCTGCTGTGAACAAGACAAAGGCGAACTCACCACCTTGGCTCAAAAGCATAGCCATGATGATGGACTGCTTACTCTTCAGGCCAAAGAACCGGCCCAATGCGAAGATGACCGTTATCTTGACGGCGACGAGGGCGAGCGCAAGACTGGCGACAAACAAGGGCTGCGCGAGAATGACGTCGACATCAAGCAACATACCAACGGCGAGGAAGAAAAGCCCCAGCAAGATTGATCGAAACGGATCAATGTCCGCCTCAAGCTCATGCCGATACGGCGAATCCGCGAGCATCACGCCTGCAACAAACGCACCAAGCGCTGGCGATACGCCGATCGCCTGCATCACCGCAG
>NZ_JBIKPH010000040.1:0-17012 GCF_044357595.1 Sphingorhabdus sp. | reverse complement strand
GCCTGGCTCAGTATATAGGCCGCACATGCTTCGCGCTGGGCATCCAGGCTGTTGAAGTCCATCTCCAGCCCCTCCTCGGTCGATTTGCGCGTATAGATGGCACAGCGCTTGGGGTTAGGTGATATCATGGCCCTACTGCCCTTCTCCGTTCTCTAGTGACTAGACCAAAGAACCTTGGCCCCGACCAATGCGCGCCGGTGATGTCGCCCGCGATCTGGGTGAGCGATGCATACCTCCTGCCGTCGAACTCAAACCCGTCATCAAGAACAAGCACCTGATGCATTTTTCCACGCCACGAGCGCACCAGACGGGTTCCAGGCTTTAGGGAAGGCGCAATCACCCCTCCTCCATCATCCTTGCCCAGCCTCTTTATTTGGCGTTCAATGTCACGACGGGTGGAGCTAGTCAGGCTTCCCTGCCCACGCTCCTGCAACCGATAGGCGATACCGCGCCGGAGCAGATCGGGTCCTATATCCGGTGCCACGTTGCGATAGACCTCACGCCATCGAGAACGCAGTTCGGCAGGTTTCATGGTAGCAAGGCGGCCCAGTTCCAAGCTTAGACTGTTTGGAATAACCACCGCCTTACGCCTCGGGCGACGATGATATGCGGTAGTGGCGAACCCCATCCACGTTGCCGCTATCGA
Organism: Sphingorhabdus sp.; assembly: GCF_044357595.1. Lineage (GTDB taxonomy): Bacteria > Pseudomonadota > Alphaproteobacteria > Sphingomonadales > Sphingomonadaceae > Sphingorhabdus_B. The sequence goes on along the minus strand of NZ_JBIKPH010000040.1, from coordinate 16,366 downwards.
TGACGTGCCCCTTCTTCCTTAGGCCGGTCAGATATGCCCGCGTCGAATGCGGCAACCAGTTTGCAAGTGTCCCGAGTTCTGCGAGCGTGGCACCGCAATCCCGGGTCAGCAGATCCAAGATCTGTTGAGGCTTTGAGGGGACTATGATTGTTTCTATACCCTCAGGCTTTTTGGTCTTTGTCATGGGTGGTTCTCCTTAATCGACGCAGCATCGTGCTGCCCCACCACCCAAAGCCCAGCTGAATGCCCAGCCGGGTCTATCGCCGCCTTATATCGGGGCGCTTGAACATGAGCAGCAATGCTCGACTGTGCGCAGAAGTCGAATGGATTGTGCGCTCGATAGGCAGAAATTTAGATTATTTGAGTGCCGCGGATCGTCGTTGCGACTAAGTCGGCAGAACTAAGCCTCATCCCGAGGCGAGGCTTTGTTCAGGCATTGAGACAGATGTCCGCTTTGCGCCCAATGTCCGTCATTCGAGGCCGTTTCCGAACCCGCTAAAAGCGGAAGCTAAACACTTTTTGGGGCTGCTCGACTTTGTGTGAGCAGCCCTCGCCATGAAGCCATCCAGCCAATCAGATTGCCCATCGGATCCTTGCAAATCCAGAGCGACGAGCCCCCGGAACGCGCGACCCTAAAGCCACGTCAGAGGCAGTAATACTATTATATCCGGCCAAATGTTCAAGGTAATATGCGTCAAACAAGTTTTCGACGCCAAAATCTAGCCCGACCCCCTCGCGGATCAACCAATGGCCATAATGATTGGCGAGCGCGTGACCTTTGCTGGATGCTTCGTTGTTAATCATCGATACCTTGCTTTGCTTCGCCACGAATTGCCCTTCGACCGATAGCGACCAGCGTGCCGCATCCCAACTCATGGCAAGTCTGCCGTTGGTAGGTGCGATGCGTTAAAGATTGTCCGTGATGTCCCGCCTCTTTGCCCGGCGAATATCCTTTACGACACGTTCGGGCAGAGGCCATGTGTCTGTCGAGCGGACAAGAGCCTAAAGCGCTGCTGCGCGTCTCTTGAGTTCGACCTTATCGACCTTTCCGATGGGTAACAGCGGCAGGCTAGATTCAATTATGAACAGCTTTGGGACCTTGTAGTTTGCCAGACGCGCGCGACAGTGTTCAGCCAGTAGAGCCGGGTCAAGCTCACTATCGGCAACAAGATAAGCGACGCCAACTTCCTGCCAAAGCGGATCGGGCTTTGATACCACTGCAACCAAGGTCACCGCCGGATGATCTTCCAGCACCATCTCTACCTCACGCGGGTAGACATTGTAGCCACCCGATTTGTACATCTCCTTGATCCGGCCCACAATCTGGTAGTTGCCATCCAGCCTCTGTGCCGCGAGATCGCCCGTCTTGAAGTAACCGTCTTCACTCATGGCCTCGGCCGTCGCATCGGGGCGCTGCCAATAGCCCGCAAGGTTGTACTCGGAGCGCACCCAGATTTCGCCAGGGTCACCAGTCCTGGCCTCGTTACCGTCGGATTGCATCAGCTTTATCTCAACGCCCGGAAAGGCGCGGCCAACGCAGTTGGACAATGCCTCAATGTCTGACGTGGGCCGCTGCGCGGTGATCACCATGGTTTCCGTCATGGCGTAGTTAGTTGCCAAATTGGGGCAAATTGTGAGAAGCTTCCTGATGAGGTGCTCGGGCGCTGCCGCCCCTCCCCAAACGATGAGTTGCACCGATGCGAGGTCGTAGCTGTCAAAATCAGGCAAGGCAGTCTGCATTTGGAACGTGCTGGGGACTGAGGCCCAATAGGTCACGCCTTCGTCCTCAATGAGCTTCAGCGAAACTGATGGGTCGAACTGCTCCATGAACACAACTGTCCCGCCTGCCGCAAGCACCGGCGTCGAAATGTCGCACACACAGGCGACATGGTTGATCGGGAAATAATTAAGCGCAATCGCGGGAGATACGGGCCACAATTCGTTTTGTGTTGTGGAGAAGCGCGCAATGCCAAGATGATTAAGCAGTGCGCCTTTGGGTCGGCCCGTCGACCCGGAGGTATAGACGATCAGACAAGGGTCAAAGCCGTCGACCGAACGACGAGCCTTTTCCAGCTCTGCATGTGAAACTCGTTCGGCCAGATACTCGAATGTGCTCAGCGACACCATTCCTAAATGTGATGGGGTATCGTCAAGCGCCACAGTTGCCGCTAACCCCGGGGTTTGCTGTAGCGCCATGATTTCCGCGCTGAAATCTCGCCCATCGATGGTTGTTCGCGCCAGGAGTATCAACGGCGCACTATCTTGCAGGACGAATGAAAGCTCGTCGATTTGATATCGCGGGTTGAGGCCTAACCAGATTCCCCCAATCGACGCTGTTGCCAGAAAGCAGACTAGAAAATCGGGGTTCGGAGGCGACAGCGTTGCCACACGCGCGCCTTTGGTGACCCCACTGGCCAAGAGAGCTTTCGCCATCCGGTCGACGCGTCGTTCCAATTCCGCATAGTCGATACGAACACCGGCCAGCACACAGGCACAAGCATCAGGTGATTGTTGTGCCCAGTAAGAGATGAACTCATCAAGTCGGCAAACTTCTGTTGGGTGACGCATGGCGTAGTCCTGAAGGGCTATGGACAGTTGTCCTATTGTAAGGGATTGGCCGTCATTGCGGCGGCGAGTTCCTTGACGAGCTTTGCTGCCAGCACCGCAGTCATTCCGTGAATGCCCCGATCCGGGTTGAGCTCGCCCACGTCGGTGACGATAATCGGTGCATCAAGCGCGAGCAGGATGTTCATGACCTGCCGAGCCGTAAGTCCGCCGGGCTCACTGCCCAGCGCCGCACGGATTGCGGCCGGTGCCTTGGCCGGCCCGCGCAGAAATGAACCGTGATGATCGGTTGGAATGCCGATCATGCTGATCTTCGATCTCATCGGGACTGTCCCTTCATCCATTTCGATTATCTGACACTCATATACCCGATTGACCCATGAAGCCAAGTACAATATAAACATGACGTCATATTCATTTATAAGAAGGGATTCTTTCATGCGCAAAGCCGTTGCCCTGTTGGCTTGCTCGACACTTCTGGCATTTGCCGTGGGCGGATGCGCGACGACCGCCGCACCAGAATTGAGGCAATCTGCGACAGAATCGGCTGAAGCGCGAGCGGATCAGGTAGCGCATGACGCGCTTCTGTCCGGGCCCTTTGCGGGCATGTCTATCGCAGTATCACAAAACGGCAGGATCATTTATCAAAAGGGCTTTGGCAAAGCGGATGTCGAAACAGGACGTGCGGTCACAGCCGAAACGCGCTTTCCAATCGGGTCGATCACAAAGCCGATTACCTGTCGCGCCGTGCAGGCACTGGCAGCAGAAGGCAAAATCGATACGGATGCACCTGTATCGCGCTATCTGCCGAATTTGCGCTCACCTGCGCGCGACGTTCCGGTCCGCAACTTGCTAGATCACAGCTCCGGGATCGAGAACTATCTTGAATTGCCCGACTTTCCTTATGACAAGCCAGTCGGCCTTTCGCGTGAACAGATGACGCAATTTTTCGATGCGCAGCCCCTGCGCGCACCGACAGGCGAGAGATTCAGCTATTCCAACTCCAACACCTATTTGCTTGGTCTGATCATCGAAGCGGTTTCGCGTGATTACTATGACCGCTTTGTGGCGCGCCATGTGTTTGCGCCTTTGGCGATGACCCACTCCGACTTCCTGGCCGATGCGTCCAGCGAAGCGGACCGGGCTTTGGGCTACAACAGCAACGGAAGCCGGTTTACCCGCGCGCGCGGATATGACTGGCTTGTTCCCTTTTCGGCTGGTGCCGCCGTCTCAACCACAGCCGACCTCATCCGCTTCTCCGATGCAGAGTTCAGCGCGAAGACACCCAAGGCCCTGCGCAAACGGCTGATGGCACGCCAGCGGCTGGGCGATGGCGAACTCTCGCTCTACACGCAGGGTTGTCTTGTCGAAGGCCGCCTCGGCGGCATGCGCAAATTTTCTCATTCGGGCTCAATCTACGGCTTTTCCAGCCATATGGCGCATTATCCTGACCAGCATTTGTCGGTCGTGGTGCTGACAAACAGCCAGGGTGAAAACTATCCGCCGGTCAACGTCTCCAATCGCATTGCCCGCATTTTCCTTGGTCAACCCGCACCGGTTCTCAAAGATGTTTCAGCAGATCCTGTAGCGTTGGACTCGATCAAGGGAGACTATGATGTCGGCCATCGCCGCCTCGGCATCGACAGGCTGGGTTTCGACTTCAAGGACGGGCAGTTGCAGATGATCTACGGCGGCGTGCACAGCGGTGCGCCACCCTTGCCGCTGCGCTCGTTGGGCAATGGATTGTTTGTGTCGCCAATTGACGATGAGCAATTCTTCCAGTTTGACAGTTCCGGGGGCAACATCAAGCTGACCTTGACCTATTATGACGGGGTCATGCCGTTCCACAAACAACAATGAGCGGAATGCGATCGCCATTCGCGCTCTATGATGGTGCGCCGCCCGCAGGGACCCCGGCGCTTGACCTCGATCCGTTCAGTCCCGGTTTCCTGGAAAACCCATGGTCTGGCTTGCAAGAAATGCGTGAGGCCGGGCCGGTGGTGTGGCTTCGGCAATACAACATTGTGGCTGTCGCCCGCTATGCGGAAGCACGCGAAGTCCTGAGCAACTGGCAGTCCTTCTCATCGGCCCGGGGTGTTGGTATGGAAGACTTTGTCCGGCACGGCCGGTTCCGCCTTCCGAGCCTGATACTGGAAGCCGATCCTCCCGAGCATACCAAATCTCGAGGTGTGCTGAGTGGCGTGCTATCGCCGCCCGTACTCAAGAAACTGCGGGCTGGATTTGAAGAGAAAGCAGAGGCCCTCATCACCGAATTGGTAGCCAAGCGGCGATTCGACGCGATTGGCGAACTTGCCGAAGCCTTTCCTCTTTCCGTCTTTCCGGACGCGATGGGCCTGCCGCAACAAGGGCGGGAAAAATTGCTGCCGCACGCGGAAATGCTGTTCAACTCTTTCGGTCCCCGCAATACGATATTCGAACAGTCATTGCATCAGGCGAGCTTTGAATGGGTCGAGCATCTGGGACGGCGAGAGACACTTGGCCCAGGGCTGGGCTTGCTGATCCATAAAGCAGCCGAGAAGGGCAACGTGTCAAAGGATGATGCAGCAAAGCTTGTCCGCGCCTTGGTCCAGGCTGGTCTGGACACGACGGTTCATGCCATCGGTGCGTCGCTTCATTGCCTCGCCCGATTCCCCAATCAATGGGAGCGCCTGCGCGCCGATCCGTCATTCGCATCGTCCGCCTTCAATGAGGCGGTCCGCTTTGAATCCCCTGTTCAGACCTTTTTCCGGACGACCATGAGGGGCCGCCAACTCTCTGGCGTGCAGCTGAACGATGGCGATAAGGTGCTGGTTTTCTTGGGGTCGGCCAATCGCGATCCAGCGCGGTGGGAGGCCCCGGATGCATACGACATCGGGCGAGACACCACAGGGCATTTGGGATTTGGCGCGGGCATCCACCGCTGTGTGGGTCAGTTGCTGGCGCGCATGGAGGGAGAGGTTGTCCTGACGGCACTGGCGCGGCACGCCCGCACATTGAAGCTTGCGGGCGATCCGGTGCGACGGCTTAACAACACACTGCGCGGTCTCACTTCTTTGCCGGTAGAAGTCGAGCCGGCCTAGTCCGCCTGGCGGTAAGGCTGACGCTTGATGAAGCGGCCTGCGGTGATGCCCGTTGGCTTATCTTGCTCAAACGCGATTTGCCCGTTGACGAAAACGATGCGAATGCCAACGGACAGGGCGGCGGGATCAGCATAGGTCGCTTTGGCGTCTACGGTCTTCGGATCGAACAGCACCAGATCAGCCGCCATGCCCTCGGCAATTCGTCCTCGGTCTGCCAGTCCAAGATGCTGCGCCGGAAATCCGGTCATCTTGCGGATCGCCTCGGGAAGCGGAAACAATTTGAGATCCCGGGCGTAATGCCCGAGCACGCGCGTGAAGCTGCCGCTGGCGCGCGGATGTGCGTAGCCGCGCTCAAGCGAAACGCCATCAACATATTCACCATCACTCGCGATCATCACCCATGGCTTGACTATAAGGGTGCGAATATCTTCCTCGTCAATCGTCCCAAGTGTGACGCGAACACCATTTTTGGCCGTCAGCGCGGCGATCAGGTCAAAAGGCAACATCCCACGTTGTCGGGCCAGTAGCTCAATATTCGCATCAAGCAAGTCGGGATCATCCGGTGCCTCTACGATGCGGATGTTTCCGTAACCAACCGCCTTGATCCAAGAGAATCCGCCACTAACGCCAGTTTCCGTTGCCTGCCGAACCAGTTCGCGCTGGCCGGTGTCGGCAAGTGCCTCCAGCACTTCTCCCCGGCGCGTCTGTTTATCGCCGCGACCGTCGGGTAGTACAAACAGGTCATAAAGCGCGCGCACCGTGGCCCCATCATATGGGTATTGATCTGCGACGATATCATGGCCCTGCGCGCGTGCGTTTTCGACCATCGAAATGACTTCACCGATGCGCCCTTTGTTGATCAAGCCCGTGGCTTTCAAGTGTGCGAGCTTGGCCGGGATGCCGACGGCAATCCCCACTTCGATCGCCTCGCGTTCTGATGCAACCATGTTGAAGCCTGGGTCACGGGTATGCGAATCGTAGCTGCCACCAAATGGCTTGACGACAGCCGCGAGTGCCTGGACTTCCTGTGGCGTCGCATACATACCCGGATTATACATCAAGCCGGTCGACAGGCCGACGCAGCCCATCTCCATTCCTTGCTTTATCTTTTCTGCCATAGCCGCAATCTCATCTGGCGTCGCGGCCCGTTTTAATCCCGGCATGACCTGATCGCGCAGGCCTTTATGACCCACATAACATCCAAAATTGACGGCAACCCCCTTGGTCAGCAGCATATCGCGCAAATGCGACATCTGCTCTGGTGACAACTCGCCGTCGGGGCTGGCCATGATCGTGGTGACGCCCTGAGACAAATCCTGCACGTCGATCATCGGTCCGTCCAGTCGCGGCGCCGCTTCGGGAACGTGGCTGTGTGCGTCAATAAAACCGGGTGCCAGTGCGAGGTCGGTTGCCATGATCGTCTTGCCGGACGTTACACCGCGCGATGCCTTGCCAACAAAGGCGATTTTGTCCCCGACAAGCCCCACATCGGCGTCGAAAGGTGCCGCCCCAGTGCCATCGTAGACCATCGCGCCTCGGACCAGGATATCGACGTGACGGTTGGGGGTAGCGCAACCCGATACTAAGACGAATGCAAGCAGCAGTGGAATATTCTTCATAAAAATGAATATAACATCATATTCTTGTTTTTCAAGCAGGCTTCTGTAAGCTGGGGTAATGGAAACGTACACATTGCCCAACCAATCCACATTTGACTTCATCGTGATCGGTGCCGGTATCGCCGGATTGTCCGCAGCGGCCAGCCTTGCGTCCTACGGCAGCACGGCCCTGGTCGAAATGGAGTCTCAACCCTGTCATCACAGCTCGGGTCGTTCTGCCGCGATCTTCGTCCCCAGTTATGGCAATGATGCTGTCCGGCAACTGACTTCCATCAGCAAAAGGATCATCGACAGGTCCTTGCCCGAAGCGCTGGTCAGAACACGAGGCATCATCGTTGCGGCGAGAAAGGGCGGGGATGCAGGGATGGCGGATCCCGGCCAGATCAGAATCGAGCCGGACGAGATTTTTGCTCGGGTGCCGATCATGCGGGCGGAGCTTCTGTCGCATGGTTGGTTTGAAGCCGACGCGCAGGACATGGATGTCCATGCCATGCATTTGCACTATCTGAAGCAGTTGCGCACCAATGGGCGATTGATCACGAATTTTCTTGTCCGATCAGTTTTCCGACATCAGGGGCGCTGGCAGCTTTCTGACGGAAAGAATACGATCGAGGCGCCCGTTGTGGTCAATGCCAGCGGGGCATGGCTCGAGCAAATGTCCGCCCTCTTTGGTGCGGAACCACTTGGCATGGTCCCCATGCGCCGCAGCGCCGCCTTGGTGGATCCACCCGCCGGCATTGACCCCTCAGACTGGCCGATGGTCGTTGATGTCGAGGAAACGATCTACTTCAAGCCCGATGCGGGAAAGCTGTTGATTTGCCCTGCTGACACGGCGTCGACGGAGCCCTGCGACGCATGGCCAGAAGATCTGGACATCGCCATTGGGGTTGACCGCTTCCAGTCTCTCACGACGCACGAGGTCAGACGGGTCAGTCATATGTGGGCCGGGTTGCGCAGTTTTGTCCCTGATGAAAGCCCGCTGATCGGCCGGGATCGGCAGGTTGAAGGCCTTTTCTGGCTTGGTGCATTGGGAGGTTTTGGCGTGCAGACAGCACCTGCGACGGGTGCCGTGGTAGCCGCAATGGCGGCCGGCGCCAACCTTCCGACGGGAACCATTGATTGGCTGGTCGAAGCGATCAGCCCGGCACGGATTATAAAGCGCGGAGGCGAATAATGAGTAGCGAGAATGCGAACAAGAAGATCGGTTTAGTTGGCGTAGTTTTCACGCTGATCGGTTTTGTGATCGGGGCTTCTATTTTTGTTTTGCCGGGCGAGCTCTATGCCGTTGCGGGACCGGCAATGCTGCTGTCGTTCCTGATTGCCTCTATCCCGGCCGCCGGCACTTGCCTGATAGCCGCGCAAATTGCTGCGGCTTTCCCCGGCAATGGCGCGAATGTGCTTGCCACCCGCTCTCTTATCTCTCCCCTCGCAGGATTCGTTGTGGCGTGGTTCATCATAGGGTCGTCGATTGTGGCTCTCGCATTGCTTGCGCTTGGCTTTGCCGATTATCTCGCGGTCATAGCCCCGAGTGTGGGGGGAGCCGCACGACCCGTTACCGCCATAGCGGTCACGCTTTTGTTCGCGCTCATCAACAGCCTGGGGGCCCGCGCTGCGGTTGTTGTGCAAAGCGCGATGGTGATCTGGCTGGTGCTGATCCTCTTGCTGTTTACCTTCATAGCAATGCCGAATGTTAACATGAGCCATTTCACGCCTTTTGCTTCCAAAGGCGTAGCCGCAATCGCCACCGCCGTCATCCCCGCCTTCTTTGCGTTTCTGGGATTCACTCTGATCGTTGAGGTAAGTGGGGATGTCGAACGACCGGCACGAACCTTGCCGCGGGCTCTGGCGATCAGCTACGTCGTTATCTTGTTCGCCTATACCGGGGTCGCTGCAGGTGTGGTCGGCATTTTGCCTCCGGACCGGATGGCGGGAAATGCAGCACCTGTTGCAGAAGCCGCAGCTTTGATCATGCCTGGTTGGCTGGCTGGCTCCATTGCCGTCTCGGCACTCCTTGCGGCTGCAACTTCGGTCAATGGTGTGTTGCTTCTGGTTTCGCGCGACCTCGCGGAACTTGGTCATGAAGGTATTGTGCCGTCCTGGCTCGGTGGCAAAGTTGATAAGGCGCCGGTTTCGTCGATCTGGACTGTCGCGCTCATTTCCTGCGGTGCGATCGCCGTTAGCGCGTCCATTACGCGTTATGCCGTCGCCACGGTGCTGGGGTATATGGTCGCGCAGGCAGTGATCGCGCTCGCTGCACTACGCCTGCCGCCCTCGCGTGATTTGCCCATTTCGCCATCTTTGGCTCGGATCGCGGGGTGGCTGACATTCGTCAGCGCAATCCTGTTTTTCCTGTTAGCGGGCATGAACGACGCTGCACCGGTTATCGCTGTTGTAGGCTATGGCGTGCTGGGTGCCGTGATCTATGCGTTTCGCGGCAAAGGGGCGGTCAGTCCTGCTTCGGCTGAAACGCCAAAGCAGGACTGAAACCTGGCGGCGTCAGAAGGAAAGCTTGACTTCGACGCCGTACATCCTTGGATTCGCGAGAACATGCCCTACCTGCCCGGGCAGGATCGGGCTGGCATAGCGGTCCGTTGCATAGGTGCGATTGGTGAGGTTTCGGCCCCACAAATAGATGCCCCACGGGCCGTCCGGCGTGTGCAGGCCGATGCGCCCGTTCAACAGTCCAACCGCGTTCTGTGAATAGCTGTTGTCAACGGCGAAGAAGATGCGGCTTCTGGCAACCAATTCTGCGCGGGCAAACAGGTTCCAGTCCCCGCCGATGCTTTTGTCATACTGAAGCGAAACACTGCCGCTGTGACGCGGCGCGCCTGGTAGCCGGTTGCCGGTATAATCATCGCCCGCGACTGTCGCATTTTGGTAGTCTACGAACTTGGCGTCCAGCATCGAATAGTTCGCCGCTAGTTCGACGCCGGGAGCGAACTTGTAAGCGAATTCTGCTTCAAGACCGCGGCTACGTGCCTTGGCTGCGTTGGAAGTTTCATAGCGCGGTACGCCACTGATCAGAAGCAACTGGTTCACCTGCAGATCGCGATAGTTCATCGAGAAAAGCGCAAGGTTGAAGCGGGCTCTGCCATCGAGCAACGTTGATTTAACGCCAAACTCGAAATTGTCGACATACTCTGGATCAAACGGCGCGTCGCTCGTCGGAGTGATCGAAAAGGCGTTGAAGCCGCCGGATTTGAATCCGCGCGAATAGCTGCCATAGAGTAGCACATCATCTGATGGTTTGAAGTTTAGGCTGGCAGACGGAGAGAAATTGTCTTCGGACCGCTTCACCTTTCGCTCGGGATAGGTGGCCAGCAAGAGCTCAAATGGATCACCAATCTGTGAATGAACCAAAGACTTGCGCTCGTCAGTGTAGCGCATGCCTACAGAAAGGCTAAGCCTGTCAGAAAAGTGATATTCGCCTTGACCGAATAGGGCTAGGCTGCGGGTTGTCACATCGCCGTTTAAGGTGCCGGTGACAGGATCGGGATAGACGCCCAGATCAGGCCCGACGATCGAAGTCGCAACCGTATCGAGTGACTGGTGGAAATAATACCCGCCGACAACGAAATCGAGCGCGCCCGCCTTCCCGGCATAGCGCAGTTCCTGCGAAAACTGCTTCTGACGTTCGCCAATCCCCGAATTGAGCATGTAAAGCGCGGTGTTGTCATTGTCAGACAGGTTGCGCCACTTGAAGCCGCGATAGGCCGTGATCGATGTCAGCTTGCCATTGCCGAGGTCCAAATTGATGTCGCCTGACATACCCCACACATCGCGGCGAACGGTGGAGTCCAAGTCCTGCACCACGACTCTGTCAAACGGATCGACATCTTCAAGTGGCGATCCGGCAAGAACTCCATTGTCAAAAATATCGCTCGCCACAGCGAAGGCGCGGTCACGTCCGATGTCGCCGCGCAAGACAATTTCCAGCCCTTCGCTAGGTCGGAAGAGGAGTGTTCCACGCCCTGCGATTGAGTCGAGATCATCCAGCCTGTTGCCCGTCAAAAGATTACGGGTCAAACCGTCGCGTTGGTCGATAGCGGCAGCGACGCTTGCTGCGACCTTTTCACCGGATAAGGGCCCGCTGATAACACCGCGCAGTGACCAGGCATCGTAATTGCCATACCCAGCTTGAAGCGACCCTCTTAGCGTCTCATCGGGCAACTTGGAGATATAGTTGATCGCGCCGGCTATGGTGTTCTTGCCATAGAGCGCGCCCTGCGGGCCTCGCAGCACTTCAACCCTTTCAAGGTCGAACAGGCTGGCATTGCCTGGGGTCGCTCGTCCGAGATACACGCCATCCACATAGATACCGACGCTCTGATCCAGCCCGGGGTTGTTGAGGTCCGCAGAAAGACCGCGGATGGCAATGGCCTGACTACGCAAGCTACGTTGATCGATATACACATTGGGAACAGCGCCGGCGATGTCCTCTATCCGGGTTGCCGCGCGATCGGAAAGTGCCGAAGACGTGAGCGCCGTAATGGCGATAGGCGTATCCTGGAGATTGGTCTGGCGTTTTTGCGCAGTCACTACGATTTCTTCAAGGCCTCTGTTGTCAGCCTCCTGCGCATGGACCGCTGGGGCAGCGAGCGTTGTAACCGTGGTCAAAAGTGCTGCCCGGACGAAGTGGCTGTTTGATCGCATTGAGATACTCCCTCTAAATATAGTTATGATGTCATATTCATTTAATAACTAAACTAGTTGCCTTACTTATGGTGAAGCCGATTCCGGTGGTGCCCAAACGCTCAGCCAGGTCCCGACAAGGGCTGGGCGCTCACCGCCTTCAATTTCCACCTCGACTTCGATAGAAATCCGCAAGCGCCCTGCCTCGTCAACATGCTTGCCTTTGAGCCAGAACACGCCGCGCAGGCGCGCGTTAACAGGAACAGGTGCCACCAATCGCATCCGGTCAAACCCGAGATTGAGAAAATAGCCCTCGGTTTGCGGATCTCTCGCCGCGCCCGAGGCTGTTGCACTGTGAAACATGTGTGTCAGCAGCGACATGGTCTGGAATCCGTAAGCAACCGTGCTCTCGAAGGGCCCCTTGGTCGCGGCCCAGTCCGGATCGGTATGCATTGGGTCATCATCAAGCGATGCGAGGCTGAAATGCTGGATCATGGCTTGTGTAACAATTACCCAGGCAGAGGCACCAAGCAGGTCTCCCGACTGCGCATCAATGATTGACCTTGGGCCTGAAACATTCGTAGTTGGGGTTGACATTAGGTTCATATTTCCAAGTTTCCATAAACCTGATATCACATTCATATTTATATACGCAAGGAATTTTGATGGCAGTATTTCGGGCAAAGCAGGCTGAGTCGTCTTCAGGGGTTGGAAAAGGGATTGCACCCCATTCCGTGCGCTATGCTGACTATCTTCAGCTGAAGATTGACAGCATAGCGCATCGGCGCAAAGGCGAGAAAACGCGTGATTTGCTAAAGCTGGGTGCGATCAAAGTTCTGGATGACAAGGGCTATCATGCCATGCGCATTTCCGACATCTGCGCCGCCGCTGGTGTCGCGGCAGCCACCTTTTACATATATTTCGAGAACAAGGAGGAGATCACCCGCCTGGTGCTGACCGAATATCTTGATGCCAGCATGGAATTGATGGCGGTTTCATCGCAACAGCGGAATCCTTACAAAACCATTTTGGAGACCAATCAGCGCTGGCTAGAAGTGGTCGAAGCGAATGCCGGGCTGATGCGCTGCATTCTCCAGTTGGGGGATGAGGTCGAGGAGTTTCGCGATCTCGCGCACGGGTCCAACCGCCAGTGGTATGAACGTGTGGCGCGGGCGATATTGCGTGACCACCCGAACTCGTCAATTCCTTTCGAGGTTGCCCTCTTTGCAAGCTATGCGCTAGGGTCCATGATGGACGAACTGGCCCGCAAACTGGTGATCCATCCCGATCCTGCCTTCGTATCGCTCACGAGGATGGTAGCTCCAAACCGGGATGCCCTAGCCGAAATCCTGACCGTTCTGTGGCACCATACCCTATACGGCCCCGTACCAGAGAAAGGGAAGTTGTCGGAGTCCGCGCGACAGATGGCGTCGCTCGTTTCGTCTTGACGCCAGGCGCGGGCTCAGAAACTGGTTGTCATATATGAACATGACGTTATATTCATTTATATGATAGCCGCAAGCAAAGGAGCGACAATGAACGTCAATCATAAATCAGGGCTCAAACTCGCGCTGGTTGTCGGACTGCTGCTGACTTCGGCGGTGGCATTTGCGAAGCCGAGAGCGCGTGCCATTGGTATACCATTCGATGGCATTGCTGGTCCGCAGAACACAATAACCGACGTTTCTGGCGTAGAAGTTGGTCAGGTATCGATCATCCGCGATGATGCCGGTCCCCACGGGAATACGGCACGCACCGGCGTTACGATCATCCATCCGCTTGGTAAGCAGGCACTTGATGGCGTTGCCGCCGGCTTTGCAACGATCAACGGCACAGGGGAATGGACTGGGACTCACCTAGTGGACGAAGTTGGCGGCTTCTTCGGACCGATTGCACTGACGGGAACAGGTAATGTCGGGGTCGTTCACCAGTCCATTTTGACTTGGTCGGGCCAACGCTTGCCAGCTGAGGTGCTGGAAACGCGCGTGTTGCCCATGGTTGCGGAGACGCTCGACAGTCATCTCAACGACATCTTTTCCATGCCACTTGGTCAGTCAGACGTATTCAACGCGCTAGACAACGCTTCTTCCGGGGCCGTTGCCGAGGGCAATGTAGGCGGAGGCACCGGGATGATCGCCTATACCTTTAAGGGTGGAATTGGCACATCCTCTCGAGTGGTTGAGACCTCAAAGGGAAAGTTCACGATCGGCGTCCTGGTTCAGGCGAACCACGGAAAGCGCGAGGATCTTCGGATTGCCGGAATACCGGTAGGCAGAGAGGTAACTGGCAACTGGCCTGAAGTAGGCGGCGTGATCGCTGCAGGCCCTGATAAGGGCAAGCCGGCGCCAGTTGACAAAAACTCGCTGTTGGTCGTCATCGCGACAGACGCGCCGCTCATGCCGCACCAGCTGGAACGGCTCGCTCGGCGGGCTGCCCTTGGGGTCGGTCGCAATGGCAGCACGGCCAGCAACTTCTCAGGCGAATTTGCTCTCGCCTTCTCAACAACTACACGGCTTCCAGTAGCTCAGGACAAGATTTTTGTATCGGCGTCTGCGATCAGTGATTTGGACAGCGAAGTTCTTGACGGGTTGTTTGCGGCAACGGTCCAAGCCACTGAGGAAGCGCTGGTCAATCAGCTCGTGGCGTCTGATACGATGACGGGCGCCAACGGCGCGACAGTCTATGCCTTGCCGGTCGATCAGCTTATCCGCATTTTGAGATCGCACGGTCAGCTTGTCACGGCTTCGAAGCCGGTTGCAGCACTAGACGGCCGACCCCCCGCTCTGCGACGGCGGATGGACCGCCACTGATCATAACGTATTTTAAGTCAGCCAATGGCTGAATTGCAACCGCGCCCTTTAGTCCCGTTCATGGTGGCGCCAGCTGGCATTGCAACATTTTCACTGATGGACGCAGCTATGAAGGATCTGGCTCTCTCCATCGGTGCGTATAATGCAGTACTATGGCGCAGCACGCTGGGTGCGTTGTTGATGAGCGTTTTGTTCATTGGCACAAGGCAGAAATGGCCGCCAGCACATCTCCTGAAAATCCATCTTTGGCGCAGCATCGTCGTATCGGTGACGGCGGTCAGCTTTTTCTGGTCGCTGACAGAATTGCCCTTGGCCGAAGCCCTTGGTCTGAGTTTTATCGCGCCCGTCATTGCGCTGTTTCTGGCGGCGGTGATGCTGGGCGAGAATATTGGCCGTGAAGCGATCTGGGCGTCGCTGGCAGGGCTGGGCGGTGTCGTTATCATTATGGTGGGGCGGCTCAACGGACATTACACTACGGGGCATCTGTGGGGCGCGGCAGCAGCTTTGTTTTCGGCAGTGGTGTTTGCCTATAACCTCATTCTCGCGCGGCAGCAGGCACAAGTCTCAGGGCCAATCGAAATCGCGTTTTTTCAAAACCTTTTTGTAGCAGGGACTCTTGGCACGGTCGCACCATGGTTCCTCGTGCCCATCACCGCTAATGATGCACCTATGATCGGGGGCGCTGCTGCATTGGCGATTATCTCGCTCTTACTTTTAAGCTGGGCATATGCGCGCGCAGAAGCGCAGATTTTGATTCCGGTCGAATACACCGCCTTTGTCTGGGCAGCGTTTTTCGGCTGGCTGTTTTTCGCTGAACCCGTCACGTGGCCTGTGCTTTTGGGCACGGCCTTGATTGTGGGCGGCAGCCTCATTGCGGCACGGGCAAAACCGCAGCCAGTCAATCAGGTGGAGATTGCGACGGTTTAGGATGCGTGAGGGTCCATAAAGGTAGATCTCGAATACTGGCGCCAATACTCCTGAAGGGATGCAGTCGGGAGTGGTTGCTTCCTACCCCACGTCGACCTCTCCCATCCACTCATCGAAAGCCGAATGCACTGCAACTCATATCCAAGCGGTGTGACCGATCTAATACCTAAAAGTTGGCGGTAGTAGCCAAGCGTTATGCATCGTCAAATGGCAGCTATTAACCGATACAAGCACAGAAGGAGACAGTCTGCTTCCGACCCAATAGCTGACGTCAGGGTCTTGCAAGTTAAACAGGTTCAGCAGGTCAATGCTAACGGGCAGTTTGTTCTGTTTTCAATACCGGCGATATTGACCATCGTGGTCGTAGTAGGCCGCTTCGAGCTGCCTTTGATCGACGGAGCGCAGGCAAAGTTCAAAAGTGATTAAATCTACCCGGCAACGGTAATTCGAGTGGCAAAGCATTCGCTCACCCGTTAACTGCGCCTCAAAGAATGAGACATCAGGATCGAAACGCACCTGCAGGACGAAACACAGCGCATGAGTGAAGCACTATCGCCCGAAACGGCGCAATCCGATATCGCCCAGTCACGCATTGGAATGCTGGAGACGCCGTGCCTGATCATTGATGCCGAACGTATGGACCGCAACATTGCGCGCTTGCAAGATAGGCTCGCGCCCATGGGCGTACCGCTGCGTCCACATCTCAAGACCGCAAAGTCGATTGAAGTTGCAG
>NZ_JBIKPH010000140.1:0-6258 GCF_044357595.1 Sphingorhabdus sp. | reverse complement strand
GCGGCCGATGTTTAAGCTATTTGCCTGCAACTGAAATGTGCCACCCACCACTGGTGCGTCGAGGCGCAGGCGATAATCAAGTTCCGGTAGGGCGATGGGAGCAAGCCCTTGGCGGTCGCTGGTACGAAGGGTTTGAACTGCCCACCCAGCAAACGAAAAATAGCTTTTGTCACCGATGCGTTCGGCAGAAAATGTCGACCGAAGCCGGTCATCGCGGCTGATGTCATAGCGCCGCAGAAATGTGCGATCCGATGCAAAGCGGCCAGAAGCGGAAATAGACCAATAAGGGTCAAACTGGAACTTTCCTGCACCTTCCAGATATCCGCGAAATACATTATCGCCATCTGTTCTTAATGCACCGCTGGTGCTGATACGATTACTGTAGGTTCCATAAGCAGACAGGTCGACGGCACCTTTTTTCTCAAGCGATCGAAAATTCACACGGGCTAAGGGAGCGGCATTGGAAAAAGCTGTTATTGCTGCAGTGGCATCCCGATTGTCTGCTATTCGCCAATAATAGGCTTGTTCCAACTCAACCCCATTGTTCCGCGAAAAGCCGATGCTAGGCACGAGAAATCCGCTCCCTGCCTTTGTATCCACGGGATGCGACAGCAACGGAAGCGGAATGAGAGGTAAACCGAACAGCTCAATGCGCGCGCCGTTATAAACAACTCGTTTTTTGGCTGGATCATAAACGACCTTGATCGCCTTCACTTCCCAACTTGGTTTTTTAGGGCAACCATCGGCAGTCGCAACCTTGCACGCTGTGTATGCGGCATAATCCAGTGTGTAGATGCCGTCTTTGCGCGAGCTGCGATTGGCGGCGAGGCGGCTTTCGTCGGCGAGCACCACCAACATATTGTTGATCACACCGTCTTTCAGGGCATCGGTGAGTTCTATCTTGTCGCCATACGCCACATCGTCCTCCGGCCCGACAGCCCGGATATTTCCCTCTGCCACGACTTGACCCGTTGTGCGGTTCCACACGATGTTATCGGCGCGAACTGAATAGCCTTCACGGGTGGCAATCACTTCACCTTTGGCGGTGACAATTTCCGTGTTTGAATCATATTCAACGACCGCGGCAGAAAATCCCATCTGGTCGCTGGGTTGCTGCGATGCCGCTGACGCGGCCTCGGTTTGGGCAATCGCGATGGACGACATGGATCCGTAGCCGAGCAAAATCGGCATAAGCAAAATGCGGGAAAGGACAGGCCGGAGGGCGGGAATAATCATAAAACCGTTGAGCCCTTTACCGCCGCTATTGCTGTGGGTCCACCCATGTTGCCACGCAAGGCACTATTTGCGGTTAACCGTTCGCAATTTTGCACTATCTTTTACTTTAACCAAAGCGCGGATTAGGCCTATAGAAACTTCCAAGACGACCCCAGCGGAAAGGCTGCTTAATTCCATGAAGATCAATTTTACCGATGCGCGGCCCCAAGATGCTGACGTACTCGCATTCATCGTTACCAAAGATACGTTCGCCGATTTCAAATTTCCTTTGGACAAAACGGATATCATTCATGCGAATGCAAAGCTCTCCCGGTTTGAGGGCGCGGCGGGACAAAACCTCCTGTTTATCCATGAAGAGGGCGGAAAACTTGTTCGAATTGTCCTGCTTGGTGTGGCCGAAGGCGACACAGCGGATTATCAGAAGGCTGGCGGCGATATTATCGCCAAGGTTCAAACATCGGGCGCAAAGCATATCGCGGTCCACGGCGCCAATCTGACTGCGCAACATGCTGCTGAGGTTGCTTATGGTGCTACCTTGCGCAACTGGCGCATGGACAAATATCGCACCAAATTGCCAGAGACATCTAAGCCCACCGTGGAGGCGCTCACTGTTGTCGCCGCGCAGGCAGAGGCGACCGGTCATTGGACAAGCTATCAGGCCATCGCAGAGGGCGTTGCTTTGACCAAGGAACTGGTCACTGAGCCAGCAAACATCATTTATCCTGAAAGCTTTGTCGAACGTTGCCAGCATTTGAAAGAGTTGGGCGTCGAAATCAGCGTGCTGGATGATAAGGAGATGGCGGCTTTGGGTATGGGGGCGCTGCTCGGCGTTGCGCAAGGTTCACGTCGCCCCGCGCGCTTGCTGGTCATGAAGTGGGACGGCACCGGCGGAACGCAAAAACGACCAGTGGCGCTTGTCGGCAAAGGCGTGACCTTCGACACGGGCGGCATTTCCATTAAACCTGCGGCTGGCATGGAAGATATGAAGTGGGACATGGGCGGGGCTGGCGCCGTTGCAGGTGCGATGAAGGCATTGGCTGGACGCAAAGCCAAGGCTTATGTGGTTGGCGTATGCGGCCTTGTGGAGAACATGCCTGATGGTAACGCGCAGCGCCCTGGCGACATCGTAACATCAATGTCTGGCCAGACTATCGAGGTGTTGAATACCGACGCCGAAGGGCGGCTTGTCCTTTGCGATGCCCTGCACTGGGTGCAGGAAAACTATAATCCCGAATATGTTGTAGACCTCGCTACGTTGACCGGCGCGATCATCGTTTCGCTTGGTAGCGAATATGCTGGGCTTTTCTCAAACAGCGATGAGCTTGCCGACAAGCTTACTGCCGCAGGCAAGGCATCGGGCGACCCGCTTTGGCGTTTCCCGCTGTCGAAGGCTTATGACAAGATGATCGATAGCCCCATTGCGGACATGAAGAATATTGGCGGTAAAGGCGCAGGTTCGATCACGGCGGCACAATTTCTTGGTCGTTTCATCAAGGACGGCGTGAAATGGGCGCATCTCGATATCGCCGGCACTGTCTGGGCGGACAAGGCTGGCCCGGTCTGGGACAAGGGTGCGACCGGATTTGGCGTGCGCTTGCTTGACCGTTTTGTTGCCGACAATTTCGAAGGCTGATTTGACCGGATCATGCAGGTCGATTTTTATCAGCTAACCCGCGACCCTGCTGAAAAAGTGCTCCCCTTTATCGCCCAACGCGTACTGGACGATAAAGGGCGGTTGCTGATTGTCAGCGACGACAGCGCACAATTGGATGCCATATCGTTGTCCCTATGGACGGCGAAGGCAGATAGCTTTCTGGCGCACGCCAAGTCGGGCGAGGGCGATGATATTCTTCAACCTATTTTATTGTCAGATCAAATAGATGCGTACAACGGCGCCCGGTTTATAGCGTTCGCCGATGGCAACTGGCGACCGGTCGAACATGATTTTGACCGCGTCTTCTACCTTTTCCCGCCGAGCCATACAGTCAATGCCCGCTCTGCTTGGCGCAATTTGGGTGAGAGCGTGGAGCGGCGCTATTGGAAACAAGATGGCGGCAAATGGATGCAAGGCCCATAAAGCTTGCACTTAGCGCCAAGCACCGTTAGAGGCGCGCGCAATTCCCCCCCTATAAAAATGGAGCATATCATGGCGGCTACTCGCACTTTTTCAATTATTAAGCCTGACGCAACGCGCCGCAACCTGACGGGTGCAGTAACCAAGATGCTTGAAGATGCTGGCCTGCGCGTTGTTGCTTCAAAACGTATTCATATGTCGCGCGCACAGGCCGAAGGCTTTTACGCAGTGCATAAAGAACGCCCGTTCTTTGGGGAACTAGTCGAATTCATGATCAGTGGCCCAGTCGTCGTTCAAGTGCTTGAGGGCGAAAACGCCATGCAACGCAACCGCGACATCATGGGTGCAACCAACCCAGAGAATGCCGAGCCAGGCACCATCCGCAAGGAATTGGCCGAAAGCATTGAAGCGAACACCGTGCACGGTTCGGACAGCGACGAAAATGCAGCGATTGAAATCGCATATTTCTTCAAGCCTGAAGAAATCGTTGGATAAATTTTTCTGACGCAATGTGGATTGAAGGTTGTGTTCCATCGATTGGGCACAACCTTTCCTACATTCGCTCGGTGTGTTTCAAAAGTCGTATACCACATCCATCAGTTTTGATAGCTTCTTCGGGGCTACAGCGCGCCAGCTTTTGGCAACCCAGTCGTTAATGTGATCCCAATCGGTATCGCCAAGGTCCAGCCTGATACCGACCCACCCGTCGCCGAAATACGCGGGGCGGTAATAGCAATCTGCGTCGCTATCGATCAGCATGGTCTGTTCCTCAACGCCGCTAATTTTGACCAGCAAAGCAATCTTGCCGTCCCCACGATGATCGACCGAGACATAAGCGAATTTCTTGCCGCCGATAATGCCGAAGCACGGCATGCCTTGGGATTGGACTTCGTTTGACTCGGGCTGGGCAAGAGCGATGGCGCGGACCTGCGCAATCAAAAATTCCGGATTGGTATCGCGTGCGACATAATCGGCCAGCGTCTTGGGGTATAATTGATATTCGGCCATTTTTACGCGGTCGGCGAGTGTATCTGCCGTATCGCCGAGCAAAATCGCCACTTCGATTTGGCCAAGCACCGGACCGTCATCCAGCTCCGCCGTAACCAAATGGACGCTAGTTCCCGCGACTGGATCCTTGGCTTGAATAGCCCTTTGATGGGTATGTAGCCCTTTATACTTCGGGAGCAAAGAAGGATGGATATTGAGCATGCGCCCATCCCATTTTGCGACAAATTCCGTGGACAATATCCGCATATATCCAGCCAATACGACATAAGTCGCGCCCGACTGGGTAATTGCTTCGTGCATGATGGCGTCATGGGCAGCGCGTTCAAGGCCGACATGCGATTTTGCAAAAACAGGAACGCCCTCAGTCGATGCGATTTTCAGACCCTCTGCATCCGAGTTGTTACTCGCAACGAGCACGATTTCGTAAGGACAATTAGGGAGTTTTGCAGCGTATAACAACGCGGCCATATTGGTGCCCGCGCCGGATATGAGAACGGCAACTTTGGCTTTCATGACGTTACCACAATAGTGTCATGCTGAACTTGTCTCACCTCTGGTGACTGACGTTCCTGCATCCATGGTACCAAATCGACCGGAGCCATTTTGACAGATAGACCCTGAACCAAGTTCAGGGTGACGGTGAGGCTACTAGCCATTGTAAGTCGCAGTCCAATCGGATTGCGCGCTCCACGTTTCGATTGAGCCGGTAACGGTGCAACCTTTGTCCCCCGCCGCAATATGCCCGATCGTATGAACAGTCTCACCAGCAGCCTCAAGCGCCGCCGTCACGTCCGCAACATCTGCGGAGGCAACCACGACGGCCATGCCGATGCCACAGTTGAATGTACGCGCCATTTCTTCGGGCTCAATATGCCCCTGCGCTTGCAAAAACGCCATCAAGCGTGGCTGTGTCCAGGCATCCGCATTCACATGGGCGTGCAGCCCTGCCGGAAGAATGCGTGGAATGTTTTCAAGCAAGCCACCACCCGTGATATGCGCCATCGCATGGATTTTTCCGGTGCGAACAAGGGGCAGCAATGATTTTACATAGATCCGCGTTGGCGCCATCAGCGCATCAATTAGAATAACATTTTGGTCGAACAGAGCGGGGCGATCAAGCTTCCAGCCTTTGTCTGCCGCAAGCCTGCGCACCAAGGAAAAGCCGTTGGAGTGCGCGCCCGAAGACGCGAGGCCCAAGATGACATCGCCTGCCTCAACCTTATCAGCGGTCAGGACTTGGTCGCGCTCAACGGCGCCGACGCAAAAGCCAGCCAAGTCATAATCACCATCGGAATACATGCCAGGCATTTCAGCAGTCTCGCCGCCAATAAGTGCGCAGCCAGCCAATTTGCAACCTTCGGCTATGCTCGCCACGACTGACGTCGCAATTGCATTGTCGAGCTTTCCTGTAGCGTAGTAATCAAGAAAGAAGAGCGGTTCTGCACCCTGCACGATCAGGTCGTTGACGCACATCGCGACCAGATCAATTCCCACGCCTTCGTGCCGTCCCGATTCTATTGCGAGTTTGAGCTTGGTTCCGACGCCATCATTGGCAGCGACGAGCAGCGGATCGTTGAATCCTGCTGCCTTTAGATCAAAAAAGCCACCAAACCCGCCAAGGTCTGCATCCGCACCGGGGCGCCGCGTTGCTTTTGCCAGGGGCGCAATGGCGCGCACCAACGCATTACCGGTTTCAATGGAAACACCCGCTTTGGCGTAAGTGTAGGATTCTGTGGTGTGTTCTTTTGCGTCCATTTTCTGCCGTTAGCGAGAACAGGCTTGGAATTCCATGCCTATGTCGCCTAAAGATGCTGCGATGACAATTTTCCGAACAAAATGGCTGCGCGTAGCGGCGATCGGCTTGCCTTTGGCGCTGGTTGGCGGCGGGATTGTTGTTGCGCAGATTGAAGGACCAAAGCGCGGAATAGCGCCGATCGCCA
>NZ_JBIKPH010000039.1:0-17187 GCF_044357595.1 Sphingorhabdus sp. | reverse complement strand
TTGGCATGACAAAGAGAAAAATGTTTCGAAGCGATAGTCGCCTTCCAGTGACTTCACAGACGCCAGTAACTCGGCCTCTTCCTTTGGCGGGTGTCCACCCATGTGAAGCAGTGCGAGCACGAGCGAGGTGAATTCGTGCCCCAATGGCAGGCCAGCAAAATGCGTTTCTGCTGTGCCATCTGCGCGGCGGATTGCAAAAGATGGCGTCCGGTCTGCGTGGCCGTCATAGCGCGCCGACAACAGGTCCGATTGCGCAGCCACAGTTTCCACCAGCGTGCGCATTTCCGCTGATTTTGGGCTGTCGTCCAAAGTCGCGACGAGCTCAACGGGCGTGCGCAGATTTGCCAAATAGTTTTTTAGCTGGGCAGTTGTAGCAGCATCAAGCATGGGGAGAGCCTCTTTCAAGCATACGGGATCACGCCGCGCGAAGACGCGTGTGGGTTTCTTCGAACATCGAAAAAGTGGTTGCCGCGCCAAAAACGCGGCAACCCGTATTTGGTTTAAATCTTGCCGACGAGGTCGATCGAAGGGGCAAGCGTCTCGCCGCCTTCTTCCCACTTCGCAGGGCAGACTTGGCCTGGATGCTCACGCACATAGATGGCTGCCTTGATCTTGCGGACAAGTTCAATCGCGTTACGGCCAACACCTTCACAGGTGATTTCCATGACCTGAATGACGCCGTCTGGATCGACAACGAAAGTGGCACGGTCTGCAAGGCCTTGGCCTTCCCGCAATACGCCAAAGTTGTTGCTGATCACATGGTTTTGGTCGCCGAGCATATGGTAATTGATTTTGCCAATTGCTGGCGAGCTGTCATGCCACGCTTTATGGCTGAAATGCGTGTCGGTTGATACTGAATACACTTCAACGCCCATGGCCTGCAGGTCGGTATACTGATCGGCAAGGTCTTCCAACTCGGTTGGGCAGACAAAGGTAAAATCAGCAGGATAGAAGAAGAATATGCCCCATTTGCCTTTTACGTCGGTATCCGACACTTCGACAAACTTGCCTGCTTTGTAAGACTGCGCTGTGAACGGCTTAATGCTTGTTCCAATGATACCCATATGAATAATCCTTAAAGTGTAGAGAAGTTGATTTGACTGTCATGCTTCGACACGATTTTCAGCACTTAGTCCAGCAACGGTTTTTACAATGACTAATCGTTTTTGTCGATAAGAGGGTTCTTTTAACAACTGCGGGTGTTGTCGCTTAACTAACTTATAAATATCGCTTTAGCATACCATTAACGTCGACTCGGGCCTTTAGACGGCTGGCCAATAAGAATATGCCGCCAAGCTTACGCTGCACGAATAAGGTGTCCGAAGGCGGAATATGCCAGTTGGGCCGATCGGCAGCGATGGCCATTCCTTCGTCGCGTATGTCCGTTACAAAATCGGTTCGGCTAAAATCAAACGGGCCTGGTAACTGGATCATCGCAATCGCAGTCCCGATGAGCTTGTCGATCTCATATTTGTTTTGCTGGACAGTTTGCCCATTCATGAACCCGATATCGAGCACTGCTGCCAGCACGCCTTGCTGGTCACCCTCCAAGCCCTTGTTCAACAAGGTTCGATATTGGGTAACAACGGTCTCTGGCAATGCCCGCGTTGCTCCGAAATCCAGCAGCACAACCTGGCGTGACTTCTCATCATAGCGATAGTTCGCGAAATTGGGGTCCGTCTGCATCAGTCGGAACTCGAATAATTCACGCAACACCAGTTCAATCAGAAGCGTCATGATCCGGTCCCGCTCCGCCTGAGGTGCGGTGATCATCGATTCGATTGGCACACTTTCAATGAAGGACATTGCCAGCACATTCTTACCACTCAGAGGCGCATAGAAGGCAGGCACGGCATATTTAGCATCATCCGCCAATAAGTCGCCAAACCGCTGCAGATAATCACCCTCGCACGCATAGTCGGCTTCTTCATGGAGTTGCCGCTTCGCCTCCGTCAGCAAGTTTGTGATGTCTAGGGTCTTTGGCAGCACAGTTGAAAGTCGTAACAATGTGGCGACATTGTCGACATCGCTATCAATACTGCGGCGCACACCGGGATATTGAACTTTGATTGCGACGTCCTGATTATCGCGCGTCAGGGCGCGGTGCACTTGACCAATTGAGGCAGCTGCAATCGGCTTATCATCAAAGCGGATGAATTGTCTGCGCCAGTCCTTACCCCAATGCCGCGTCAGGACCATGCCTAGCTGTCCCGGGGGCATATGTTGGGCATCTGCGCGAAGCCTTGCAAAAATGTCTGTCAATTCAGGCGGCAGAAAATCGCCTGTGTCCATCGACACGAGCTGCCCAAGCTTCATAGCCGCGCCCCGCATTTGACCCAATTGCAGAGTTACACGCAAAGCATTCGCGGGCGTCATTAACAGTTCGCTGACGCTTGGCTTGCGGCCACTGACGAGTTGCTTGGCGCCATCCAGCAACATGCTACCAGCGATACCCGTCGCCATGTTGCCAAAACGCGCGATACGGGAAAGCCGTCCGCTCGGGACACGCAGTCCCTTGGACGCAAACTGATCAGAGGACATGAGATTGGTTGCTCTAGAGAGGAATAGGAAACCTAGATGAGGTGTCGAACGTATTTCGGCAAGTGAATGTGGCTGAACAATTTACAAGCAAGGTCTGTTAAATTTTGGTTGCGGATAGAAAAGTGACTTGTGGGCGCGAAGCATCCGGTGCACCTAGGCTTAGTCGGTATGATGCAAGCCAAGGAGGAATTGGCATGACAAAGCAATCGTTGAAAAGCATCGTACTCATTCTGGCAGCAGGCGTATCGGCATGCGGCGGTGGAAGTGGTTCCGGAGGCGGAACGGTTGTCGTGCCACCAACAAGTTCAACGCCGCCGCCTTCACCGCCATCATCGACCAGCTGCAGCTTGGTCAATCGGCAGAATTTTGCTGCATCCGTTCTGAACGAATGGTATCTTTTTCCTGAAACTCTGCCGTCGACTTTGAGCCCCGCAGCCTACACTTCGGTACAGGCCTATATCGACGCGTTGACCGCTACAGCTCGCGGGCAGGGTCGCGACCGATACTTCACCTATGTCACTTCAATTCAGGAAGAAGAAGCCTATTACGCCTCGGGTGCCACGGCAGGCTTTGGAGTACGATTTGCTTATCAAGGCAGCCGCATTTTCGTAATTGAGGCGTTTGAAGGGGCACCTGCGCTTGCAGCAGGTATCGACCGTGGAACAGAAATTCTGGCGATTGGAACGAATGCGTCAAACTTGGTCCCCGTGGCTGACATATTGGCGGCACAAGGTTCCGCGGGTATCTCAAGCGCCTTGGGTCCAAACACGGCTGGCACAAGCCGAGTTTTGCGTATCAGCGACGCATCGGGTGCACGCAACGTCACCGTTGCCAAGGCAGATTATAACATTGACCCGCTATCATCGCGTTATGGGGTGAAAGTGATTGATAATGGCGGCGGACAGCGTGTTGGGTATATCAATATGCGTACATTCATTTCGACCGCTGACAATCAGTTGCGCACCGCTTTTGCGGATTTCCGCGCGCAGGGGATCACGAACTTTGTCATCGACTTCCGCTATAATGGTGGTGGATTGGTCTCTACGGCTGAGGTCATGGGCGACTTGCTTGCTGGCAACCGCTTTAGCAGCGATATATTCTCTGTGACCCGCTACCGCGCCTCAAAGGCGTCAAACAATCAAACCAAGAGGTTTGCACCACAAACACAATCGGTCTCGCCGGTCAAAATTGCGTTTATCGCCACCGGCGCCACCGCGTCTGCCAGCGAGTTGGTGATGGCCAGCTTCGTTCCGTATCTTGGGGTCAATGCGGCGCTGATCGGCAGTAACAGCTATGGCAAGCCCGTTGGTCAGATCGCCCTAGACCTAACCGCCTGTGACGATCGCATTCGCGTAATTGCTTTTGCCAAAGAAAACGCGGCGGGGCAGGGCGACTATTATTCTGGGCTCGCCGGCACGATGCGGACCACCTGCGCGGCGGCAGACGACATCACACGGCCGCTGGGCGACCCGCAGGAGGCATCGCTGCGCACTGCGTTGGACTTCATTGCCGGTCGCAGCTGTACGGCCATTGCGGTCGGCCAGAGCGCGCAAAGCACCTCCACGCGCACCGACCGACGCGTCCTGCCCGTGCCCGAAAATGCCAACACAGCGCAACGTGAAGTGCCTGGCTCATTTTAGCAGGGGATCAGCCTAAAGCAGGCAGATGGGTGCAGGCAGAAACCTTTTAACTTGACGAATGGCGAAGCTTTCCCATCGACAAGTGTCGCGTGCAATGTCACGGCTTTATTTTGGAATGAAGGTGTGACAACACCCTCAGCCAAACAAAGGCTGAAATGCTATGGTTCGGGTCGCTGCCTAAGATGCGTTTGGGGCGTGCAGAATTTACCATGCAAGCGCTCTGTTTTTTTAGTGACGTCGTTTTCCTGTATTGATGATACTAGTCTGCCCAAGCAGAAATCCGGCTAAGGGCCGTCATTTTCTCCGAATTTTTTGTTGAACCAGTTGACAAATTTTAACTCACGCCATTTTGACATGCGCTCAGGTCTGCGCTGTTTTCCAGTCTCGCTTGATTTTTTTGGCAAGGCTCCATTTATGAACTTCAGTTGGCCCATCATATATCCGGAAAGCTCGGATTTCCCGAAAGACCTGTTCGACAATGGTCTGGTCAGTAACGCCTGAGCCGCCCATCACTTGTACGCAGCGATCCGCGATTCGCATCAAAGCTTCTGACACGGCAACTTTGGTCATCGAGCTTTCAACCGTTCCAAGGGAACCTGAATCCAATACCGAAGCACACCAATCAATCATCAACTCGGCCTGTTTCAAATCGATCATGTTTTCTGCGAGCATGAAGCCAACGCCTTCGTGCTCGATCAAATTTTTTCCGAACGCCTCGCGTCGATTGGCGTAATCGGTCGCAATTTCATGCGCTCGCTCGCAGCATCCGTGCCAGCGCATGCAGTGTGAGAGCCTGGCAGGGGAAAGGCGCAGTTGGGCATATTTAAACCCCTCGCCTGCAAGTCCAAGCATTTGGTCGGCCGGAACGCGAAGATTGTCGATGAGGACTGTTGCATGTCCGCCTGGCATTGAGCTGTCGATGGTGTTTGGAACATTTTCAATCCGGATGGCTGGATCAGGAAGGTCAACGAGGAACATGCATGCACCTTCCTCCGCCTTTGCCATGATGATGCCAACACGGGCCCCATCGGCACCCGTGATAAAAGCCTTTCGGCCGTTAATGACCCAATGATTACCGTCAAGTCGGCAGGTCGTCTTCATCATGGATGGATCTGAACCAGCACCGCCTTCCGATGCCGGCTCTGTCATAAAAAAGGCCGAGCGGGCCGCGCCCTCCACGAGCGGTTTTAGAAAACGTTCCTTGATTTCCGGGCTGCCGACATGACTTAGCAGATACATGTTACCCTCGTCGGGCGCCATTGTGTTCACGGCAAGCGGGCCGAGCGGCGAGAGACCTGATTTTTGAAGCACAAAAGCTGTTTCAAGCTGCGTCAGATGGGATCCATCGGGAAGAATATGCGGCGTAAGGACACGGGCGTCACGTGCTTTGCTGCGCATTTCCATGACCATTTCATCAAGCGGTGCTCCGTGATGGTCTCGCCGCGAGTCTTTCTCGTAGGGAATTATGACTTCTCGGACAAAACGCTCGACGTCAGCACCTATTTCTAAAGCACGCTCAGAAACTTGGGTTTTTATTTCACGCATGCTTAGAAACTCCGCTTCATCCAATGTTGTTGTTGCCAAATTCGATATATCATTTAGATGAAAATCAGCAAGAAAAATGGTCCAATCAGGATATTCAGGAGATTCATAATGCTGCCCAGCAAATTGCTAATCAACGGTGCTCTCGTGGAAGGTGCGCTGAAACTGGAGGTTATCAATCCCGCCACAGGCAAGCCATTCGCAACCATTGAACGGGCAGATGCAGAACAGCTGGAAGAAGCTATAGCAGCGGCCAAGGCAGCAGCGCCGGGCTGGGCCGCATTAAGTTGCGCCGCACGGGGCGAGTATCTGGCAAAGCTGGCCGATGCGATCGAAGCTAATAAGGATGAATTTGCCAAGCTGCTGACGACTGAGCAGGGTAAGCCGCTCAAGCAAGCAATGGGTGAGGTAATCGGTGGTATTTATCAGCTTCGCCATTATGCGGCTCAGCGGATCGAGCCTGTCATACTTCGCGAAACTGACGCGATCCGTATCATCGAACACCGGACGCCACTTGGTGTCGTCGCAGCAATCACGCCGTGGAATTTTCCGTTCATGATGGTGACACAAAAAATGGGTCCAGCATTAATTGCAGGAAATACGGTTGTCGCAAAACCCGCGCCGACAACGCCTA
The DNA here is from genome assembly GCF_044357595.1 of Sphingorhabdus sp. Classification (GTDB taxonomy): domain Bacteria; phylum Pseudomonadota; class Alphaproteobacteria; order Sphingomonadales; family Sphingomonadaceae; genus Sphingorhabdus_B. The sequence goes on along the minus strand of NZ_JBIKPH010000039.1, from coordinate 10,830 downwards.
TGTGTGCGTTGAAGATTGCGGAGCTGGCAGCTGATATTTTCCCCTCTGGTGTCGTAAACGTAATCGTCGACAACAACGACCTTGGTGCAGCATTATCCAGCCATCCAGACGTCGCAAAGGTCAGTTTTACGGGTTCAACAGGAACTGGGCGGAAGATTTTTGCGGCAGGCGCTGATGATCTAAAGCGGATTACGCTTGAACTTGGTGGTAACGACGCTGCGATTGTGCTTGATGATGTGGACCCAAAGGCAGTTGCCTCGAAGCTGTTTAATGGTGCCATGGTCAATGCAGGGCAGGTTTGCCTCGCCATTAAGCGGGTCTACGCCCATGCTTCGATCTATGACGAGATATGTACGGAACTGGCACTATTGGCTGAAAGTGCGGTTGTCGATGACGGCCTGAACCAAGGCGCACAAATCGGTCCAGTGCAAAACAAAATGCAATATGACAAATTATGCGGTTTTCTAGAAGATGCGGCGGCCAATGGCACAATTTTGGCTGGTGGCAAGCCGCTGGATCGGCAAGGTTATTTCATCGCGCCTACTATTGTTAGGGATATTGCCGATGACGCAAGATTGGTTCGTGAGGAGCAGTTCGGACCGGTTCTGCCAGTCATGAAATATGATGATATCGATGACGCCATCGCACGGGCCAACGACAATGAATATGGTTTGGGTGGGACAATCTGGGCCGGAAATGTTGATCGTGGCGTCGAAGTCGCCATGAAAATCGACTCCGGAACGGTTTGGGTGAATAAGCATCTCGATCTGCCGTTTGACATTCCTTTTGGCGGTTCAAAGCAGTCCGGTATTGGCCGTGAAGGCGGTGATGAAGGGCTATTTGCTTATACGCAACCACATGTCGTGAACATTGCCAAGGCGGCCATTTGATAGAGTGAGAGCTTCTTTGGAGATGCTGTTACGATTTTGCTGATGCCTGACCAAACGACCCAGACAATCCTTGAAGAGATAGCAAGCGCGCTTGCTATTTCGGAAAGCTCTGTTGGCAAAGTCCGGTTTTTGGAAGCGGGTCGTTTGGCTTCATGCTTTCCAGTAACTCCATTGGCAGCCGCGTCTATTGCAGCGGCTGGTCTGGCGATATCTGATCTCGTTGCTGAACTTGGTTCCGCGCCATTGGTTTGCGTTGATCCCCGATTGGCTTCATTGTGGTTTGGCTTTTCTATTCACCCCCAAGGATGGGAATTAGCGGCTTCCTGGGATGATCTTGCTGGTGACTATCGGACAAGTGATGGCTGGATCAAGCTGCATACCAATGCCCCGCATCACAAAGCTGCGGCTTTGAACGTTCTGGGTTGCGCCGCGAATAAGGCGGCTGTGGTCGATGCTGTGCTGTATCGAAACGGAACCGAGCTTGAAGAGGCAATAGCAGCTGCTGGAGGGTGTGCGGCAACCTTGCGGTCGGAAAGCGAATGGTTAGTGCATCCGCAAGGGCGCGCTATTGCAGCCGAACCTCTAGTTATCTGGAATGGCAGAAGCAATTTGCCTATGCGGGAATGGCGACCGTCTCCGGCTCGTCCGTTGGCTGGATTACGCGTACTGGATATGACGCGCGTGTTAGCTGGGCCAGTCGCCACGCGTTTTCTTGCCGCCTATGGCGCGCAGGTCTTACGGATCGATCCGCCAGAATGGGATGAACCCGGGGTCATTCCAGAGGTGACGTTGGGCAAAAGCTGTGCGCGGCTTGATTTAAAGCAACCGGAGGGACGACGCACCTTTGAATATCTTTTATCGCAAGCCGACATATTCGTGCACGGTCTTCGTGGCGATGCTTTGGAAAGGCTTGGTCTGGATGCAGATGTGCTACAAGCTATCCGGCCTGGATTAATTGACATCTCCTTAAATGCATATGGTCATGGTGGACCTTGGGCCTCCAGACGGGGGTTTGACAGCCTTGTGCAGTTTTCATCAGGCATCGCCCATGACGGTATGTTATCGCATAGTGTTTCTAAGCCATGGTCTCTGCCGGTTCAGGCGCTCGACCAAGCAACAGGCTATCTGATGGCGGCGGCAGCCATTTGTTCGGTGCTTGCCAGGTTTCGTGGCGAGCCTCTCACACAGGCGAGGTTGTCACTCGCCCGGACTGCACGCCTTCTTCAGCAGCATAAGGATGGCCTAACGGGTACGGACATTCGTGCTGTTAATGAAGGCGACCTTGCGCAAGCAACGGAACAAACGCATTGGGGGCACGCGCGAAGACTCAAAGCACCTCTATCAATCGACGGATGCGAAATGTTTTGGGACCGTCCGGCAGCCGCCCTTGGTTCGGCGCCGGCGCAATGGCGGTAGCGGCGCTTGCAAACCACCGCATTTATAGATATCACCTAGTTATACGATTAACTTAGGAGATGACTAATGGCCAGTAAGGCAGACGATATCAAGCAGAGCGAAGAGTGGCAGAAGGCTGTCTCCTACGAGATCCGTGACGAAGATATTGAGCGCCAGAAGCAGCTTATCGGCTTTGAAGAGCCAGGCAAAATGGCGCAATATGTCCAGACGGTTAGCCATGATTCCATCCGTAACTGGTCCTATGGCTGCGGTGATGACAATCCGTTGTTCACGGACCCTAATTATGCAAAGAGGACGCGTTGGGGCGATGTGATCGCACCGGGCATGATGATTGGCCAGGTTGGCAAGCCGCTTCTGGGTGATCCGACCCCTGACGAAATTCGTGCCCTGAAAAAGAGCCTGTTTCGCGGCATCCATGTATTCGTATCGGGTGCTGATTGGGAATTTTACCGCGCGGTCTATCCCGGCGATACGATTTACACTTTCTCGGGCGAGGAAAGCTGCGAGGTAAAGCAGTCTGAATTCGCTGGTCGTTCCGTTATCAACGTTCGCCGCCACGTGAACATGAACCAGCGCGGCGATGTTGTGTCGGTTTACCGCGTGCTCAGTGTTCTGACCGAGCGCAAGACTGCCGCGAAAAAGGGCAAATACTCCGCGATCGAACCTAAGGTTTGGACCGATGAAGAGTTCCAGGCGATTGAAGAGGTCTATGCTGCTGAAACGGTTCAAGGTCCGAACAAGCGTTGGGCCGAAGATGTTGCGGTTGGATCGGCGCTTGGTATGCAAGCCAAGGGTCCATTGACGGTAACGGACGTCGTCTGCTTCCATGCCGGTGGCTACGGCTTTGTGCCTTATGCGCCAACGGTCGGTCGCCGTGCACATAAGAACCGCAAGCGCATCGCGCCATTTTATGTGAAGAACGAATATGGCGTGCCAGACGTTGCGCAACGTCTGCACTGGGATCCGGTTTGGGCGCAGGCCATCGGCAACCCAATGGCGTATGATTATGGGGTAATGCGTGAAAATTATCTCTGGAGCTATCTCAATGATTGGGCTGGCGATGATGCGATCATTACCAATGTCCACGATGAAATCCGCAAGTTTAACTATATGGGCGATGTCCAAATGGTGACAGGTGAAGTTGTTGCAAGGCGCACCGAGCATGGCAATGAACTGGTAGATGTCGTTGTACGGTTCACCAACCAACGCGGCGAAGAGAGCATAAAGTCAACCGCGACAATTGCTTTGCCAAGCAAGGCGCGTCCACTGCCGCTTTATCCGCCGGTACCAGAAGCGCTCTCTGAAAAGGCGATACAGATGATGGCGCGTCACCGCGAACTTGGCGGGGATTGATTAGGTGGTGGTCACACTAATGCTGTCAAATTATGAATAAAAATAAAAAAGACGTCGGCGTTGCCGGCGTCTTTTTTGTTGGCGAACGCTGCAAGCCCGAACAAAGCAACAAATAGGCTGCCTTAAGCAGCCCAGAGCGGAGTGAGTGATATGGAAAATAGGTTCCTTGGCAAAAGTGGTCTCGAGGTATCGGTTTTCGGCTTTGGCTGTATGACCTTTTCCGATGGAACGGGCCGCTTCGGCGCAACCGGATCGACAAATGGTGTGGACGCTGCGCGACAGATTGATCTTTGCATTGAACACGGCGTCAATTTCTTTGACACCGCAGACGTCTATGCCGCTGGCCGTTCGGAAGAAATACTGGGCGAGGCACTGGGCAAGAAGCGAAAGCGGGTTGTTGTCGCGACAAAGGCATTCCACCGCATGGGGAAAGGCCCACATGACACCGGTTTGTCGCGGCGTCACCTTATCGATGCCTGTGATGCTTCCTTACGCCGTTTGGGAACCGACTGGATCGATCTGTATCAGGTTCATAATTTTGACTCGCTAATTCCGCAGGAAGAGACGCTGCGTGCATTGGATGATCTCGTCCGTGCGGGGAAAATTCGCTACATCGGTTGTTCAAATCATGCCGGCTGGCAACTTGCTAAGGCGTTGGGAATCTCCAAAGAAGAGCATCTTGCCCATTATATTGGGCAACAAATACAATATTCCCTTGTTTCGCGCGTAGCTGAAGAGGAATTGCTGCCCTGCGGTGTCGATATGGGCGTGGGTGCGATTATCTGGAGCCCACTGGCGCAAGGCTTTTTGTCAGGTAAGTTTCGTGGCGAAACTGCCGGGAATACGCGGTTGGAGCAAATGAACGCGTTGAAAGGCTATGACAATCAACGTTGCCAGGATGTGCTCTCAGTGATTGATATAATTGTGGAGGCCCGAGGCTCCAATGTCACGCACAGTCAAGTTGCGTTGAATTGGGTAAAGGCGCGGCTCGGCGTAACCTCCATTTTGCTCGGGGCGCGGACTGATGTGCAGCTTCTTGACAATCTTGGCGCGGCCAATTGGTCATTATCCCAAGAAGAAATTGATACGCTCGATCAGGCCAGCCAAATTGCGTTACGCTACCCGGTATCAGCACAACAAAATTACGGGGCTGAACGTAACCCGCCTGTGTTCAAACGTTTCGGTTGATCGATTGTGGTGGGAAAGTAGAAGCTTTTATCCGACTGATTTTATCAATCTGATGGGAGCAGCGTATTCATGCCTAGTTCTAAACCGGGGTGCGCTAAAGCAAAAGCGGGAGGCAGAAACATCTGCCCCCCCACTTAGTTTCTAACCGAGGCTAGTTATTCGCCAGCATATCCATCATCAAGGAACGCCTCGAGCGCGCGGTGGAAATTCAGAACAGCGACTTCCTGTTTTGGATTAGGGCGCGCGCCCTTGAAACCGATGGACTTCATGCCTTTTTGTATTTCTGCGACGTTTGCGAAGTCTTGCGTCAGAATGAGGCCCCAGAAATCCTTGTCTGCAAGTTCCTGGCTCCATTCCTGCTCAACTGGAGGCTCCTGCCCCTCGGGGTATCGTTGCAGGGAATAGACGTCGAATACACACTTGTCAGGGTTATTGCCGAAGGGGCGGGCGCGATAGCCAAGCAGACCAGTCGGTCCCATCAGCATGATCTGGTTGGGAAACAGATGCCAATCGACCCCGGCCGCCTGCATTTGCTCTGGCGTGATGTCTGGCCATTTCAGCCCAAGCGAGATGGCATGTTCATAGATAAACTGCCCGAACTTCATCAGCACTTCCATGTGTGACGATCCCGGAGTAACCTCCTGCATAACCCGGCGTGCCGCATGGACTGTCTGAACAGCAGAGCCGGCGTTGAGGGTCGCAGCCATGTCTTCCATATAGTCGCGGACGCCAGGACGGATATCCTCAGTTGGTTTACCGCCAGTCAGGCGCGCTGACCTCGACCCCATAGGCATCGACTCCCAATATCCGAAGTGTGCGTGGCGTCCATGCGCATAACTTTGCGTCCAATCATCCATGTATCGCAGCATCTGATTGTGCGTCGTCTGCACATGATAGCCTTCATTAAAGGCTTCGATGATCACTTTCCAGTTGCAATCAAGGATTGTCGATTTGCGCCAGTGATACCGTAAGCCGCCGAGATCGAAGGGATCAAGATAGGCCTTGGCGGGGGCCAGATGTTCATCAAGACTGATCGAATTTGGGTCCATGTTAATGTATACCCAGCCGCCCCACTGACCGAGCTTGACGGGCGTCAGGTTCAGGCTCTCGTCTGTCAGGTCTTCTGGAGCCCATTCGTACCGGTCTATAACTTTTGCGTCGGTGCCGTCGATTTTCCAGTTCCAGCCGTGATATTTGCAGAAAAGCCGTGCTGCATGGCCGCAGCCTTCGGTCAGCGTCCTTCCACGATGTGGGCAGACATTGTGAAAGGCCTTGATTTCGTTCGGTGCGGATCGGATGACGATGATCGACTGATCGACAATATCGTAAGTATAGAAATCGCCAACATTCGGGATTTCTTCCTCGCGGCAGGCCATCTGCCAGACTTTTTTCCAAAGACCTTCAGCTTCGCGTTCGGCAAAATCCGCGCTGATGTAGTTTTTGGCTGAAATAATCGCGTTCGGGCCTGTCCAGTCATGCACGTCTGGTGTTTTAGTATTACTCATCAAACTCTCCTATTTACGAGGGCGCCCTAGTCAACGCCGTTGAGCTATTTGCCTGTCTGATATCAATGCGGCGGACGGACTACCGAGGCGCGGTCACCGTCATACGCTATGATGACCTCTGATCCGGCTTTATGGAACTCGGTGATCGCTGGCCCGTTCAGTTTCTGTCCCATCGTATTGCGGACATAAGTGTCCGGGTCGATGGACAACGTGTGTAGCCCGCTGGCGTCGCGGACAGTTACGTGATTTTCGCTGATGTCTTCGACAGTACCCACAATAGGGCATTTATCGCCCACGGCCATGACCCGGTGATCCATCGACAGTCGAAAGCGGTCCGAGTGGTTGGTAACGCCGGTGTGGGGGGTCCACAGATTCATTAATAGCACATCGCCTGCCTGATAAGTTGTCCGACGCCAACGGTCAGCCGGAATATCCTCAAGCCGGATGGAACCGTTCGATCCATTCTCCGTTTTCGGGTGATAGCTCTCCCGACCCGACGCCATGCCTTCAGCTAGCATCAGTCCGCCTGTTTCGGAATCAATCTCCGCGAGCGGAATCCAGCAAATTCGGAAAGGAATACCCGGGCTGTATGGCCCGTCTTGATGGATGCCATCGATACGCGACTTGCTGCGGTCTTGCTGGGGCGGGGTGGCACGATATTCTACGACGGGAACCCAGAACGGATCGTCCTGGAAAAGTCTCGTGAAAAAGTCATTGATCGGCTTTTCAGTGACAAATGCTGGCCACGGCCGTTTTGCTGCAATGGGGTCCATGCGGAAAGGGTAATGTTCGAGGCTGCCACCGTTATAGCAAACGCTCTTTTCTGTCGATGCGCTGCCGACCGGATCGATGACTTTTTGCGTTTCCAGCTCGTCTATCCAATTTTGGCGAAGGCGTCCGACAGCGTCCTTGTCCAGCACATCGCGGAAAAACCAGTAACCGTCCTGTTCCCAGGCAGCATCCAGCGCAGCTTTGTCGCCGATAAGGTGGTTATGGGTTTTCAGCTCCTGCGTCGCTGGAAATTCTATGGATGGCGTTTCCTTCAATTGTGTAGCCATGTTCTATCCCCTCTCCGTTGTAATGAATCGCTTAGCTAAGTGCTTCGCTCAGACTTCGTTTGGCGGTTGATTCGATCTCAATTATCTACCTTTATAAACCGGCTTGCGTCCTTCGCGAAGGGCTGCGCGTGCTTCTGCATAATCATCTGTCTTGAATAGCGCCGTTTGCGCCAGCAGTTCTTGTGTCAGTCCGTTGCGTACGGCACCAGCATGGCCTTGATCAATCATTGTCTTTGCCATCGCAAGGGCAATTGGCGGTTTGGCTGCTAAATTAATCGCCATCTCCAGCGCTTTTTCATCGACATCTTGTGGTTCATACACGAAATCTATTGCACCCCAATCAAGGGCGGTTTTGGCGTCTATGCTCTGGCCCGTCATAACCATATATTTGGCCCGTGACGGCCCAATCAGGTTGCTTAGATATTGGGTGCCTCCTGTATCTGGTAGCAGGCCATAATTTATTTCAGGTAGCGCCATTTTCAAGTCGCTGGCCCCGACGCGAATATCTGCCACTAGCGCCATTTCACAACCTCCGCCGATTGCCGCACCTTTGACGGAAGCAATGACGGGCTTGGGGCAGTCAAGAATTGCAATTCTTGTCTGCTGGTGACGCCTGACGAAGTGATAGTCGCTTTCACCGTCCACCCTATGCCCAAGCACTGAGGTGTCGCGGCCGGAGCAGAATGACTTGCCTGCGCCGCGCAAAAGAATGGTGCGCACGTGGCTGTCTTGGATAGCCTTTTGAAGACATTCGCTCAACAATGCGCCCGTTTCATCGTTTATGGCATTGTGGCGCTCCGGCCTATTGATGGTGATTATGCCCACAGCGGACGCAATCTCGAAAAGGACTAGTGGGGCCATTCTTGTTCTTCTCCCGCGTGCAAATATCATAATGCCTTAAAATGACCTTGAAAGGTATTAAGTAGTTATATAATTGCTCCAGCCATTGAGTCTATAGCCGGATATCTTCGGTGAAAGAAAAATGGTTTTTTCGGTAGAGCGCCGGATGAGGGGCCACTCCAACAGAATAGAGGATGTCAAATGGCACTAAAGACACGAATTACCGATATGCTTGGGATAGAGCATCCTATTGTACAAGGTGGGATGCAATGGGTTGGCGTGGCCGAGATGGCTAGTGCGGTATCGAATGCAGGAGGGCTTGGCCTGTTGACTGGCTTGACGCAGCCTACACCTCAGGCGCTTTCGGCGGAAATTGAACGCTGTCGTTCGATGACGGATAAACCTTTTGGTGTTAATCTGACCGTCCTGCCAACGCTTAATCCACCTGATTATAGAGGGTACACCCAGGCCGTTATCGATAGTGGTATTAAGATCGTTGAAACTGCCGGTACGCCTGCCATTCGGGAATTCTGGGAGATGATGCAGCCGCATGGCATTACCATCCTCCATAAATGCACGGCTGTCCGCCACGCCCTTTCCGCCGAACGGGCCGGTGTAGACATTGTGTCGATCGACGGGTTCGAATGTGCCGGACACCCTGGAGAAGACGACATCCCTGGGCTGATCCTGATCCCTGCAGCGGCAGACAAGCTAAAAATCCCGATGCTTGCGAGTGGTGGTTTCGGTGACGGACGCGGGCTTGCTGCTGCGCTTGCGCTCGGCGCTGATGGCGTGAATATGGGAACTCGTTTTACAGCCACGGTCGAGGCCCCGATCCACCAAAGTTTCAAGGATGCAATGGTTGCCGCCGACGAACGGGGAACCGACCTCATTTTTCGTTCGTATCGCAACACAGCTCGTGTCGCGAAGAATGAGATTTCGCAGCAGGTCGTGGCGGCAGAACGCGAAGGCAAGCCATTCGAAGCTGTCGCCGACCTCGTCAAAGGCGTGCGCGGACGTGAAGGCCTTGCAAGCGGAGATACAAATCATGGGGTCTGGTCAGCAGGGATGGTTCAGGGCCTAATCCATGATATTCCGACCTGTGCTGATCTATTGTCCCGTATGGTAGCTGACGCAGAATACATTATCCGCAAACGCCTAACCGGTATGCTGACCGATTAAAATTGAAAGGCCCATTTATGGCTGAAGCATTTATTATCGACGCATGCCGTACACCACGCGGCGGCGGCAAACCCGGCAAAGGGGCGCTGTCCCATTTACACCCACAGCATTTGGCGGCAACCGTATTGGCAGCTCTGCGGGATCGAAATGGCCTTGATACCGCGACGGTCGACGACATTATTTGGTCGACTTCTACGCAAGAGGGCAAACAAGGCGGTGATTTAGGCCGCATGTCTGCGCTTGCTGCTGGATATGATGTAAAAGCCTCGGGCACGACACTTGATCGCTTTTGTGGCGGCGGCATTACCGCGGTTAATTTGGCCGCAGGTTCGGTTTTGTCAGGAATGGAAGATTGTATCATCGCTGGCGGCACGGAAATGATGAGCTATCAGCAAATTCTGGCTGCAGAACGGTCTGCGGCCAACATGGCGCCGCGGTTCATGGGCGCAGGAAATGATGCGCTGGATGCATTGCATCCACAATCCAATCAGGGCGTTTGTGCAGATGCCATTGCTGCGCGTGAAGGAATTGACCGGGCTTCGCTGGATGCGCTTGCGCTGGAAAGCCAGCGCCGAGCCGACGTAGCGATCCGTGAAGGCCGTTTTAACAAATCGCTCGTGCCTGTCTTAAACGAAGATGGAAGTGTGGCGCTGGATCGCGAAGAATTCCCTCGACCCGAAACCACCGCTGAAGGACTTGCATTGCTTAAGCCGTCCTTTCAGGCTTTGGCTGACTTTGATCTTGGCAATGGCAGGACTTGGCGCAACCAGATAAAGCGCGTCTACCCTGACCTAGAATGGGAAGGTGTGCATCATCCAGGCAACAGCTCTGGTGTGGTTGACGGAGCCGCTGCTGTTTTAATCGCGTCTGCGGCATATATAGAAAAGCACAATCTTAAACCGCGCGCGCGGATCGTTGCGTATTCCAACCTTGGCGATTGCCCGACTTTAATGCTGAACGCACCAGTTCCGGGTGCGCGCAAGGTTTTGGCCAAGGCCGGACTGACTGTGGCCGATATTGACCTTTGGGAAATCAATGAGGCCTTTGCGGTTGTGGCGGAGAAATTCATCCGTGACCTCGGGCTTGACCGGACAAAAGTGAATGTCAACGGCGGCGCGATGGCGCTTGGGCACCCGATTGGCGCGACGGGTGCTATGTTGGTTGGAACAGTTTTGGATGAGCTGGAACGCACGGGCGGGCGGTATGGGCTTGTTACCATGTGTGCCGGTGGCGGAATGGCGCCTGCAATCATTATTGAACGTATATGAGACAAGGATGAGCACATGAAGATCATCGTCCCCGTTAAGCGGGTCATCGATTATAACGTAAAACCGCGGGTTAAGCCCGATGGTTCGGGCGTGGATTTGGCGAACGTCAAAATGAGCATGAACCCGTTTG
>NZ_JBIKPH010000139.1:0-6339 GCF_044357595.1 Sphingorhabdus sp. | reverse complement strand
ACCACGTCGCACCGTACTGCGATGCTTCGCAACATGGCAGCTTCGCTCATCAAGCATGAGCAAATCAAGACAACTCTGCCAAAGGCAAAGGAATTGCGTCCCTATATCGAAAAGCTGATTACGCTTGCGAAAAAGGGTGGCTTGTCCAACCGTCGCCTCGCGATGAGCCGTTTGATGGATGATACACAGCTCGTGAAACTGTTCGACGAACTGGCGACACGCTATGCAGATCGTAGCGGCGGTTACAGCCGTGTGATCAAGGCTGGTTTCCGCGGTTCGGATGCTGCGCCAATGGGCGTCATTGAACTCGTTGATCGCAATGTTGATGCCAAAGGCCAAGACAGCGGTCCAGTCGACGTCATGGACGACGGCGAGTAAACGCGTCTCGCATAACAAGCTTTGGAAGGGCGGTATCTGAAAGGGTGCCGCCCTTTTTATTTGGCTCAGGCTGTTGCGTTGCGACGATGACTTACCCCTTGTTCAGCATCATAGAATTTGTATGACACGCGGCAAATCATTCGACGAAGCTCCAATATAAACTGTCGGGCGGCGCGCAATATCGTTGGTGTTATCTCGCTGACGCTTTACTCTCGATTTAAAGAATTGAGAGTTGAGGAAATGATTTTATGCGAAGTGCAATTTTGCTTGGGGCAGCCATCATGTTGACGCCAGTGTCGTCCATGGCTGGCGCCGAAGATGCTGCGAACACGGATGTCTCAGTCAAGCTGATCTATCCAAAAACCAAAACTGTAAATGTTGTCGACGAGCAATTTGGAGTGAAGGTTGCAGACCCCTATCGTTGGCTTGAAGATGACGTCCGTGTGAACCCAGAGGTTGCCGACTGGGTGAAGGCCCAAAACGCCGTTACCGACGCGTATCTTGAAACATTACCGGGCAAGAAAATTCTCGCCGAACGCATGAAGAAGCTGTTTGATTATGAACGCTTCGGCCTTCCCGAAAAAGCGGGCAGCTATTATTTCTTCACAAAGAATGACGGCCTGCAAAACCAATCTGTGCTCTATGTTCGTAAAGGGCTAAAGGGTACAGATCGTGTTTTAATTGACCCGAACAGTTGGGCAAAGGATGGCGCAACTGCGCTTGATAGTTGGGTGCCTTCAAAGAACGGTACGTTTTTGGCGTATTCCATTCAGGACGGTGGGTCGGACTGGCGCACGCTTAAGGTGATTGAATCCGCTACCGGTAAAGTGTTGCCAGACGAAATCAAATGGGCGAAATTCACCAACATAAGCTGGGTGGGCAATGACGGATTTCTTTATTCCCGCTTTGTCGAGCCAAAAGAAGGTGCCGCATTCCAGCAGCTGAATTACAACCAGACGGTATATTATCATAAAATCGGGACGCCACAGTCTGAAGACAAAGCGGTTTACGCAACGCCGGATAAGCCTGAATATGGGCATAGCGCTCAGGTGACGCATGACGGCAAATGGGCAGTTATCACAACCTCATCGGGCACGGATGAGAAATACGAACTACACGTGATTCCGCTTGGCAAAAAACCAACCTGGAAGGCCCAGCCTTTGGTCATGGGTCTTGAGTATGACTGGGGGCTCATTGAAGGGATGGGGAACATCTTGTGGTTCACCACCAACAAGGATGCTCCAAAGCTGAAGGTTGTCACTGTTGACCTGGGAGCGAAGACGCCCGTGTTCGTGGACGTCATCCCAGAGCGTGAAGAAACCCTGTCTCGCACACAGATTGTCGGCAACCGACTGATTCTGTCCTATATCAAGGACGCCAAATCAATGGCGCTGATGACGGATCTTTCCGGCAAACCCGTTCAGGAAATCAAACTCAACGCCATCGGAACGGCCAGTGGTTTTTCCGGGACGCCGGGTGATCCGGAGACATTTTTCGGCTTTTCAAGCTTCAATCAACCGGGCGCTGTGTATCGTTTCAACAGCGACACCGGTGTTTCGACAGTTTTTGCCCAGCCAAAGTTGAGCTTTGACCCGCAAGATTATAGCGTGGCCCAAATATTTTACCCTTCGAAGGACGGTACAAAAATTCCGATGTTCGTGGTCCATAAAAAGGATCTCGATTTGTCCCAAGGCGCGCCGACTTTGTTGTATTCTTACGGCGGGTTCAACATTTCGCAGACGCCAACTTATTCACCAACGCGGATGGTTTGGCTTCAGTCGGGTGGCGTTTTTGCGCTGGCCAATATTCGCGGAGGCGGTGAATATGGAAAGCCATGGCATGACGAGGGACGCCTGATGAACAAGCAGAACGTCTTTGATGATTTCGCGGCCGCAGCGGAATATCTGATCGCGTCGGGTATTTCAGCTAAGGGCAAGATTGCTATTGAAGGCCGCTCCAATGGCGGTTTGCTCATCGGCGCGTCCTTGAACCAGCGCCCCGATTTGTTTGCGGCGGGACATGCTGCCGTGGGCGTGATGGACATGGTCCGCTTTGATAGGTTCACGGCAGGTCGCTATTGGGTCGATGATTATGGCTACCCAAGCAAAGAAGCCGATTTCAAAATGCAGATGACCTATTCACCCTATCATAACATTAAATCAGGTGTCGCATATCCGGCCGTTATTGTGTCGACTGCCGACACCGACGATCGCGTGGTTCCCGGACATAGCTTCAAATATATTTCCGCCCTTCAAGCGGCGGATACGGGCAGCAAACCAAAAATCATTCGCATTGAAAGCCGTGCTGGCCACGGTTCCGGTAAGCCGACGGACAAGGTTATTGAGGAATATTCAGACATTTACGCGTTTCTTGCCAAATGGACCGGCTTGAAACTAGCCGAATAGTTGTTCATAAAAAGTGCGATTTACATGAACATATACTGACAAGTCAATTCAGCATTCGGTCAATTTGATGCGGCTAATTGTTCTCCACCGGCAGGAAATATCTGCGCCGAATAAGGAGACTGAAGATGAACATTTTAACCAAAAGCTTGCTTAGCGCTGGGGCTGCTGCTGCAGCTTTGGCAAGTGTCGCGGTGCCCGCTCAGGCAAGGGAACGATACGACCGTCATCGCGACAGCGTAAGTGCTGGTGAAGTAATTGCCGGCGCCGTCGTGCTTGGAGGTTTGGCTGCTGTGTTGTCTGCCGGCAAAAACAACCGTAATAATGACGGCGACAATTATGAATATAATCGGCCTGGTTACAATTATGACGATCGCGGCGGAAATAGCCGGGCGGCCGTAAACAGGTGCATTAACAGCGTTGAACGCTGGTCAGACGGTTATCGCCGCTCGGAAGTAACTCAAGTGCGGGACATAAAGCGGACACGTTTTGGTTATCGCGTCATTGGCAATCTCGTTGTTAAGGGTGGTCAGCAGGACCGGGTTTATAAAAACGGCTACGGCGGTGATCGTTATGATGGCAACACCTATGGGCGCAGATACAACAAGGGCTGGTTTACCTGCACTTTCGAACAAGGTCGCGTCGTGGGCGTCAATTATAGCGGGTTGGACCAATGGCGCTAACTCTTAAAAACTAGTGGGGCAAAGAGGCTCGGTTTGGGAAAGACCGAGCCTCTTGTCGTGTCAGAGGAAAGTGATCATTTGCAGCGATAATTGCTGCGATCAATTTCGCGGCCCAATAATGCGCCCCCTGCGGCACCGAGAATTGCCCCCAAGGTCCTGTCTCCGCGACCGGCAAGTTCGTTGCCCGCAAGTCCTCCAACCGCCGCGCCGATAATCAAACCTGTCGTGCCATCGTCACGTTTGCAATAATAACGGCCATCATCGCCGCGCCATAAACGGGTGTTGCTACCAATGCTTTGCGCATCCCGCCGCCCTTCACGATAACCTTTTTTATAAGCACGGCCTTGTTTGTCTTTGTGGCCCCATGCTTTGGCATGGCCAGGTGGGTCCGCCAGCAGGGCTCCTGTGGGGACCACCAGCGCCGCAGCAACCAAAAACATACATGCGTTTTTCATATTCTATCTCCTTGTTTGTAACTGGACTACGCGAGGAACAAACACATTGGATGAACCGCAGTTGCATAACATATGAATATAGGGATAGCCTGTGGCATCTGGGCGCTGGGCGGTTGATGGGCTTCGCGGAAAACGTCGACGACTTGCTACCGCGCTAAAAACCCGCCACAGTCTGTCTGTGGCAAATATTATCGCGTTTCTTGTCGGGCTCATCGCCCTTGTTTTGGCAATCGTCGGCTTCATCCCTTTGCTTGGGTGGCTGAATTGGCTGATTATCGTTATTGCCGGGGTGGGTGCTGCATTCGGGTTCATATCGGAAAAGAACAGCGGACGGAATTTCTGCTTCGTCGTTATGGCAATTTGCGCGTTCCGTCTCTGGATCGGCGGCGGCATTATCTGATCCTCACACGAGGGCAGGGTTAAAACATCATGGCAGACAATTCGGAAACCGCGCGGCCCAATGGCCTGCCTTATGCTATCTCGGCTTATCTCATCTGGGGCTTTGTCCCGGTATATTTTAAACTGTTGAACCATGTCCCGCCCATCGCAATTGTGGCGCAGCGGATTCTTTGGTCCATACCGTTGCTTTTGGTCATCATGGGATTGCGTAAACAGCTGAGCGAATATGCTGCCATTTTTCGGCATCGCGTGCATTTGCGTAATTTGCTCGCATCCGCGACGCTGATTGCGATCAACTGGCTCATTTATATTTGGGCCGTATCCACCGATCACATACTGGCCGCCAGCCTTGGTTATTATTGAACCCGTTGGTAAACGTACTTTTGGGCCGTCTGTTCTTAGGCGAGCGTCTTCGTCCGCTACAGATGGCGGCGGTCGCCGTCGCCGCTATTGGCGTTGCTATCCTGATTGGTGATGCGCTTGATACTTTATGGGTGTCGGTTTCATTGGCCTTCAGCTTTGGCCTTTATGGCTTGATCCGAAAGGTTACGCCGGTCGGCTCTGTGCCGGGCCTTGCTATTGAGACGACGTTGCTTGCGCCCTTGGCGCTTGGCGCTGTGTTTTGGTATGCGCAGGCAGGAACGGGCGGGTTCGGAGATGATCTGACAACGTCTGGCTTGTTGATCCTAGCTGGGGTCATAACAGCGGTTCCGTTGCTCATGTTTGCGACGGCTGCGCGGCGGATGAGTTACGCCAGCCTTGGCTTCGTCCAGTATATAGCGCCGTCGATTGCGTTTTTACTGGGCGTGTATGCTTATGGCGAGCCGCTAAGCACGACCAAACTTGCTTGCTTTGTGCTCATATGGACCAGCATCGCAATTTTCTGTGCGGATGCGATCAAGACCTATCGTGCAGCCAAAGCCTAAGCCTTAAAACGCCAGCCTAGGGTCTCACCCGCGTGAAATGGCACGACGGATACACCGTCAAGCGCAAGCAGCTCTGGAACAGCCGTGTCGATGCGCTCCAACGTCACGCGGTCTTCATTGAGTGGCAGGCTATAAAAACGCGGGCCATTTTCTGAGGCAAATGCTTCAAGTCGGTCCAGCGCGCCCTCTTCGTCAAACACTGCGGCATAGCTTTCCATAGCGAACGGTGCGTTGAAAATGCCGGCGCATCCACACGCGCTTTCCTTTGCGGCTTTGTCATGAGGCGCGCTGTCGGTGCCAAGGAAATATTTGGCACTGCCTGACGTAGCTGCCTTGCGTAAGGCAAGCCGATGCACTTCGCGCTTGGCCACTGGTAAGCAATATGCATGCGGGCGAATGCCGCCTGCGAACATGGCATTGCGGTTGATGTGCAAATGTTGCGGCGTAATGGTGGCGGCAATATTATCGCTACCTGCATCAACAAATGCGACCGCGTCGGCGGTGGTGATATGTTCAAAAACTATCCGAAGTTCGGGCAGGTCGCGCACCAGTTTCGAAAGTGTCTGCTCTATAAACACCGCCTCACGGTCAAATATGTCGACATGCGAATCGGTCACCTCGCCATGGATGAGCAACGGCATGCCAATGCGCGCCATATGTTCAAGCGCAGGCATGATGTTTGCCACATTGGTGACGCCATGCGCGCTTCCGGTGGTTGCGTGCGCTGGGTATAATTTGGCGGCAGTAAACACGCCTTCGGCAAAACCGCGTGCCAACTCGTGCCCATCTGTTGCATCGGTCAGATAGGCAGTGATAAGCGGCGTAAAGCTAATGCCTTGCGGAACGGCAGCTACGATCCGGTCGCGGTAGGCGGCGCCGGCCTCAACCGTGGTCACGGGCGGTGACAGGTTGGGCATCACAATGGCGCGCGCAAATTGGTTTGCGGTGTAAGGCACCACGCTGCGCATTACTGCACCGTCGCGCAAATGAACATGCCAGTCATCGGGCCGGCGGATGGTAAGAATCGTCTGGTCGGTCATGGCTTCCCTTTAAGCGTCCGCCCCCCTATCTGTCACCTATGAGAAACACCCGTCTT
>NZ_JBIKPH010000038.1:0-17329 GCF_044357595.1 Sphingorhabdus sp. | reverse complement strand
CTTCGTGTTGACCATTTCTGACGCCAGATCAGCTCCGCCTTCAGCGATTTGAAGAACGTTTCAACAGATGCGTTGTCGTAGCAGTTGCCTTTGCCACTCATCGATGGCCGCAGGCCGTAGGCCTGCAATTTCTTTTGATAATCATAGGCGCAGTATTGGCTACCGCGATCAGAATGGAAGATGCAGCCTTCGGCAGGTTGCCGCAGGTTTACCGCCATATCGAGCGCCCTGATTGCCAGATCCTTTTTCATTCTGTCGCTGACCGCCCAGCCAACGACAAGGCGGCTGTGTAGATCAAGAACAACAGCGAGGTAGAGCCAACCCTCGGCAGTCCATATATAGGTGATGTCGCCTGCCCATTTTTGGTTGGGAGCAGCGGCAACAAAATCACCGTCAAGCCAGTTCGCAGCGATGCCCAGGCGATGATTACTGTTGGTGGTGACCTTGTGCTTGCGAGTGCGAACCGGCCTGATCCCGTTAATTCTCATTAAACGGCCAACACGGCGCTCGCCTACAGCGAGCCCCGCCTCCTTTAACTCCATCGTCATGCGAGGTCGGCCATAGCTGCCGAGACTGAGGCCATATTGTTCACGGATATGTGCCAGCACTTTCATGTCACCGCGTGATCGTCGGCTTGTCGGCCGTGCGTGCCAAGACCGGTAACCGCGTGTCGATACTTGCATCACGCGACACAACATCTCCACTGGCCAAACATGTCGCCAGCTGTGCACGAATGCGAACCTCACTACCGCTGGCTCGCGAAGAACTGGGTAGCCTTTTTTAGTATCTCCCTCTCCTCCTTGAGGATACGGTTCTCTAAGCGCAGGCGTTCATTCTCACGCGCCAAATCTGCCTGCGGTGCTGATACCAGATCGGTTGGCCGATATTGAGACACCCACTTGCCCAGCGTTGACAATCCAACGCCCAGGTCAGCAGCAACACGCCGCCGTGATAATCCGCTGGTCAATGCAATCCGAACGGCCTCTTGCTTGAAATCTTCTGTATGCTTCAACATCTCTTCGGTCTCCTTGTATGAGTGTTTAACTCTCAGGTGACCGGCGCAAAACCGGTACAAGTCCAGTATGACGGCTGGATCAGAACATCCGCGTGGGCCGGTGGCAGAAGAACCGAAGCGTGTTGCCCGCTCTTTCGAGGAGATGATTGCAGAGGCAGAGACGCTCACAGAGGACGATTTGGACGAGGCGGGTGAATTGGCTAACGAGGCCTACAATCTCCCATCTACCCGCCGTGAAGCAGTCCTGAAGGCTATTAAAATGGCGACGGGCATCTCATTGGCGGCTTTGCGAGAGTTTGGCGTGGCTGACCGTGCAGAACAATATGCGTTGGCTAATCCTGAGCCTGACCATCTGGAACTGGCGCGGGCGGTGATTGCACGGATAGGGCCACAGAACATCGTCGTCGATGGCGCTGGGTTCTGGCAATGGCGCGATAAGGGCGTTTGGCAGCTTCAAGAAGAGGCTGTGCTTAAACAGGCGATCCAGTATGTGTTGGAGGAGCAAGGCGAGCGGGTTATCGCTAACACAGTTTCCGGTGTGTCGACGACCCTGCGAAGCCACGCTTTTCAGAGAGACCACCGTTTTGATATCGGCAATCCTGAAACAATTAACTGCCTGAATGGCCAGTTGGAGTTGGAGTTGGATATTGATATTGGCTGGGAACTGAAACCACACAATCGGAACGACTACCGAACTACACAGATACCGGTTGTTTATGAACATGGCGCAAAGGCGCCGAACTTCATGCAGTTCCTGGAAGACGTATTTCGAGACGATGAGGATAAAGAAGCCAAGAAGACATCCCTTCTTGAGTTAATTGGCTACACGTTGACGTCCCATGCTCGCCATGAGAAATTTGCTATCCTGATCGGTTCTGGGGCTAACGGCAAAAGCGTGCTGCTATCGATCTTGGAGAGGCTGTGTGGGCATGAAAACGTGGCGGGTGTTCAACCGAGCAACTTCGACAACAGGTTTCAGCGAGCGCATCTCCATGGCAAGTTGGCAAATATCGTCACCGAGCTAAGGCAGGGCGAAACCATTGCAGATGCGGAACTGAAGGCGATTACTTCAGGCGAACCAGCTACGGTTGAGCATAAGCACCAAACGCCGTTCGTCATGAGGCCTTTTTCGACCTGCTGGTTCGGAACCAATCACATGCCGCACACGCGGGACTTCAGCGCGGCGTTGTTTAGGCGTGCCATCATCTTTCGCTTCGGCCGGACGTTCGCAACGCATGAGCAAGACCCGAATTTAAAAGACAAGCTGATGACCGAACTGCCCGGTATATTGAACGAAGCGATCTGGGCGTACGCGCAAGCGGTGCTGGGCGGTAACGGCTTCACTGAAGCACCATCATCGGTTGAAGAAAAGAAGGCTTGGCATTTGGAGGCTGATCAGGTGGCTGGCTTTGTCGATGAATGCTGTTTCCGTGAACCCACTGGTGTGGTTCCGATTGGCGAACTATTTAAGTTTTACGAGGAATGGGCAAAGGGTAGTGGGATTAAGCTAACGCTCAACAAGAAGAACTTCCGGTCGCGGCTCGATAACTTGGGTTTCCAGCAGGGGCCGAGGCGAGAGGCCAGATCAGTGCTGGGGCTGCAAATCGACCCAGTGGTGCGGGCTGAGTTGGGAGGCTTCTATTAGCGGCGTGACGCATGTGACGCATGTGACGTATTTCAAAACATTATTATAATATTGCAGAGATTTATTATTGTATTATTTTGATTTATATACGCAGGAGGTAATTATATTTTATACATGTCGTACAGTTGAAAAAGTGGTGAGAATAAAAAACATAACAACACACAAAACAGAATATTATAATAATTTTTGAGATGCGTCACATGCGTCACGCTGGTACAAAAAACACACGAATACCCTCACAGATGATGGCTCGCTGCACGCATATGGCGCTGAAAATTGGGTCCTCCCAGAGGTTTTCCAGCCTCGGGTGATTACGACCCCCATGTTCCCGCAGAGTGACGAATTTCCAAAACCAATGACTAGGCCAACGCTCCGCTAAACTTCGAAGCCATCAGTGCCAAATGTTCTGACGACGGACAGCGCGAGTCCGTACAGTCTTAAAATTTCCTCTTTGAAAATGTCGGAGGTTTGGCCTTCGGATCCGCACAGACCCAGCGCCTGAATTTTTCCGGATCACGCAGGAATTTTCGCGCAGACTGTCGGGCACAGCTGTTATTCAAACTCAGTTGGTGCGTGGTGTAAGGAAACAGGAGCAACCTGCCATTTCGATATCGTTTAACTGCATCTACCGAGAGCTCGGCGGGGCACCCCGCATCTATGCCTGCTGCCATGAAAAGAACGGGAATATCAGAACGGACTGGCGACTGTTCTGAGCGAGGTGGAACAGAGGGACGAAAAGCAGGGCATGCTTCGGAATAGCGGCTCATCGTGATCGCGACCGCCTCAGCGAGCTGATCGCCTTTGCCGTTTGCAAGAACGCGCTTGGATTGTTCAAATGGCAATTCTTCATTACACATCACCGCCATGTGCAATCCGTCGCTATAGCCCGCATCAGAATGCTCAAAGGCAATAAGAGGCGCGAGATTTCCGCGCGTAATACGGTCGATATCGCGTGGCAGATTTTCGACCCGTGCGGCATCATAGACGGACTCTGTAAGAAAAAGCGCCAGTCTGCGGGCTTTTTCCCGATCATCGAAATTGCCCGATTCCAGCCATGCCCGAACGGTTTTTTCAAGCTTTTGCTCAAGATTCGGGAACTGCGCTAAGCAGCGAGGTTGCCGCTCGCAAAAGCGCAGCAGTTCGCGAGCCTCTCTCGAAACCCACGCAGGTCCGGGCTCTGTCCATTTTGCTTCGGGTGGCCAAGGAGAATCGTAGACGATCGCCCGCAGACCTTGCGGTTGGTGTAGAAGCGTCGTGGCCGCAACACGTGTCCCGTATGACAGGCCATAAAGATCAAATTGCTTTGCGCCAACTGCCTTGCGGATTTCCTGAATGTCGAGTGCAACGTTTCGAGAATGATATTGACCGAGATCAATACCCTTCTTTTGAAACATCTCTCCGCACTCGATTAGCTTGCCCACCTCTGCTTCAGAGGCGGGTCCTGAATCGTTAAGGACGACAGGCCCGCAGTCAAGGCGGGGTATGGCTTTCCCGGTTCCACGTTGGTCAAAGAATATCCAGTCCTGATCTTGTGCGACAAGCTCCTTACCGATGGGCGAGTTGAGCGCTTCGGCCAGATCTTCAAGGACGGAGCCGCCTGGCCCTCCATGGAGGTAAATTACAGGTGGCAAGCCGGACATGGGGGCAACGGCACGCACAATTACCAGTTCCAGAATCACAGAATTACCCCCCGGCTGAGCCCAGTTTTCCGGCACAGTCAGAGTAGCGCATTCAACAGTCCGCCCTGTCGCGACCAGTGCAGGATCGCAGACATGATAAGTGGGAGTATCTTCTTTCTCCGCGCAGCCTACCAGACTCAAGAGCAACAGGACGAATGCAAAACTAGCCAATAACGGCGAGAGACGCGTCTGGCCCGTCATCCCGAAATCAGTTTGGCCAAGGCTTGCTTGTCCACCTTCCCGATCGGCAGCATTGGCATTTCATTGACACGGAGAAACCGCTTGGGAACCTTGTAGTTGGCAAGCCGCGCACGGCATGCGCTTTCGATTGCGAAGAGTGCGGAGTCATCGCCCGAACAGGCGATGACAGCTACGCCCACTTCCCCATACAGTGGGTCTGCCGCGGGCAATACCGAGACGGCGCGCACGCCGTCCAAACCCTCGATCAGCATTTCTATCTCGCGCGGATAGACGTTGTAGCCGCCCGATTTGAACATTTCCTTTGCCCGCCCCGTGATGCGGATTGATCCATCCTTGTCCTGCGCGCCGAGATCGCCTGTGCCGAACCAGCCTGACCGTGCGGGCTGACCAAGATAGCCAGCAAACATCCACTCGTCATTTATCTGGATTTCGCCCTGTTCGCCTTGATGAACAGGTTCGTTTGTGCCCGGCATGACAATGCGGACCACTCGCCCCGGATCTGCCCAACCAACGGTTTCGAAAAGCGATTCCGGACGGTCTGTTAGCGGACTGAGCGTGATCGCGCCTATGCTTTCGCTCATGCTGTAATCGACACCGATCCGGTCCGCGACGCTCGCCAATCGACAGATCAGCGTTTCGGGCGCGCGTCCGCCACTCCAGATGGCGGCTTGCAAACTAGCCCAGTCAGTCTTTTCCGCTTGCGGATCATCAAGGCACATCTGGAACATGGTCGGGGCCTGATACCAATAAGTTATGCCCTCCTTCTCGATAATCCCCAACGTCCCTTGTGCGGAAAACTTGTCTAGAAAAACCTGACAGCCGCCGCTGACAAGCGCAGTACAGGCAAGATCACCCAGTCCGCCAACGTGATTGATCGGCACATTGTTGATCGTCCGGAATGGTGCGACATACCAGACTCGGGACCTCACCTGCGCGCCGCGGATCAATCCCTTGTGCGTCAATCGCGCGCCTTTGGCGGTGCCGGTTGAACCTGAAGTATAGACCAGTGCAGCCACCGGGTTCGACGCCCGTTGCAGAGATGGACACGCCACCCATTTGTCATCGTCGAACGTGAGCGTACGTGCCCCCATCGCAGCAAGTTCAGCGAGTTCCGCTGCATATTGCCGCCCAGCGATTTCCTGCCTTGCGAGCAGGACAGAAGGCTTGGCATCGCTGATCAACTGGCGCATTTCATCCAGCCGGTATTTGGGATTGATGCCGAGCCAGACTCCGCCGAGCCGGGCGGTTGCCAGGAACGCGGTAATGAAGTCGATGGAGGGCGGTGCCAATGTTGCCACTACATCCCCTTCGCCAATGCCCAATGAAGACAGCCGCTCGGCCAATGTATCGACCCGCTGACTCAGGCCTTTGTAGGTCAGCCGCGCTGCTCCTTCCACGCAAGCCTCAGCATCGGGCGTGTACTCCGCCCAATGATCCAGATAGTCTTCGATTCTCTCGAAGGGCGGAGTGAGCGACTCCAGCAACTCTGCAAGTGGATTGGCCATGTCGCTAACCAAGCGTTAGAAGACGGCGCGGTGTGCCAACCATGATCATGTCAATCTCAATATCCGAGAACCCCCGCCGCCGCATCATCGGCAGGATGTTGCGGAAGATATGACCATAACCATGTCCCCCGAGTGACGAGAGGCGTGTGCGCTGGCAGATGTCCTGCGAGATCGCAATCTGTGTTAAGTGCCCCCGGTCTATGAGCTTACGCAGTACGGTCAGGCGGGACGCATCATTCGGCATATCGATAGCTTCGTTGAGTTTGTAGTAGCTTGATTCCATGCCGAACAGGTCCAGCTCTATGACGACGCCCATGTCGGCAAGTCGGAAAAGCCTGTCATCGTCAAAGATGGTCCTGTCTATATGGCTGATTATAGTGCGGGTCAGGTCAGCCCCTTCATTTCGCAGGAAGTCCGCAATCTCCTGTGGCTGGTCCGCATCGCGACCAGGATGGACAGACAATGCCGCACCGGTTGCTTGCTGGGCGATTGCAGCGCCCTTCATGATCCGCTTCTCCTGAGGCGTCCACGGTGCTTGGCAGCCGATTTCGCCTATTAGACCCGCCCGGATATCCGTTCCCCATGCGCCATCGCGGACCTGAGCTATCATTTCCTGTGCAAAGTCATCCACGCCGCGCGCGCCATTGGCAGCGGGTTGATATTCTTCGACATAATGGCCACATCCCATAACGATATGGACACCGGTTGCTTGCGAAACAGCCTTTAAGCCTGAGGGGTTTGGGTTGAGGCCGCCGCAGGAGAGTTCGACTATGGCCGTACCTCCCACCTCTTGCAGGCGCTTCACCTCCGTGATGGCGAGTTCGACGGAATCGAGCAGATAATTGCCGGGGGCCAGAACCTCTCCATAATCAATGGCATGCCGATTTTCGAGAGTTACATGCGCACCGATTTGCTCCAGAGCCTTCCATGACGGTGGACGAATGTCGCATAGGATATGTTCGTGCAACAGCGTCGGGCCGAGTTGATCGGGTGAAATGGGACCAAGAACGGTCTGAATCGTGCCGCGATTCACATCTTTGATTGAACTCACTGTCGCTCTCCCCACCAATCGCGTTTCTTGATGCGGATGGCGGAGGCCAGCGCATTATGTTGTAAAATAGCGCGAGCTTGGTCGATCACGTCCTGACGGGCAAGAGGCAGCGCGCCGGAACGGAACGGCGGTGCCGGTTTGTAGGGAATCCCGGCTTGAATGGTCGTCCCGACATCTTTCCCGTAAAGTTCGCCAGTCAAAGACAGGGCAAAGTCGATGCCTGCCGATACGCCGGCTGCTGTCAGCGTGCTACCCTGATCCAAGTAGCGCGCGTGCTCAAAGCGCGATCCCTTGGCCTCCAGCGCGGCTTGCGACGCCCAGTGCGTTGTTGCTGGCTTGCCTTTGAGCAAACCAGTTTCGGCAAGGATCAACGCCCCGGTGCAAACGGATGCGATCTTCCGGTCGCTGGCATGGTGCTGCATGAGCCAAGACTTTACACGCGGATCGGATTTGATCCACTCTGTCCCGATAGAGCCGCCGGGAACAAGAATGAGATCTGGCTCTGCCGCGCTGCCAATCACGGCATTCGGACGAAAGTAGAAATTGCCCATATCATTGTTAACCGTTGCGCCAGACACGCCAACAAGATCGAGTGTGATGGCAGGAACCATCGACAGCACGGCATAGGGCCCGAACGCATCAAGCGCTGTCATACCTTCATAAATCAGGATGGCGATGCGCATGGGTGGGGCACCGGGAAGCTTGACAGCGGGGCCTGCTGCGAATGGTGGTGCCGGATCATATTCGATGGCTAGTTGCAAGGCTTCAGCCATGCTTCTCCCCTCAAGCCGGGCCGCGATCCGCAGGGATTCGTCAAGCGCCGCTGCACCTCCTTCCGCCGCAACGATCCGCTTGCCATCGGGTTCAAGTCCCGCAGCTTCGAGCCAGCGCCGTCCTTCGCCCAATGCAAGGATTGCCCGCGCCCGCTGGGAGTGGGACCGCAGCCAACCGATCTCGGGTTGGGTCGGGCTGGCCCGCACGCCGCCATTCAGGATAATGACATCGGCACCATCAATGCTAGCCAATCTGGCGGTCTCCAGAGCCAGCGGCCCTGTTGCCGCTACTACCGGCGCACCGCTTGCACTGGCAAGGACCGGGTTGGCATCCGGAAGGCGGCCCAATATCTCGGCGGGGCCAGCCAGATCGAGCAGACCGAACCCGTCTGCGACAAGCTGCACGACGGCGCGACGGCCCTTTTGCCAATGCCAGGCTCCCAGCCCCCCCGCCACAACGAGGCCGGTTGCGCCCAGTCCGGCCCCAATAAGGTGTCGTCGCCCGAGCTTCACCCCGCCGCCGATCAGAAATCTGCGCGGAAGGACACACCCGCAGTCCGCGGCTGAACGGTGAAGCCACGCTCACGCGACGGGATCAGCCCGAAGCTCGACAACTGGTTGGAAATGACGGGTGCCTTGTCGAACAGATTGTCCACATAAATCGTCGCTTTAACCGCTCCGAAATCGAGCCCAGCGCGAAGGCCAACCAATGTATAATCATCCTGAAACTTGTTTGGATTGGTCCGATCGAAATCGCGGAACGACTTGCCGATGTGGCGCACATTGGCAAGGATATGAGCATCGGTGCCAAAAGGTCCATTAAAGCCATAGCGCGCGTTGAGATTGGCCGAAAATTTGGGTGTATTCTGCAAGGCGGTGCCTTTGAGTACACCTAGCTCCGGAATGTCCTGGGCGATCTTTGCGCTGTTGAAGTTCACACCGCCGAACAGCGCGAACTCGTCCACCAGCTTAAGATTGAAATCGGCCTCCAGCCCGTGAATGCGCGCTTTGCCGAAATTCTGGGTGGATGCTGCCCCGCAGCTGGGGAAATAGAGCTGCTGGATATTCTTCCAGTCAATTGAATAGGCTGCCGCGTTGAACGTCAGTTTGCGGTCCGACGTCTGGGTTTTGAGGCCGATTTCATAGTTCCACAGCGAGTCCGCACGATAAGGATCTACATTGCCGTCCGCATCGATGCCGATGCCTGCCGCTGCATATTGAGTACGGCACCGCGTGGCAAAAAGCGGTGTCAACCTGCGTCCCGGTCCGCCGGGCCGGAAGCCCCTCGATGCAGTCGCATAGACAAGATTGCCGGGCGAAATCTTGTAACTCAACGAAGCACGCGGGCTGAAGCCATCTTCCTTGCTCCGGGTGATGGCGGTCGGTGCCAGTTGGGTAGAGGTGAGCTTGTAGTCATAATAACGCAATCCGGCGGAAAAGTTGAGCTTTTCCGTGATGTCGTAACTGGCTTCTCCGAACAGCGCGAAATGCTTGCGGGTGCCTTCGCTTGCTGTCGAGAACAGGATGCCTTGCGGGTAAAAACTGGCGGCAATCGGGAATTTCACGAGAAGATCGCTCGATTGAACCAGCGAGGTTCCACTTGTCTTTCGGTCCTCATAAAAGGCACCAACGACAAAGCCGAAGGGCCCCTTTCCTGTAGAGGTCAGTCGGACTTCCTGCGTAAACTCCTTTTCGCGCCCCGCTCCGTCGAAATTGCCGATCACAGCAACCCGCGGCAGCCCAACTGACGGAAGAAAGGTTTCGCGCAAATAGTCCGATCCATCTTCGCTAAAGCTGGAGCGCCGCCGGTTCAGCGTGCTGGAAGAGAGCAATTCGACAGCGCCGAGATCTGCTTTCACGAGCAAGTTGGCAATCGTCACTTTGTCGCGCAGATATTCATCGGCCACGACCATGCGGCGCTGATCGCTCGCCTTGGGAGGCACGTCCATTGATCCTACACCGCCGCGCGTGTTCTGGTGCAACACCGATGGCGTGATCTCCACCGTGTCCCCGAGTTTGAGCAGTAACGCAGCGCGAAGAGACAGGGATTTGTCGGGATTTACGTCTTTGAAAATCTGAGTTGGTCCAACCGGATCACGATTGGCTCCGGTGAACCCGCCTGGGGCTACAATCTTGTCAATATAACCATCCCTTCGACGATAGCTGCCTGCAACACGTAATGCGGCAACATTCTCCGCAATCGGCAGATTGATCATGCCATTGGCCTGCCAGTTGAATCCTCCATCACGCGTGAAGGAGCCGTCTCCCCCCACAGCCCCAGCAACGGTAGACAGATCGGGCACGTTGTTGATGATGCGGATTGTCCCCCCCATAGAGCTACCGCCAAACAATGTACCCTGCGGTCCGCGCAACACCTCGACACGGGCCACATCAAAGTAGAGCGGTTCGACAATCGACTGAACCGTTCCGCCCGGCTGGGCTGGGGCTTCGTCAATATAGAAGCCGGTTGTTGCCGCATTTCCGCGTTCCGAGGCAACGCCCCGAATAAATACAGTGCGATAGGCCGGGCCACCATCCTGCATCGTGATGCCGGGAACCGCAGTTGCCAGTTCAGCCGTGTCAGACAAGCCTTGTTCGTCTAGCTGGTCCCCTGAAAGCGCGGCGACGCTGATTGGAACATCCTGAAGAGCCTCTTCACGCTTGCGCGCGGTGACGATGATTTCGCTACTGGACGCGTTTTCCTCTCCGGTCGACTGCGCTTTGACCGGCTGAGGCAACACGACCAACGATACGCCCGCCATTAGCAGTAGATTAAGCGATTTGGCTCGACGTGTGTGATTATACTTCATTTTCAATAGCCTCCCAGTGCTTGAGGATTTCATTTGATCGAATGGGTCTCGCCCACTTGGGCCGCCCCGATGTCCGCTTCAGAGAACCGGACGTCTGCCCAACGTCCCGCCGAATAGAGTTCAGTCATGTCGGCAAAGTGTGGTGATTGCGGATTGGACGATTGCGAGTAGGTCAGAAGGAACCGTCCCTTCGGTCCCGAAGGCAGAAGCGAGACGGCATGGATGTAGGAATCCCCTGTCAGCGCATCGGTGAAGGCCTTTCCCTTTTCCGGATTGGCGAAACGAATCAGATGATAGGCGTATCGACTGCCGGAAATGGGCAGCTTCTTGCCATTGCGCTCTACAAACTGGACGTCGCCCAGAGGTGCATCGATCGCCAGCTCCGCACTGTTCAGCTTATAGGCGGCGGTTGCCAAAGCTGTCCGAGTGGCGGCATCTGAAACGAACCCGCGTGGAGTTTCCACCGGGCGTGCAGGATCGAACGGAACGCGCCAATATTTGGGCGTGAGGGCAAAGCCCGTCATCGGCACATGATCGAGTTGCTCAAGAAATACGCGGAACAACGCGGAGCTGCGCGATGTAGTGCCATCTTTGCGATCCCATGCAGCGAGCACTTCGCAGGGGGCACGAAGGTTGACATCTCCGAAGCCCGCTACCTTGACCGATGGGTTGGCGCGGCAGTCCGAGACGACATCATCAAGGATAAGGTCGGCTGTAAGATTGCGGGCACTGTAGAACTTTTCTTCCCAGTTTTGGGGAGTGACGCCCTTGTCCGGACCAGCCATGATTTCACGGGCGTATGTGATGGCGATGCGCGAACGCTCTCCCCGCGCCGTGTTTTCTGGCCCAATCACCTTGGGAAAGCCTGTCAGGCGCCGGTTGGTGTCAAACGAAGGGAGCCAGTGGCTGTCGTTTGAGTTGAAGGTGAAATCACTCTGAAAAGTTTCAGGCCTGTTTGCCGCCGGAATGATCCCGGGCTGGCGGGCGCGCTTATCGATCGTCCAGCCACAACCCGCCAGCGACCCATTAAGCACGGTCACGTCGGCAATGTCCATCAACGCACGGGCTGGGCCCGTAACAAGACAGCGATCCAGCTGGGCGTCGGTCACATTTCCGGCAACCGACAGGTTTGAATAATAGGCCTCCCCGCTTCGGTCTGCCGCCGTAACATTGGACCATGGGCTACCATGATGTTTTTTGAGGGCGACTGAAATTGCACGCACCGATTGGGCTTTCGCCAAAGCTAAAAACTGTTCTCCAAAACGCAGATTTTCGCGTTCGGGATCAGCGAAAGCATAAACCCGCTCCGGCGTCCAAGGCAGCATCTGGCCGGCGATCACTGGACCATAGCGTGTTTCCCAGAAGGTCCTTCGAATGATCCCTTTTGAGGTCACTACCTCGATAGGCACTGCGCGCATCGGCTCACTCTTGCCATCGACGAGATAACGTGTTGGATCAGCCTGATCGACATTGATCTCGTAAACAGTCGCGCGCCGGTCTGTAGTGTGAGTGATGCCCCAACCTGCAGCGTCGTTGAAGCCCATCATCGGAAATGGCAGGCCAGACGCAGTCCCGCCGAACACATTGATTTTCCCTGGTACCGACAAATGCATGATGTGAAGGCGCGCGGTACCTTTCCACGTGTAGTGCGGATTTGCAAAGCTGAAACCGCCCACGCCACCAGACACACCCTCCTTCCCGAAAGCCGCCGCATTAGATCCGCCAAGCATCACCTTTTTGACGTTCGAAAGCGCAAATTTTGTGTCGGGCAATATGACCGCCTGCTTGCCTGCTGGTGGAGCCGCTGCAGCCATTTCGCGGACAAGAGCGGCACTGGTTTCCAGCAAAGGTATGTGCAACATCAGTCGATAGACATCATCCTCACGCAAGGGTCGGAACCAAGGCTGGCTGCGGCAGTCTTCACCCGGCAACGCAAGAGCCGTGGCATGACGATTGAAGCCTTCAACAAATCCGGCGACCAAATCGCGCATGTCTGAGGAGCTGCTTGCCTTGAGCCGCTTCACCTTTGCGTCAGGCAGCAGAAAGAGATGAGCCGCATCACTGTCAGCATTGGAAATCGCACCGCCCGCGAACAGGTCGACATAGGTCGCCGCTGGATCAAAGTGGCGACTTCGCTCTCCCGCCAGCCTAACAGCCTGTTCAACATTGGCGCACAGATTGTCACGCGCAAAGGCCCAGCCATAACCCTTGCCTGCACCCTTAATGGTTGTGGCAAGAACATGGGCAACCCCAAATTCCGTGAAGCGCACTTCAGCGTCCGGTCCAGCCAATGCTGGAGACGAAATCAGGGCCACGCTTGCCGTGAGAAGCGTCCGGACCTTCAAAGGGCTAACGCCTTCTTGCGACGGGCAATCGCCTGGTCGAATGCGCCGGTAACACCCCCATAATAGCTTTCGACAAATTTGGTCACGTCGGGTGGTGCCTTTTCAGGAGAGCCCGCATCGAATGGGGGATCAGGATCATATTCGATGGACAGTTGCACCGCTTTGGCGAGCTTCTCATTGCTCAGCACCGATGCAATTGTCAGTGCCAGATCGCTGCCAGCAGTCACACCTGCGCCCGTTATGACATTACCGTCGATCACAACGCGGCGGTTGGTGGGAATCGCACCCAACGCTGCCAGTCGATCGCGTACAACCCAGTGGCTGGTTGCCTGTTTCCCTTTCAATAATCCTGCCGAAGCAAGGATCAGCGAACCAGTGCACACGCTTGTTACAAAACGCGCCTTTGCCGCCCGGCTTGCGACAAAGGCGAGAATTTCAGGATCCTCCATAGCCGCCACGGTGCCGGTACCGCCGCCAGGTACAAAGATCACATCCACATTCTCTGGGCATTCGGCAAATGTTGCATTGGCTTCAATACCGATTCCCGAAGACGGGATCACACCCTTTTGCTTCCAAAGGATCTGGATGTCGTGCGTCGCCATTGACGAGAAGACGGCAAAAGGAGCGACAAGGTCCAACGCGAACATGCCCGGATAGGCCAGCATCGCAATTACGGGACGCCCATTTGTCGCAGCTGCAGCAAGTTTTGCATCCGTCAAGGCGGCCCCAACCCCGGTGGCCACAGCCAATTGCAATAGCGTACGACGATCCATCCCATCACTCCATTCAACAAGGCTAGTGAACACTAGGTTATATACTAGTCTTGACTAAGTTTTTTTATACTGTCAACAGGGGACGAGTTTTTACCTGCTCAGGACGATCGAATGAACGCGCATTTACCGCATAAGACATGGGAAACAGGGGCTCTTCTGGGCACGTCGTCCTGGTATACGATTGACCAGCAGCGGATCGATGGCTTTGCGGTGCTGACCGATGATGAGGAACCGTTGCACAATGATCCGGATTGGTGCCGGGAAAACAGCCCGTTCGGCCGCACTATTGCGCATGGCTTCCTCACGTTGTCTTTGCTGACGCGCTTTATTAGTGAGATTACCGGCAACGCGCTCGTTGGCACGGTCGAAAAGATCGGTTTTCCCCTCAACTATGGATTTGACCGTATCCGCTTCATCAGCCCAGTTCCTGAGGGCAGTAGGATCCGTTGCCACGCCACCCTGCAGGATCGAGAACCGCACAAGGACGGCGACATGTTGCGTTTTCTCGTCTCGATTGAAGTCGAGGGCTTGGAAAAGCCCGCGCTGACTGCGGAGTGGCTGACCCTCTGGGTCTCAGACGGACTCATTTCCGCATGACGCAATCCGTTGGCGTGAAACCTGCCTGGGGATTGGCTGTTCTGCTGTTTGCGGCCAACAGCTTTTCATTCGTGGATCGGATGATCCTGACTCTCCTCGTTGAACCGATCAAGGCAGACCTTGGTGTCAGCGACACGATGATCAGTCTCCTTCACGGTTTGGCCTTTGCCTTGTTCTACGCTCTGGCAGGGCTGCCGCTTGGCTGGCTGGCAGACAGGGCACACAGGCCGCGCCTGATCGCCACAGGGGCAACGCTTTGGTCTGTCATGACAATAGCGACCGGCCTTGCGCGTACCTTCCCAGCCATGTTCGCTGCACGTGCGGGGGTGGCCGTTGGTGAGGCTACGCTGTCACCTTCTGCCATTTCCCTTCTGTCAGACCGCTTTCCACCCGACAAGTCCGCGCGAGCCATCGGCCTGTTCCAATCCGGCATTTTTGTGGGCAGCGCCCTGGCTCTGATCCTTGGCGGACAGTTGCTTGGCTTGGCCGGACAGCTTCCTGCGCCGGTCGGCAATATGGAGCCTTGGCGCGCAGTGTTTGTGGTGGCGGGTTTGCCTGGGCTGGTGATTGCCTTGCTCGTCCTTTTTGTGGCTGAACCAAGAGCTAGGCAGGACGAGGGCGTGCTGCGCACGGACTCTTCTCTACTTAGCGCAGTACACCATGTTCGCATCCATTTCCGCACACTAGGCCTGTACATTCTTGGTGCGACCGTTGTTACGGTTCTGGCCTATGGCGTGCTGGCCTGGATGCCAACGGTGCTTGTCCGTGTACACGCTCAAAGCCAGCAGCAGGTCGGACTTGCACTCGGTGTCGCCAATCTGGTGCTTGGACCTGCCGGAGTTTTACTCTCTGCATGGCTCCTGGATACGGCGCGCCGAAACAAAAAGGCTGCGGCACCGGCAACTTTGCTGCTTGCCTGTTGCCTTCTGCTTGGCGTAGCCACAGCCGCGTTCAGTTTTGCCCCGGATCCCACTGTTGCGATTGCAGCAGCATCCCTTCTCATTTTTGCGCAGAGCTTGCCATATGGGATTATCTCGGCGGCATTATCCGGTCTTGCGCCGCCCGGTCTGCGCGGACAGATCGTCGCACTATACCTTCTCATTTCCAATCTTGCTGGGCTAACATTGGGGCCGCTGATCGTAGCCACCTTTACAGATCGCCTATTTGGCAAGCCAGAGATGGTCCACATGTCTTTAGCTCTTTTGCCGCTTGTCACTTTGCCCTTCGCAGTGGCCGCACTGTTAACTTGCCGCGCCGGTTTGCTGGACCTACATGCACGTGATGACGAAACCACTGTCCGAACTTGAAGTTGCTGACCTCGCCTTCAGCTTTCGCGAATGGCTTGTAGAGAGACAGGATCAGGTCAAAGGCCGCCGGAAGGGCGAACGAACGCGTGACCGAATCAGGCTTGCAACTGTCGATTTGCTCAACGAACGCGGGTTTCGAGAGCTGCGTGTCTCCGACGTGTGTGAGCGCGCTGCGATCACGCCGCCTGTGCTCTATCTCTATTTCAACAGCAAGCAGGCGCTTGTTGAAGACGTCCTGCGCGAATTTCTCGATAGATTCTCGCTTCAGCGCGCCCGGCAGCCCGCACAAACCGCGTACGAGTCCATTCGCGAAGCCAATTTGCGCTGGATTTTGTGGGCCAAGGCGAATTCTGGCCTGATCCAGTGCCTTTTCGAATTTTCAAACGAAATTCCGGAATTCGGTAGCCTTTACGCCAAGGCAAACCATGAATGGCATCTGCGGACAGCACAGGCCATCATGCGTCGCTTCCCGCCCAATCATATGGACCTGCCATCGCTGCATCTGACCATAATTGCACTCGGTGGAATGATGGATGATATCACACGCAAACTATATTCGATGCCAGACAGCAATATGCTAGGGCTGGTCAACGAGGTAGCGGGCAGTGATGAGCATTTGGCTGATTTCCTGTCCCACATATGGTTCAAGACGCTCTATCCGGCAAGCCCGCGCGTACCTTGACCAGCAAAAACGGCGCTGACTGAAGCGTGCATTCCTCAAAATCCGCAATAAAGAATGGCTGGCTTAGATAGCCGCGCTGGGTTCCCGAACGACAATATTGTTAACGTGTGTAGTCAAATCGAATGTCTCTCTTGGAGCAATACCTTTGCGCGTCGTAACGCCTTTAATGTCTCGAAGGTTGCCATGGCACGTCATGCTGATCGACATCTATTTCGCGCAATCAACCGAGCAAAATAATATATAAGAATGAACTGTGGTTCCCATAAGCCAGAATAGGGGGTGCCACCCCGGTGGGGGCACGTCATGGCGGGATCGAACTGGTGGAACAAATGGTGGAATGAATAGAATAATTAAATTATATTTGTATAATATATAATTAATACAATATTATAACTGCAGGGTTCGAATCCCTATCTCTCCGCCAATTCTAACGTATTTCCTTAAAATTTTCGAAGAAATACGTGTTACCCCACCACTTGTCCCACCACTTCAACGATGTCAGCAGGCCTGCTTGATGCAAGTAGAGCTGAGCGGGCTGTAATTGCCAGCAATCACCGGACGAGACTTCGCGGCTTCGCTAACCTTATTTGATTTCCGGAATGCCGCACGAAACCAAGAACGCATACGTCTCGTCATAAAACGCCGGCGGTCGAGTGGCGTCCTGTGCGTCGCCGTGCGGCACGAACACGATCAGACCCTGCCTCGCCCGCGTCAGCAGGACACGATACGCGTTCAGGAGATACAGCTGGTTCGTCTCGTTGCGAACCTGCTGCCATTTGGTGCCCTTGAAGGCGTAAAGCTGCCAAACATCGTCAGCCCGACGCAAATCACCATCCTAGCAACGCGCGTATTCCGCTCACCCGATGATTTGCAGGTCTGTGAACGCCAGCGGGGTCGCTGCTCCGAGCGTAGCGACCAACACCGCCGCGCTGCCTGAGGCGTTACC
>NZ_JBIKPH010000138.1:0-6364 GCF_044357595.1 Sphingorhabdus sp. | reverse complement strand
ATCCTATCTACGCATTCGGTTCAGAGGAACAGCGCCGCAAATATTTGCCCGGTCTTGCCGCTGGCACGCTGATTGGCTGCTTTGGCCTGACCGAGCCTGATGCCGGGTCGGACCCTGCAGGCATGCGTACCTTCGCCAAAAAGGTGGATGGCGGTTTCGTTATCAACGGGTCAAAGACTTGGATTTCTAATGCCCCGTTTGCCGATGTATTTGTCGTTTGGGCTAAGTCCGAGGCGCATGGCGGCGGTATTCGCGGCTTTGTTTTGGAAAAGGGCATGAAGGGCCTCACTGCCCCTAAAATTCAGGGTAAATTATCTCTGCGCGCATCGACCACTGGCATGATCGTCATGGACAATGTCGAAGTCGGCGAAGATGCGTTGCTGCCCGATGTGCAAGGCTTGAAAGGTCCGTTCGGATGCCTCAACCGTGCACGTTATGGCATAAGCTGGGGCGCATTAGGTGCGGCGGAATTTTGCATGCATGCCGCACGGCAATATGGCCTTGATCGTCACCAATTTGGTAAACCGCTGGCCGCCAACCAGCTGTATCAAAAGAAATTGGCGGACATGATGACCGATATCGCGATGGGGCTTCAAGCGTCATTGCGCGTTGGCCGCTTGATGGACGAAGGCCAGCTTGCGCCGGACATGATCTCCATTGTTAAGCGCAACAATGTCGGCAAGGCGCTCGATATCGCGCGTGCCGCGCGTGACATGCATGGCGGCAACGGCATTAGCGAAGAATATCAGGTGATGCGTCATATGGTGAATCTGGAAACGGTGAACACCTATGAAGGCGCGCATGATGTCCACGCCCTCATATTGGGCCGCGCGATTACTGGCATTGCAGCTTTCTGAGACAAAATAGGCCGCCCAGTTTGTCAACGGCGGCCCAATCTTGGCTTTTCAGGCCTTTAGGCAATATCTGGTAAAGAGCCTGCGCATCGCCTTTCCCTGCTCAGCAAGGTCCAATTCTTCGGCCTTCCACGGCAAACGAAAAAGGTGCGTTATCCCGGATTCCTTGCGATTGAATATGGACAATCCGGTTGGATTCCTTGCGGATGGTCGTCAGACCCTGTCCTTGTCCCTTGCAGGTGTAACTGACGGTAACCGAGTTCGCGCTTGTGCGCACAATATATTGCTCGCAAGCGAGACCGCTATGCCGGATTTGAATTAAGGCATCGGGATTTCCAAGGCAAATTTTGGTAAGTGACTCATTGCTGCCAGTTGCCCGTAGTTGCCAGTTCCCACGCTCTAATGTGTCGAGAAATGCTAAACCATTATTCGGCGCTACCGCAAAAGCAGTCCCTGCCGCCGACAGTAAAAACAGGCTAATAAGATAATATCGAAGATGCATAATCTTACGTCCGTAAACCAGTCAGTTTCATCGAAACAACCTATCGTTTGGGGATTCGTTACCATAAATTTTTGCATTTTGCACGGCAGATTATGGTCTTCGAACGACAGTTGGCGCTCACTGTTCTGCGGTGCACCAGTTAGTTGTTGAAACTGGCAAGGCTGATCGGAAACCGGCGCGAGCAAAATTCGCAATCGACGACAATATCGCCATCGTCATCGACCATTTCGGCGCGGTCTTCCGCCGGAAACTTCGCAATTACATCGCGGATGTGCACCGGGTCGCACCGGCACCCCTTCGACAACCGATCGCCTTGTTCAATGCGCACTTCTTGTTCTTCGTGAAAAAGCCGCCAGACAATTTCCTCAAGCGGAAGCGCAGGGTCAGCTAACTCAGCAGCAGCGATGGTCGAGGACATTACCTCAATATGCGCCCACTCCGGATGGTCGAGCCGCACATGGAGCCGTTCACGGCCTTCTTCGCCCTCTGGCAAATGCTGCACCAACAGACCACCAGCAACGCAGCGGCCATCGACACGGTCCACCGCCACGCGAATAAAGGTCGGAATTTGTTCGGACTGCATGAAATAATTTTGCGCCGCATCGGCCAGCGTTTCGCCCTCAAGCGGGACAATGCCCTGATAGCGGCCACCGCCTTCGCTGGCTGGCTTCATTCGGTCAAAGGTAATCGCAAGATAGCCTTGCCCGAATACACCAAACAGCGTCGCATCCCGCGGCAAAGCAGCAGCGGTCGCGGCATCAAACTGCGCATAGCCGCGCAACGCACCGTCTTTATAGTCGCACGCCAGAAGGCGGATCGCACCCTTTTCAGTTTGTGTTTGCAGCGTAAGCTGGCTGCCCTTTTCCTTCAACGAAGATCCCAACAAGGCGGTCAAAACCAATGCCTCTGCCAAGATGCGTTCAATCACGGGGGGGTAGGCGTGGGCCGCCAAAATTTCGGCAAGGACATCATCAAGCCTAACCAGACGCCCGCGCGCATCGCGCGTGGGTATGGAAAAGCGCAATGGCTGATTGGACAATGTTTCGGATTGTTCCGGCATTACAACTTCCCAAGGCACCATAATAAAATCGATTTTTGCGCATGAAGACGGTTTTCCGCTTCGTCCCAGATAAGCGACTGCGGCCCGTCAATCACCACGTCGGTTACTTCTTCACCACGATGCGCAGGCAAACAGTGCAGGAATACTGCATCTGATTTTGCCATGGCCATAAGGCGTTCGTTGACCTGATAGGGCATCATTGCCGCCATCTTGTTATGGGCATGCTCCTGCCCCATCGACACCCAGGTGTCGGTCACAACAACGTCTGCGCCCGCCACTGCTTCGCGTGCATCGCGGGTAAGGGTTATGTGCGCGCCAGCGGCCTTTGCAATCTCGATAAAGCTGCTGTCACTTTCATAGCCTTCTGGGACGGCTATGCGAAGGTTGAACTTAAACAACCCTGCTGCCTCAACCACCGAATTCAGAACATTATTACCATCACCAAGCCACGCAAGCTCAAGACCGGGCAGAGCTTTTCCATGCTCCATCACCGTCAGAAGATCGGCCACGATCTGGCAGGGATGCGACAAATCCGTCAGGCCGTTGATGACGGGCACGCTTGCGTAATGCGCAAGCTCTGTCACTTTGTCATGGTCGTCGGTACGGATCATGATGGCATCGACATAGCGGGACAACACGCGGGCTGTGTCCGCAATAGTCTCACCGCGGCCAAGCTGCATCTGTCCAGACGCCATGAATATGCTGTCGCCGCCCAACTGCTTCATCGCCATTTCAAAAGACGTGCGGGTACGGGTCGAATTTTTCTCAAACACCATCGCCAGCGTGTACCCCGCAAGCGGCGCGTCGGCATCTGCCTGACCCTTGGGCCAGCCCTGCCGCGCATTTTTCCTGTCGATGGCGTCGTTCAGCATTGCTGCAATTGCATCACCGCCGGCGTCGCTCAAATTAAGAAAATGGCGCGTCATGCAGCTTGCGGCATTTGATAGCTAGCGGCACCGGCGGACAGCTTTTCCATAAATGTCTGGATTTCGGCGTCGCCAATATTCAACGGCGGCAACACGCGGAACGTGTTGTCTCCCGCCGCTACCAGCAACAACCCGTGATTGTCCCGCAAATGCGCCACAAAGGCCCTCGTTTCATGCGTCATCATCACGCCGAGCATAAGCCCCTTGCCGCGCACGCCGGTAAATAGGTCGGGATAATTACCGATAAATTGTTCAAGCGTCGAACGCAGCTTTTCACCAGTGGCGCGCACTTGCGTCAGAAACTCTTCATTCGCCACGACATCCCAAACCGCCTGACATGCTGCCATCGCAAATGGGTTGCCACCATAAGTTGAACCATGCGTACCAACGACCATGCCGCGTGCAGCTTCTTCAGTAGCAAGGCATGCGCCCACCGGAAATCCGCCACCAAGGCCCTTTGCGGTCGCCATGATGTCCGGAATAATGCCATATTGTTCATAGGCATATAGCGTGCCAGAACGTGCTACACCGCACTGAACCTCATCGAGGATCAACATGATGCCGTGTTCATAGGCCGAGGCCCGAAGGCCTTGCATAAAGGCATCTGACGCAGGGCGCACTCCGCCCTCCCCCTGGATAGGCTCAACCAAAAACGCAGCGGTCTTTGGCCCCACAGCCGCCTTGGCGCCTTCAAGATCGTCAAAATCAACATATTTGAAGCCTTCCAGCAAAGGCAGGAAGCTCTTGTGCATCTTCTCCTGATTGCTGGCCGAAATCGTCGCCATCGTCCGGCCGTGAAAGGCGTTCTTAAACGTGATGATCTCAAAGCGGTCACTGCCTTGGCTTTGGTGATAGGCCCGGGCGGTTTTAATAGCGCACTCCACCGCCTCAGCGCCGGAATTGGTAAAGAATACCGTATCGGCAAAGGTGGTATCCACAAGCCGCTGGGCAAAGGCTTCCCCCTGCGGGCTGCCATAAAGGTTCGACACATGGATCAGCGTTGCCGCTTGGTCTTGAATCGCTTTGGTCAAATGCGGATGACTATGGCCAAGCAAGTTCACAGCGATGCCAGCTGCGAAGTCCAGCGCGCGGCTGCCGTCTTCGGAAATCAACCAAGCGCCTTCACCTCGGACCGGCCGAAAACCGCAGCGCGGATAGACTGGCATCAGGGGCGTAATCGACATGGTTTTCTTCCTTCCGACTGAATAGTTGGCATATTCCAAAAGCCAAAAAGCGGCCCCACGGGACCGCTTGTTTCTGCCCTATCGCTATAGGCATGCGGAAATGGCAAATCAAGTTATGCCTCAGCGTCCTTGTTGCGCTTGGCAGCGGCGATCCGGCGCTTTACATATCCGTATAACAGCAGATGCACCCCCAGCCATAGCAGGATGAATATGATAATCATTTTCGCAGCAGGGCTCATACCTGCTTCCATAACGCCGACCCGACCGCGAACAAGCCCGAATTGTTAGAGCAAGCCGGTATCAAGCGACACATGGGGCGGGCAAGCCATAATGGCCTTATGGTCGGCATCACGGCCCGATAAAGTGTTGGCCATATAATGGTTGGTATCCCGGTGGTGCGCCTCGTCCGCGCGGATGATTAGAATAACATCGCGAAGCGTCGTCCCCTCTGGCAAATTCCAATAGCGCAGCTCCACTGGCGGCGCAGGCGGGTTCGGGTGCCGTCCCTCGTCAATCTCGGCCAGATATAAAGTATAGCTGAGCACGGCTTCCTCTTCGAAATAGCCGACGAGACGGTGCGCCGTCTTGGCCGAAAACAGATAGAGGAAGAAAAAGAAGACATAGAAAACCCACTGCACGGTCAGGATAACAACCCGTTCGAACCATGACGGCTTCGCGATTTCGATGAACGTCATCAAATGCATCCGTTCATTTTCTGCTTCGTCCATCAACGTCCTAATCCAGCCGCGGTCATCCTGCATCAGGCGAAGCGCCCGCAAATGGGGCAAGGTCGCGCCGACCATGCCTGGCACCCCGGCGACAGTCTCCAATACGATCGCGCGATTGCCGTAACGCTTTGCGAAAAACGTATCCGCGCCCCAGCGCAATGTTTTGGTTATGCGCAAGGCAAACCAGTCCGAAAAACCGAGCGACTTATGATGGGTGGATTGAATATCGCTGCAATTGGGCATGAGCTTGTTCCAATGGTTGGTTAGCGACTTAACGCGCACCAAGCCGTGTCGGGCAACACGAAAACAAATAAATTCAGTTTACTTTTTTGCAACTCGCGCTTTGTCAGTGGTATAGCATCCTCATGCGTGCTTCCGTCTGGCGCATTTTGGCGCTTGGAGGAATTGTTGGACCCGAAGCTTAGTCTGCGCCGCCACCGCCGCATCTGGGTTGCGCGCCTACTGTGCTTCACTACACGCTGGGCAGAAGCCTTCAGTTGCTGAGGGTTTTGGTCTCATCTTCGTTCCTTCGTCACTTCAATGAGACCAACATCGAAGCTTGCCTAACCTCTTGGTTCGACGCATTCTAGTTTAAGTGCAGAAAAGTGGGAGTACCCAGTGAGCGATATTGTCACAGCCGTCCAACGAGGTAGTCAGGTCTATGTCTATGGCGCCGGACAGCGTCAGTTATGCTCAGTGTATGCCGGAACTGGACCGAGTGACGGACTGAAGGGATATACGTCGAGCACGGTCAGTGTGCGTAGAGGCAGTCAAATTTACGTTTACGACAATAAGGGTCGCCAGATTTCCAGCGTGTTTGCTGGAAAATAAATACAGATTAAAGAAAATTGCAATGCAAGGGGACGGAGGTTTGGTGGACGATTTACCAACGAGATTTATATCATCATTTGTCGTCGAGTTTATAAGTGATTTCATGCACTTCTGCGTTGAAAAATATGGATTTTCGACTGAAGAAATTAGCATTATTTGCGTAGTTGCAACGGAAAGCACTCGGGAAATCCGACATGATGGTTATCTGCTCAAAACCTATGGGACTGAAGTTCAGGCAATCCCAGATGAGTTCCGATTCCCGGTCAGCGTTCAGTTCGT
>NZ_JBIKPH010000137.1:0-6407 GCF_044357595.1 Sphingorhabdus sp. | reverse complement strand
GCTCGGCTTGTGGCGAGGGTGTAAGGTTGACTATCTAGAGGGACATCGACTGGGAGAGTTTATAGCCTTTCTCTGAGTTCTTCATAGGGCGCTTTTCCTTTGAAGGCTCCGTGTGGTCTGTTGAAGTTGTAGAAGGTTTCCCATTCGCTGAGCTTGGCTTCGAGATCGACGGCGCCTTTATAGCTGAGCAGTGTCCGTCGTCAGATCATTTGGCACTAATGGCTGCGTAAACTATCGGAGTATTGGCCTAGGAACGCCTGGGTGCTTTGTAAAATAAATGGGTGTTATGTAAAAAAAGTGGTTTTGGAAATTTTACAAAAGCAATCGGCCTAGCACCTAGGTTTTTTGGCTGTTTTTGTTGTATTGTAATAATGTAATATTGTAAAAATAATATATATGGAGCAACCAAATTTTATACACCCGCAGGGGAGAGCTTGCGAGACTGCCCGCTCAGTTTCATTTTCCCCATGCATCATGTATTTTCTTTTACATTGCTTACAATACACTTAAGTATATGAAAAACATAAATAAAACATTTCACATTAGTTTTTACATTAGCCCTTTTTTTATTACATTAGCCGTTTTTGTTTACAATAGATGGTTTCGTTCATGTTGGAGCCTAGGTAACATTAACAAAACCTTGACAGTGTCCAAAGCGGGCGCGTGTCTGCGCTTAATCAAGATAGTTCCCCACCCCTGTCGCCTAGAATTGCCGGGTTTTGGGGCTGGTGTAACTAGCCCCTGCTTTCCCTTATCCTACCCCAATAGTGAGATATACAACATCTTAGCGATATCAGATCTCTGCTCAGCGTCATTTGGAAGACAGGTCACTGAGCTTCGTCGCCCTTTGCACGTTGCATGATCCAAGTATCAATATCTTCCCCCAGCCAGCCTACAGCGCGGCCACCGGGGATAATCGTAAATGGTTTAGGGAATTGGCCTTTGGCAACCATATCCGCGAATTTAGCGCGGCTTACTCCGATGCGAGTACGCACCTCGTCGGGGCGGGCAATACGAATCGACCCACTGTTAACACTCTGTTCCATAATCCTTTTGGTCCTTTATGGGGTTAAAGAGACCATCTATTTGTGCGAACTTAGTTTTGTGCCTCATAGCAGGCCGGACGGTTTTTAATCCCAGAGACCAGACGCGGTAAGCTGCCGATACATTTCACTACGCCCGGCAATTTCTAACCTTGCCTTTAGTCTAAAGGTATTGACCCAGTTGATTACATCGCTTTTCCGGGCGCCTTTAGCCTTTTTGGCTTGTATGAAATGCGCGTGGTCAGCAATTACTGAGGCGGCAAGGTTGGCCTTTGGTTTCATTTCGCCACCACTTCTAGAGTCGTGTTTCCGCTTGGCCTTTGTTTCATCCCATTTGGCCTCCGCTTGAGCATTGAATAGTGGGAAGCCCTCACAATCACTGTCGTTTAAAGTCAGGACCAAATCGAACGGCACACCTGGCATAACGGCCTTCTTCAATTCAAGCTCGGCGGCACACGGCTCGTGTTTGTAGGGCGGGTATGGGTTACGTCCTTCCCTAATGCATCGGTCTACACGTAGCCGTTCACTTTCTGGATCCGCAAAAAACGGAGAGTGGGGCCGACCACGTTTGCCGCTAGCCATTATAAACCTACTTTGCCTATTGCAGTAACCGTCGCCGCCTGCGGTTGACGCGCTACGTAGCCAGCCCATAGTTCCATCAGCTTGAAGCGCTTCTCTAGCTGGTCCTGACGCCGATATGCAGCTTCCGCCTTGTCCTTGATGGTGTGCGCCAACGCCAACTCGAGTGTCTCATTTGCGAAGCTAGTGGTTTCCGCCGCCCAATCGCGAAACGTCGAACGGAAGCCGTGTGGTACATAGGCCGCGAAATCAGACATGCCTTTAATAACTGCGAGAAGCGCGCCGTTTGACATTCCCTTCTTACCGGTAGGGTTAGGAAACACATATTCACACTGCTTACCCTTCAGCATTTCTGCGATGATAGTTACCGCCCTTGTGCTCAGTGGGATGCGGTGTTCGCGACCGGCCTTCATGCGTTCAGCAGGTATCGTCCAAACCTTAGTGACAAGATCGATCTCATTCCACTTCGCGCCCAACACTTCACCAGATCGCGCAGCGGTAAGGATAAGAAATTCGAAAGCCTTAGGACTGATGCCCCTCTTGTCGCGCAGCGCCTGCACAAAGGCGTTAACTTCCTGATACGGCAGCGCAGGTTGATGCTTCACCTTCGCTATCTTGCGGGCCTTAGGTAGCAGTTGGTCAAGGCCGCCCTTTAACGATGCAGGATTATCGCCCTTGACAAGCTTACGGGCTTTAGCCCAGTCCATAACGGTCTCGATCCGCTGACGGACGCGACTGGCAGTTTCAGTCTTGGTGGTCCAAATTGGCTCAAGCACACCAAGTACCTGCTCCATGGTGATCTGGTCGACGGGCAATTTACCTAACGACGGGTATGCATAGGTCTTTAGCGTCGCTGCCCACTGATGACGATGCTTAGCATTTTTCCACTCATGCTGCTTGGTAGCTATACACTGAGCGGCGGCTTCTTCGAAAGTCAGGCGCTCACGCCACGCTACATTCTGGGTCTTGGCAGTATCACGGGCGTCCTTCGGGTCGATGCCTTCAGTAACCTCGTCTCCTGCTTCCCGAGCTTTTTCTCGTGCTTTAGCCAATCCAACGCTACTAAGGGGGCCAAGCCCAAGCTCACGACGCTTACCTGTGGTAGGGCTTGTGTAACGGAATACCCATGATCGCGCATATCCAGACGCACTTGCTGTAACCTGCAAGTTCAGTCCCGGCTGCTTCCCATCTGCCGTGTAGCCAATCTTTGTTGTCGTCTCGGCCTGACGAACAGTCAGGTCT
This sequence comes from Sphingorhabdus sp., assembly GCF_044357595.1. Classification (GTDB taxonomy): domain Bacteria; phylum Pseudomonadota; class Alphaproteobacteria; order Sphingomonadales; family Sphingomonadaceae; genus Sphingorhabdus_B. The sequence continues at coordinate 3,543 of NZ_JBIKPH010000137.1, read as the reverse complement.
GCCCTAGCGCTTCTACCCACCTTAATACCCACCTTTCAAGGCTAGATAGTAGTGAGTCCATTGCGATCTTACAAGAGGCTAAAACGATTTAACATACTGTAACACAATGTAATAATAATCCTTAGTATGGCTCACTGGACCCAACTGAGTAGGACTCCGTCTCCGCCAGGCTGTGGCCTTCCTAAAGGTGAACCCGCAAACCGATTTCAAGAAGGCCTAAAGGCCCGTCGCACTTTGCGGCACTGCGTGTGATCACGTTGCCAGATTAATCTTATCCCGCGTCTTGGTATCGAAATCAGCCGCGTCGTGCCGCTCATGCAACTGGCTCGCCGGATCACCCATCACGCGGTTGACCATGCGGCCCCTCTTGACCGCCCGACGTTCGGCAATCAGGTCCGTCCAGCGAATGACGTTTTTGTATTCATGCACCGAGAGAAACGCACCTGCATCGTAAATCAGGCCCTTAACCAGCGCGCCATACCACGGCCAAATTGCCATATCGGCAATCGTGTAGGCATCGCCTGCCATATATGTGCGCTCCGCTAGATTGCGATCCAAGACGTCCAATTGCCGTTTTACCTCCATGGCAAAACGGTCAATCGCATATTCAAACTTAAACGGCGCATAGGCATAAAAATGGCCAAAGCCACCCCCCAAATAAGGCGCGCCGCCCATCTGCCACATCAGCCAGTTGATCGTCTCGGTTCGGGCGTGATGCTCGGTCGGCAAGAACGCGCCGAACTTTTCCGCAAGATACAACAAGATTGATCCGGATTCGAACACGCGGGTTGGTTCTGGCGTTGAATGGTCGAACAAAGCGGGAATTTTGGAATTTGGGTTGGCGTCGACAAAACCGCTTGAAAACTGGTTGCCGTCGCGGATGTTGACCAACCACGCATCATATTCCGCGCCGCTGTGGCCAAGTGCTAACAGCTCCTCAAGCATTACCGTGACCTTCACGCCGTTTGGCGTTGCGAGCGAATACAACTGCATCGGGTGTTTACCGACAGGGCGTTCCTTGTCATGGGTGGCACCTGCGATTGGGCGGTTGATATTTGCGAACTGGCCGCCATTTTCGGTATTCCACGCCCAGACATCGGCCGGGGTATATTCGGAAAAAGTCTGGGTCATGCGATGCTCCTTGGAAATTGGTTCAGGTGCAACATAGCCATTGGATGCGCCTGCGCCACTGGAAAAAGCGTTAACTCGCTGCACGACTTGCAGGGCCATTTGCCGCCCGCCTGCTGACATCATATGCGAACATATAGAGGTTGACGGTCACGTAAACTTTGGCCTTAGTAGCGCTATAAAAGCTTACAGGAGAGCTCATATGCCGGCCACTGTCGAAATAACCAACGACATCGCCTTGATCCGTATGGACGACGGCAAAGCCATTGTGCTGACGGGACGTGATGGTCGCTTCTCGGGCGGGTTTGACCTGAACGCATTTGCCAGCCTTGGGGCCGATGGCGTGTATAGATTGCTGGATGCAGGCGCGGAGTTACTGCTTCGCTTGTACGGCGGAGTGTTGCCCGTGGTCGCCGCCTGCAACGGCCATGCGATTGCGATGGGTGTTTTTATCTTGCACGCGTGCGACACGCGTATTGGCACCGCAGGCGACTATAAAATTGGCGCGAACGAGGCGATCACGAGCATGAACTTGCCTATTTTCGCGATGGAGCTTGCACGCGATCGCCTGAATCCGTCGCACCTCACGCGCGCTATGATTCAGGGCTTTATCTATAATCCCGAAGGCGCAGTCGAGGCGGGTTATCTCGACATGCTTGCAGACGCAGGCGCGGTCGAAGCCAAAGCCATCGCCGTTGCCGGTCAGCTCGCGCAACTTCCCGCCCCGGCCTATGCATGGAACAAGGCTGCCATCCGCAAACCCACCCTCGACCGCATCCGCGCGAGCTTGGGCGCGCACCACAAACTTTGAAGACAGGGCTTAGGCGGGTACCAAAGGCGCACAGGCCTCCTGCGTCCATGTCAGTGCTGCGCCATCCAATTGCGGGCCGACAACGTCCAAGACCTGTGCGTGGTAATCGTTCCACCAGCACAATTCATCGCTATTGAGCAGACTGACGTCCACTAATGTCTTGTCGATAGGTGCGAAGGTCAGGGTTTCGAAACCGAGATAGCGCTCCTCTGCGCCGGCGATTGCGCGGTCCTCTACCAATACCAGATTTTCAATGCGGATGCCATATTCGCCTTGTTTGTAATAGCCAGGCTCGTTCGATAGGATCATGCCTGCCTGCAACGGCTCGTCGCTGCCCGCTTGCCCGCCAGCGTATTTGGCGATGCGCTGCGGCCCTTCGTGAACAGCAAGGAAGCTGCCGACGCCATGGCCAGTGCCATGTGCATAATCAAGGCCGGCCTGCCACAGCGATGCGCGCGCCATCGTATCCAATTGCGCGCCTCTTGTACCTTCTGGGAAGACTGCGCAGGCCAAGGCAATATGGCCCTTCAGCACACGGGTGAAGCGGTCTTTCATTTCTGCGGTTGGCGCCCCAGGGCCAACCCACATCGTGCGGGTAACGTCAGTGGTGCCGTCCAGATATTGTCCGCCGCTGTCGACCAAATAGATGCTGTTGGGTTCAATAGCCCGGTTGGTGCTTTCATCGACCTTATAATGGCAATGCGCGCCATTGGGGCCCGTGGCGGAAATTGTGTCAAACGACAGGTCTTTCAGCATTCCCGTATCTTCGCGAAACGCCTTCAGCTGCGCAGCCGCGGATAGTTCATTCAGCCCGCCCTGATACGCGGTTTCACGCATCCAGTGCAGGAACCGGCTCAACGCTGCGCCATCGCGGGCTTGCGCGGCGCGGTGGCCCGATTGCTCGATAGGGTTTTTAACCGCCTTGGGCAATATGGTCGGGTCGCGTGCTTCAATGATATGCGCGCCACCATTTTGCAGCGCACCGAAAATCGCGGCCACGGCACGGTCGGGGTCAACCGCAATGCGCTTGTCCTTCATCGACCGCAATTCCGGCACGAATTCCGACGGATCGCGCAGGCGCACCGCATTGCCAAGGTGGGCGCGGACGGCGTCGTCGATCTTTTCGGGTGCGACAAACAAATCCGCGGTGCCATCGGCATGGGCAAGTACGAAACTGAGCGCGACGGGCGTGTTCGACACGTCGGAGCCGCGCACATTCAGCAACCATGCGACCGAATCCAGCGCGGAAATCACCGTGCTGTCGAGGTTATTAGACGTCAGCCATTCAGCCACAGCGGCGCGTTTTTCGGCGCTGCTTTGCCCTGCATATTGGGTGTCATGTACGATCAGCTTGGCCACGCTTTTCTGCGGCTGTTCGGCCCACACCCTGTCGATTGGATTGCTTCTGACCGCAACGAGTTCAGCGCCCTTGGCGGCCAGTGCCTTGGTCGCGCTTTCGACCCAGCCTTTGGTGTGGACCCACGCGTCATAGCCAATGCGCGCGCCTGTTGGGGCGTGGCCCTTCAACCAGTCAGCAATGCTCGTTTGCGGCACGCCCACATATTGCCAATGTTTGCCATCGACCTGCTCGCGTACTTGAAGCG
>NZ_JBIKPH010000037.1:0-17582 GCF_044357595.1 Sphingorhabdus sp. | reverse complement strand
GGACTTTGGCGCAAACTCGAGGAGAGTAAAAGGCCGAACGAAAGTGAAGCGTTACTTGATTGGCTGAATGTATTTGCCATGGCTGTGAACGAAGAAAATGCGTCCGGCGGACGTGTTGTGACAGCACCGACTAACGGCGCAGCAGGGATCATCCCAGCCTTAATACGTCACTATTGTACTGGGCAAAAGCGGGATCCGGAGATGGCACGGCGGTTCATTCTTACGGCGGGTGGCATAGGATTACTATACAAGCAGCGCGCGTCTATCTCGGGCGCAGAAATGGGTTGCCAGGGTGAGGTTGGCGTCGCTTGCTCTATGGCTGCCGCTGGTTTGGCAGCAGTATGGGGTGGCACCCCCGAGCAAGTGGCGTCTGCAGCTGAAATCGGTATGGAGCATAACCTTGGCCTGACTTGCGATCCAGTAGGCGGGTTGGTGCAGATACCGTGTATTGAGCGTAATGCCATCGGGGCGGTGAAAGCAGTCAACGCTGCTCGTTTGGCACTTCACAGTCACGAAACACCAAAAGTTTCGCTCGATCAAGTCATCGAAACGATGCGCCAAACCGGCCTGGATATGTCCTCCAAGTATAAGGAAACTAGCCTAGGTGGGTTGGCAGTCAATGTCGTCGCATGTTAACCGGCTGCTGAGAATAGTTGAAAATTGTCGAACGAGTGTGCGTTTTTGCTTCGAGCCTGGAAATGTCCGCTTTTTCCCGCCGCAATGGTCTCTTGGGAGTAATCTTTATTTCTCGAGTGGGCGGCGGCAATGTTCCGTTTAGAGCCATTAAGCGGACAGTCCACTTTCGGCCCAATTGCGGACGTCAGCCACTTGAGGAAATGCAACCTAACCGACTAAACCATCAAAACCCCCCTTTTGCAGCTTTTGTCGGTCAGCTTTACATGCTGATGTGTGCCAGTCACGCGACTGTTAAATGGATATCTTCGAACGGTCGAAAACATGGCTATAAGTTGTTCATTGAAATGCCGTGAAGTTTTGCAACGGCGGCCATCAATTCCTTAAGTTCATGGCTCGCAGGTTCTTGGACGTTGTTGATGCCTAATCCTCGGATCAATTCAGCCTGCCGGTGCGGAGCAACGCTACCATAGCTACTGAATGTCGTCAGCACCTGCTCATGGCCAAGATTTTGGGACCATGCTTTAAAAGTTTCAGCCGTGGTGCAGGTCCTTTCGCCGAGTTGGACCAACGTATTACGGAAACTGTGCGGGTTAAAATAGGGCAGCCCAGCCTCCTCGAATGCCGCCTTGAATATCTCACGGATCGGCCCGGCGCTTTTCCAATTTTCGCGGCGCAAACCGCATGGCGCGAAGCCGCCGCTTTCATCAATTGCGATCAGCGTTGCGGGAAACAGCGGATCATCATTACCCCAAAGCAACTTGTCGCGCAGATGCTGGCAATAGTCTGTGAATATCTCCAACGCATCGCCGCCGACCGGAAAGAACCATGTGCGGAACGATTTAGACGCCTTTGTGCGCACATCGCGTGCATCCTGATGCACAACGCGCTCGACAAGATTGATGTGCTTCATCTTCAATGAAGCTATTGCGCCATCGCGTGCACCAGTCAGGATCGTAAATGCTATCAGGGAACGGTTTCTCAGCTCTATGTCGCTCACAGCTGGCATCGTAGCCAACAGATGATTGATTTGGTCAAGCGAAGGCACTGGCCGCTGTCGGGTGGCATTTGCGATGCGGACATCCTTGTCGCTCAGGTTAAAATAATTGGCGTCGTCATAGGCGATTTTGGATTTGTAACCGGGCTGGCCAGCAAGCCAGAAGAAAAACGCCTTCACCGCCGACAGCGTCGAGTGAACCGTTGCGCGGCTCAATGGTTTGCCAGTGCGAACCGATGTTTGCTCATCCAGCCTGCGCTTAAAAGCGACCGCCTGCTCTCGGTGGAAGCGTCCAAAATCCTTATGCCCATTGGATTCTTCAAAGCGCGATAGCGACTTTGCTACGGCATCAATCGAGGCCTCATCGCGGCGCATTGCTTCCTTCAAATACTGAAAGTATTCGCGCTTAATTCGAGCGTTTGCAGAATTGTGTTTTGCCATGTCTCAGGTGTCCGTCATCTTGTCACAATTTAGGGAGGGATGTGTTCGCTCTATTATGCTTGGCTTTGCCTCCGTAATTTGGATGGCCAAATTCGGCATAATGGCCTCAATGGTCTGCTTTCGTGCGCGACGGTGCATCATGGTTCCGCAGTCTGTGCAAAGAGCACTCAGGTTGCCTGATGCGTTGTTCATGGGCTTGTATTCGACCATGCCAAGGGCGGGCGCTTTCGGTGTCCGGCATCTAAAACAATAGAATGTGCCGGGCAAACATGGGCGCTTTGCGGCTTTGCGCTTTTTATCCAGCCAAGCCTTCAGTTCACTACCGAGAATGATTGTCGGGCGAGAGTTATCAAGTATCGGCAGCCCAGCCTTGATCCAGCCACGTATCGAATTTTTGTGGACGCCCAACTTCAGCGCAGCTTCCTCAACCGAATAGCTACGGTGCATTTTAATTAAGCGGGGATTAGCGCGCCTACCAGTCACGGGGGCGATTACGCTTTGTCGTCAATTAAACGAAGGATCGATTTCACCTTAACCAGCCGTCGCCTGCCCAGCTTTACGCTTTCCAGCCGCTTGTCGGCAATCATCGCGTTAACGGTGGTGCGCCCCAAGCCCAGTGCAAGCATCGTCTCATTCACCGATATAGTAAGTTGTTCCATTTGGCGTCCTTGTGCTGCGCCGGCGGTTGCCAGCGGTCAGATTCGGACTCTCGCGGTTTTTAAAATTAGCGGATATTTTGGCGAGTATTTGGCGGAGATTTAGCGGCCAAATCCTTTGGGACCACGCTTTCTGCCTCCCGACAGCTCGCGAATTCGATCACGTGCGACGTATTTTCCCTCGTATTTTGCGCGGACAAGCGTGATTAACTGTTCTTGGCTTAATTGCTCCCGTGAAGGCGCCATGCTCTCCCACCACTTATTCAATTCGGCGTCCGAAAGGTTGGGCTTTTTCACCCCGGCTTCGACGTGCGTATCACTTTCGACAGGAGGGGCATCAATGGTCGCTCTTAGAAAATGCACCCCTGTCAATTCGATACAATTGGTGCTGTCCAGTCTATAAGCGCGTCCGCTGAATTTGCCGAGTTCCCAATACTGCACGGACCGTTCAGGCGCGCAATACTCCGTCCAAAACCAAACGGGAATATCCCACTCCCTCTCGAAAGTCCCGTAATTGCTGCCCAGCTCTTTTCCAGAAAACATTTGGACCGCACGGCCGGTTACAAAGCCCAATTTCGCCAATTCGATAAGGCGGTTTCCGGCTGTGAAGCTTTGCAGGTTCTCGTTGTTTGCGACCATGTCGCGTGCCTGCCTAGCTGAATACCAGTCATTGCTGCCCTGCACCGAGCATTGCCTGGCAGCAAGAGCACGCTGCTCCACGGGCAAAGTCTCCAGCACATCATCAAGCGCAAAGCGAACGCCAAAGGCATTCATTTCGACCCTCTCGTCTATCCAAGTCGAAAAGTCGCCGACCGTCCAGTTTTGCTTGAGTGCTTCAAGCCCTTTGGCCCGCCAAAACCCTTTTGGGATTTCGGCGTCGGATTTGGTATCCTCTCCAAAAATGAATGTTTTCGCTTTTGCCCGGATCAATCCAGCATAGGCGCGTTCGCATAGAGTGAGAGCGCCAAAGGTCTGGTGCGCCCCGTTCGAAGCGATCTTTAGCGCTAGTGCTGCTTCAATCCAGATGGTCGACATTGACCATTAATGAACGTCAAATTGCCCAATTGGCAAGAGGGCTACTAATTTGAATCGCGCACGGATGATTTTATCGCAACAACGACTGCGCCACTGCGCAGAGTATCTAGCTTTTGACCCCACCAAGTGGCCATGGCCACGCGCTCTTCCCAATGTGCGCCGCGATGATAGGTTCCGCGCACTTTGTCCGTGTCGCGGTGAGCCAATGCACGTTCGATTGCGTCAGGGTGCCACTTGCCAGATTCGTTCAACAGCGTTGAAGCCAAAGAACGAAAACCATGCGCTGTCATCTCATCCGCGCCAAAGCCCATGCGGCGCAGTGCAACGTTGACAGTGTTTTCCGACATTGTGCCATTCGGCTTGCCCAGTGCCGGAAAAACAAACCGCCCGTCACCGGACAAGCCCTTCAACTCCATAAGCAACGCAAGCGACTGTTCGGATAATGGCACCACATGCTCGCGCCGCTTCTTCATGCGGGTGGCTGGAATACGCCAGATGGCAGCTCCAAAATCAAACTCGGCCCATTCGGCTTGGCGCAGCTCCCCCGGACGGACGAACAGATGCGGCGACAGTTGCAATGCCAGCCGGGTCAGTGGTGCACCACCATAGGAGTCAATTGCTCGCAATAGTTCGCCAACCCGTTTAGGATCGATGATAGCGGCCAGATTTTTCACCTTAGGCGACGCAATTGCGCCGCGAAGCAAAGAAGCCGGGTCAGCCTTAGCGCGTGCCGTGGCGACGGCGTAGCGGAACACACGGCTGGCAAAAGCTCGCGTTCGCTTGGCAGTTTCCAGAACGTCGGCGTTTTCCTGCTTTTTCAGTAACGCTAGCAATTCGTGCGCTTCAATTTGATCGACTGGGCGGTTGCCTATCGCCGGACGAAGCCATAACCGCGCCCAATTCAGTTTTGAAATAGTCGCTGGTGCCAGTCCTTCGCGTTCGACCTTGGCGATATACTCTATAGCCACCGCATCAAAGGTGGTTGCAGCGGAAAGTTTAGCCACGATCCGTTCGCGTCGCTTAGCGGCAGCAGGGTCACTGCCACCGGCGATTTTTGTTTTGGCAGCATCGCGCGCTTTGCGGGCATCGCCAAGCCCTAAGGCGGGATATTTACCCAGTGAAAGCTTGCGCTCAATACCATCTATGCGGAATTTTAGCCGCCAAAGTTTTCCACCCGATACCGTCACCAGCAAATATAGACCGCCGCCATCAGCAAGTTTGTAATCACGTTCGCGCGGTTTTGCGTTTTTGATTGATATGTCAGTCAAAGCCATTGGAGTGCCCCTCTCGGAAAAGGCCCCCAAAAAGGCCCCCAGTTTCGGCTGGCTGCTGGCGAACAATAGCGGCTGCTAGCGACTAGCTTAAGCCTATATATGGCAAAAAACCTAGGTTTTGTCGACTAATTTCGATCAACAGTGATCATGCTAATGGTGCCCGGAAGAGGACTCGAACCTCCACGCCGTTACCAGCGCCAGCACCTGAAGCTGGTGCGTCTACCAATTCCGCCATCCGGGCACGTGAAACGCAGTATAGCTGCGTGTCGGGTAGGGGCGTTCCTTTAAGCGATCAGGTTATATTGTCAATGACCGTGCCGTGCCAGGATTAAATAGCTATTGCCGCCTGTCCATACGCGCGCCAGTCATTTTCACGCAGGTCGGCCTTGAAAGCTTACCGGTGCTGGTGCAAAGCGCCAGCAGGCTATCACGTTGCACGACGGAGCATATATGCAAGGCAAATTGATTACGATTTTTGGCGGCGGCGGTTTCCTCGGCCGCTATGTTGCCCAAACATTACTTGGCCAAGGCGCCAGGGTTCGCGTCGCATGCCGTAATGCAAATAGCGCCATCCACATAAAGCCGCTAGGCAATCTGGGTCAGGTGCAGTTGATGGAAGCGGATGTTCGCAAGCCTGCAAGTGTTGCTCGCGCGGTCATGGATGCCGATGCCGTCGTCAATTTGGTTGGCAGCTTTACCGATATGAACGCGGTTCAGAATATCGGCGCGGGCGTTGTTGCCAAGGCGGCTGCAGATGCTGGCGTCACAGCCTTGGTGCACATCTCAGCCATTGGCGCAGACGCACATAGCAACGCCGAATATGGGCAAAGCAAAGCCGGCGGTGAAGCTGCTGTCCATGCCGCATTTCCTTCTGCCGTCATCTTGCGGCCATCCATCGTCTTCGGACGCGAAGACCAGTTTATCAACCGTTTCGCCGGACTAATCCGCATGCTGCCGGTCGTTCCGGTCATCGGCGCTGCTACGCGGTTCCAGCCAGTGTTTGTAGGTGATGTCGCCAAGGCAGTTGCCGCAGCGCTTGCGCATCAGGATGGTCGTGTTCTCGAACTGGGCGGGCCAGAGATATTTTCAATGATGGAGCTGAACCGATGGATCGCCAAGGCCATCGGACGCGCGCCTGTGTTTGTAGAAGTACCCGGCATTGCCGCCAAGATGCTCGCCAAGGGCACGGGCTGGATGCCGGGGGCACCGATTACAGAAGACCAGTATAAGATGCTGGGTAGCGACAATGTGGTGACGGGAACGGACGGACTAGCCGCTTACGGTATCGTGCCAACGCCGATAGATGTGATCGCTGCGGATTGGTTGGATATTTACCGCAAGCATGGCCGCTTTGGCAGCAGTCCCAAACAATGAGCGATACGATGATCGCTTTGCTCCTCGGCTTTATCGAGGGGCTGACGGAATTTTTGCCCGTATCATCCACTGGGCACCTGATTTTGGCGGGTGAAGTCATCGGCTTTACGGACAACAGTTCGGTTGCCTTTAAAATCGCGATCCAGCTTGGGGCGATTTTGGCGGTGCTGTTGGTTTATTGGCGGCGCTTCTGGGCCGTTGGAACTGGGCTACTGAAGATGGAAAAGGGGCCTGTGGCCTTCACACGAAACATCCTTCTTGGGTTTGCACCGGCACTTGTGATTGGCGTTATCGCATATGACGCTATCCGCGCAGCCATGCAAACGCCGGAGATTGTTGCTCTCGCGCTGATCGTTGGCGGCATCATCATATTATTGCTGGAGCGTGTGGTGAAGACGGTGCGCTTTCATGCAGTTGAGGAAATCCCCTTTGGCACGGCATTGTCGATTGGCCTTGTCCAATGCACCGCCATGCTGCCGGGTGTAAGCCGCTCCGGCGCAACCATCATGGGCGGGCTAATGATGGGGGTTGAGCGCAAGACAGCAGCAGAGTTTTCCTTCTTTCTTGCTGTGCCCACAATGCTGGCTGCAACGGTGTACGCGTTATGGAAAGACAGGGCGCTTTTGAACGCCGATGATCTGGGGATGATAGCCATTGGTTTCACCATGGCTTTTCTGGTTGGAGTGGTCGTGGTGAAGGCCTTTGTTGCCATCGTCGGCAAGTGCGGATTTGCACCTTTCGCATATTACCGAATCATAATCGGAACCGCCGCGTTGCTGTGGCTAACACTTCGATAGGCATCATATCGGACCCTTTTAATTGAAAGATTATTGCGCAGAGTTAAATTTTAGTCTCAAATTCTACTATTTTAGTCAGTACAGCTGACCTATTTATTAGATTTACACGTGACAGAGCGTGTTTGCCGCGTTACGCGCAGCGCTTCTTAAGGAGCGTGCTGTGGCTAATGATCCGATGCTAAAGTTTATTTCAAAGCCGCAGGCTTATCCGCACAAGCGGGAAGCCGAATTGCGTGCGGAGGATTTTGCGGAAATCGCTGACCGTTATGCGCCAGACGCAGCGGCCGATCAGGCGTCGCGGTGTTCGCAATGCGGCGTACCTTATTGTTCAGTGCACTGCCCGCTGCACAACCATATACCAGATTGGTTGCGCCTCACCGCCGAAGGCCGTTTGCGCGAAGCTTATGAGCTGTCGAACCTGACCAGCACTATGCCCGAGATTTGTGGCCGTATCTGCCCGCAGGACCGTTTGTGCGAAGGCAATTGCGTCATTGAGTTTTCGGGCCATGACGCGGTCACGATTGGCTCGGTCGAAAAATACATTACCGATACCGCGTGGGAGCAGGGCTGGGTAGAACCCGTCGAGGTCGGGCTGTCGCGCGGCCAATCGGTTGGCATTATCGGGGCTGGCCCCGGCGGATTGACGACGGCGGAATATCTGCGCGTCGCGGGCTATGACGTTCATGTCTACGACCGATACGACCGGATGGGCGGATTGCTGACCTATGGCATTCCGGGCTTTAAGTTGGAGAAAGACATTGTCATGCGCCGTGTGCAACGGCTTGAGGATGCCGGCATCATTTTCCACGCGAATTTCGAAGTGGGCCGCGATGCCTCGCTGGATGATTTGCGCGCGAAGCATGACGCGGTGCTTATTGCCACCGGCGTGTACAAGGCACGGGCGATTGCAACGCCAAGCAGTGGGCTTGACGGAATCGTCCCTGCGCTCGATTTTCTCACCATTTCCAACCGCAAGGGCTTTGGCGATGCCGTGCCCGTTTTCGACAGCGGCGCGATGAATGCGCATGGCAAAGACGTCGTCGTCATAGGTGGCGGCGATACCGCAATGGATTGTGTCCGCACTGCCGTCCGCCAAGGCGCAAAGTCGGTAAAGTGCCTGTACCGCCGCGACCGCGATAATATGCCGGGGTCGCAGCGCGAAGTGACCAATGCCGAAGAAGAGGGCGTCGAATTTGTCTGGCTGTCCGGTCCCAAGGGCTTTGACGGCGACGGCAAAGTCGAACGCGTGCATGTCGCCAAAATGCGGCTTGCAGCCCCCGATGCGTCTGGGCGCCGCACGCCCGAAAATGACCCGGAGGGCGACTTCACGCTCAACGCCGATATGGTGATTACCGCCCTTGGCTTTGAAGCCGAAGACCTGCCTGTGATGTTTAACGCCCCCGACCTAAACGTAACCCGCTGGGGCACGTTGCGTGTTGACCATAAAACGCAGATGACCAACCTCGACGGTGTCTTTGCCGTTGGCGACATCGTGCGCGGCGCAAGCCTTGTCGTCTGGGCGATCCGCGATGGCCGCGATGTGACGCAGCATATGCACAATTATCTCAAATCAAAAGCAAGCCGCGAGAGGCAAGCAGCATGACCGTTTTTTACCCCACCCCCGAACATGAGCGTCTTGCGCGCGAAGGCATGTATCATCCGGAGTCCGAAGGCGATGCCTGCGGCGTTGGCTTGATCGCGGCAACCGATGGCAAGCCGTCGCGCCGCGTTGTTGCGGCGGGTATTGAGGCGTTGAAGGCGGTCTGGCACCGCGGCGCAGTCGACGCCGATGGCAAGACCGGCGATGGCGCAGGGCTGCATATCGACCTGCCCGTCCGCTTTTTCGACGATGCGATTTCGGACAGCGGCCACCGGCCGATGCCTAACCGGCTTGCGGTTGGCATGGTATTCCTGCCGCGCACTGACCTGAGCGCACAAGAGAATTGCCGGACGATTGTCGAGGCAGAGATCATCGACGCAGGCTACATAATTTATGGTTGGCGTCAGGTGCCCGTCAATGTGTCCGTCATCGGCGACAAGGCACAGGCAACGCGGCCTGAGATTGAACAGATCATGATTGCGGGCCCAATGCCCGATGAGGTCGACGCAACAGAATTTGAGAAGAACCTGTACCTCATCCGCCGCCGGATCGAAAAGAAGATCATCGCTGCGCAAATTCGCGATTTCTATATCTGTTCGATGTCGTGCCGGTCCATTGTCTACAAGGGCCTATTCCTTGCGGAGTCGCTGTCGGTATTTTATCCCGACCTTCAGGACGACCGTTTCGAAAGCCGCGTCGCGATTTTCCATCAACGCTATTCGACCAACACTTTCCCGCAATGGTGGTTGGCGCAGCCGTTCCGCGGGCTAGCGCATAATGGGGAAATTAACACCATTCGCGGCAACCAAAATTGGATGAAGAGCCACGAGATAAAGATGGCCAGCATCGCCTTTGGCGCGCAGTCCGATGATATTAAGCCCGTTATCCCAGCCGGATCATCGGACACCGCCGCATTGGATGCCGTGTTCGAAACCTTGGTGCGTTCAGGCAAGGAAGCACCGACCGCAAAGCTGATGCTGATCCCCGAAGCATGGCAATCGAACCCCAATCTGCCGGCCACCCACCGCGCGATGTATGAATATATGGCAAGCGTGATGGAACCATGGGATGGCCCCGCCGCCTTGGCGATGACCGATGGCCATTGGGCCGTCGCAGGGGTTGACCGCAACGCTTTGCGTCCGCTGCGCTACAGCCGGACGTCGGACAATTTGCTGGTCATTGGTTCGGAAACCGGGATGGTCATCCTGCCCGAAACGACGATATTGGAAAAGGGCCGCCTTGGCCCCGGACAAATGATTGCCGTCAATTTGGATGAAGGCAAATTATACCGCGACGGCGAGTTGAAGGACCGTATTTCGGCCGAACAGGATTATGGCGCTTTGGTCGGCGGCTTCCGCCGGATCACCGACTTGCCCGAAGCTGGCGACGACAGCGCGCCCGCTTGGTCGCGCGCGGAATTGACCAAGCGGCAAATCGCCGCTGGCATGACGTTGGAAGATGTCGAAATGATCCTCGCGCCGATGATCGAAGATGGCAAAGAAGCCATTGGGTCAATGGGCGATGATACGCCTTTGGCGGTGATCAGCGACAAGCCGCGCCTTATCAGCCAGTTTTTCCGCCAGAATTTCAGCCAGGTCACTAACCCGCCGATCGACAGCTTGCGCGAACGGCATGTGATGAGCCTGAAGACACGCTTTTCCAACCTTGCCAATATCTTGGAGGAGAAGAGCCAGAATGCAGATGTGCTGGTTCTCGATAGCCCGGTTCTGACCGCGCATGATTGGCGCAGGTTGAAGGCCGCGTTCGGACCGCTTGGCGCCGAAATCGACTGCACCTATGACATATCCGCCGGGCAAGAGGGCCTGCGCGCGGCCATCACGCGCATCCGTGAAGAAGCCGTCGCCGCGGTGCGTATGGGCAAATCCGAACTGTTTTTGACCGACGATAATATCAGTGAGGACCGGGTGGGAATCGCGATGATCCTAGCTGCTGCTGCTGTGCATACGCACTTGGTCCGCAATGGTCTGCGCAGCTATTCGTCGATTAACGTCCGTTCCGCCGAATGCTTGGATACGCATTATTTTGCGGTTCTCATTGGTGTCGGCGCAACCACCGTGAACGCTTATCTTGCCGAAGCTATGATTGCCGACCGCCATGGCCGCGGCCTGCTGGGCAGCCTGACATTATCGCAAGCCATCGAAAATTACCGCACGGCCATTAACGAAGGGCTGCTGAAGATCATGTCCAAAATGGGCATCGCAGTTATCTCCAGCTATCGCGGCGGCTATAATTTTGAAGCAGTTGGCCTGTCGCGTGCTTTGGTCAATGACTTCTTCCCCGGCATGCCGAACAAGATTTCGGGCGAAGGCTATCACTCTTTATATGTGAACGCGCGTGACCGTCACGCCGATGCGTTCGACGCCGCGGTTGCGCGGTTACCCGTTGGCGGCTTTTACAAGCAACGCGATGGCGGGGAAGAACATGCCTATTCCGCTGGCCTGATGCATTTGTTGCAAAGCTCCGTGGCGAATGACAGCTATTCGACCTACACGCAATTCGCCCAAGGCGTAAAAGAGTTGCCGCCGATTTACTTGCGCGATTTGTTGGAGTTCAACTTCGCGAAAGAGCCGGTTGCGATTGACGAGGTTGAGGCGATAACCGAAATCCGCAAACGTTTTGTAACACCCGGAATGTCGCTTGGCGCCTTGTCGCCAGAGGCACATGAAACATTGGCCATCGCCATGAACCGGATCGGCGCAAAGGCCGTTTCGGGAGAAGGCGGCGAAGACAGCAAGCGTTTCAAGCCATATGACAATGGTGACAACGCCAACAGCGTCATCAAGCAAGTCGCAAGCGGCCGCTTCGGTGTTACCGCCGAATATCTGGGTGCGTGCGAGGAAATTGAAATCAAGGTCGCACAGGGCGCAAAACCCGGTGAAGGTGGGCAATTGCCCGGCTTTAAGGTGACCGAAATGATTGCACGGCTGCGGCACTCGACGCCGGGCGTGACGCTGATTTCACCGCCACCGCATCACGACATTTACTCCATCGAAGATTTGGCGCAGCTGATCTACGATCTCAAACAGATTAACCCGCGTGCGCGGGTCTGTGTGAAGCTTGTCAGTGCGGCAGGCATTGGCACGATTGCGGCAGGTGTGGCCAAGGCACATGCGGATGTCATCCTCGTCTCGGGCAATGTCGGTGGTACGGGCGCAAGTCCGCAGACCAGCATTAAATATGCAGGCACACCATGGGAAATGGGGCTATCCGAAGCCAATCAGGTGCTCACGCTCAATGGGCTTCGTCACCGCGTCAAGCTGCGCACCGATGGTGGCCTAAAAACCGGACGCGACATTGTTGTTGCCGCGATATTGGGCGCTGAGGAATTTGGCATCGGGACCCTAAGCCTCGTTGCCATGGGCTGCATCATGGTGCGCCAATGCCATTCGAACACCTGCCCTGTTGGCGTGTGTGTTCAGGATGAAGCGTTGCGCAAAAAATTCACGGGCACGCCAGAAAAGGTCATCAACCTGATGACCTTCATCGCCGAAGAAGTGCGCGAAATATTGGCTAAGCTTGGCTATCGCAGCCTTGACGAGGTTATCGGACGCACCGAATTGTTGCGGCAGGTCAGCCGCGGTGCAGAGCATCTTGACGATCTCGACCTTAACCCGATCCTCGCCAAAGTCGACGCGCCGGACAGCGCGCGCCGGTTCAACATCCCGACATTCCGCAACGAAGTACCCGATAGCCTGGATGCGCAAATGATCCATGATGGCAGGCCAGTGTTCGAACGGCGCGAAAAGATGCAGCTTACCTACAATGTCCGCAACACGCATCGCGCAGTGGGCACGCGGCTCAGCTCGGAAATCACGCGGTTATATGGCATGAAGGGCCTCGCAGAAGGCCATGTGCATGTCCGCTTGCGTGGCTCTGCTGGTCAGTCGCTTGGGGCATTTTTGTGCCAAGGCATTACATTGGAAGTCTTTGGCGATGCCAATGACTATGTCGGTAAGGGCCTGTCCGGCGGCACGATCATTGTGCGTCCAACGGTCAGCAGCCCGCTGACCAGCCATCAGAATAGCATCATCGGCAACACCGTGCTCTATGGTGCGACATCAGGCCGACTGTTCGCGGCAGGGCAAGCGGGTGAGCGCTTTGCCGTCCGCAACTCTGGCGCGCATGTTGTGGTTGAAGGTTGCGGCTCAAACGGGCTGGAATATATGACCGGCGGCCTGGCGGTCATTTTGGGCAAGGTCGGCAGCAATTTCGGCGCTGGCATGACGGGCGGAATGGCCTTTGTGCTCGATGCCGGTGGTGACTTTGCCGCCATGGCCAATCCAGATAGCATCGTGTGGCAACGTCTGGAAAGTGCCTATTGGGAAGAGCAGCTCAAGGCGCTTATCACAGAACATGCGCGGACAACGGACAGCGCATGGTCGAAATCGATCATTGAGGATTGGGATCGCAGACGCGGCGAATTCTGGCAAATTTGCCCGAAGGAAATGCTTACGCGGCTCAGCCAGCCTCTGTCCGACCATGTGGCATTGGAAGCTGCCGAATAGCATAAGCATGGATGCAGGCTGAGCACACGTGTTCCGGTGGCATGGCGCACGCACCCGATAGGCGCGCCTTGCGGATCGCAACATTGCCAAAACATATTGTGATGCCCTAATGCTATGGCATGGCATCTAACGCGCCCTATACACCTTCCGATTTCCCGTCTGAGGCGGAGGCGGAGTCGCGGCTTACAGCGGACAGGTTTGACATCATTGCGTTAATCGCCAAGGCCGACCGCAGGCGTGAAAATAGTGATAACCGTGCCGCCAGCGCTTATTATAATGCAGCCATAAGAACTGCCGCCGCGCGCCCGCCCGCCGACCCTGATGTCGTTGCACAAGTCGCGCGCGCTGATGCTGCTACCCGATGGCTGGCGGACCATTTCCGTTGCCATCTGCTTGATGCGTTGACCGATCGGGGCTTTACCCGCGATCATCAGCACCCCCGTTTTCGTGAGTCGCTCGATATGATGTTCGGCGATATGCAACGGCCAGACGAGTATAGGCAATTCCCGCAAAAGCCGATGGCGCATTATTATCCGGGTATGACGCATATCGAATTTGCCGACACGCGGTCATTTGACTGGGTGCAGCAATTGGAAGCACGCTTTCCCGAAATGCAACGCGAGGCTCTGGCGATTTTAGCAAGCCATGACGGATTTCAGCCTTATATCAAAGCAGCATCAAGCCGCCCACAGCAAGACCATCACGGACTGCTCGAAAATGCAGACTGGAGCACATTGCATCTCTGGCAAAATGGGGGCCCCGTTGACGAACATATTCGCCGATGCCCGATTATTTACCAGACCATCATTGACCATGTACCCCTTTGCCACATCGGACCGCGTGCGCCGTCAATCATGCTGTCGCTTCTCAAGCCCGGAGCGAAAATCCCCCCTCATACGGGGATGCTCAACAGCAGGCTTATTTGCCACCTGCCGTTAATCGTCCCGCCAGACTGTGGCTTTCGTGTGGGTACTACGACGATTAAGTGGGAAGAGGGCAAGGTCATCGCCTTTGATGACAGCGTCGAGCATGAGGCATGGAACAACAGCGCGTTTGACCGGCTCGTTCTAATCTTCGACATCTGGCGGCCCGAGCTTACGCAAACGGAACGCGATCAGATTACCGCTATGTTCGATGTCGTCGACAATTACCGCTGACTCAATAGCCACTGGCCAATTGGTCGCTCTCCTGCTTAAGTCATCGCACTGATATGTCATGGAGATGCGTTATGCGTAGTGTGTTACTTGCCGGCTGTTTATGTGCGATGTCGGTGCCCGCTTATGCCGATGCCAATGCTGACCTGAACAATCTTGTCAGCGATGTCTGGGCGTATACGTTAAAAGAGCAGCCTGTGTACGCAAGCGCCCTTGGCGTGAATGATTATGCCAATGAACTTGGCGATTATACGCTGGCGGCGCAGGACCGCAGAGCAGCGCAAGCCGCGCAATTTCTTGCCCGTTTGGACGCCATACCGGCGGCATCGCTTGATGCGCCAACAAAGGTTGAAGCAGGCATATTGCGGCGGTCGCTCAATTCGGCGATTGAGGGCAATAGATTTGGCCAACGGGCCATCAACTTCACGACCTATTCCAGCTGGCATCAGCAACTGGCCGGCATGGCACAAAACCTGCCGTTCAAAACCAAGAGAGATTTTGAATCCTACAATGCCCGCCTCACACAATATGCGCGGGCTAATGATGAAAATATCGAGGTCGCCAATGTTGCTATCAAGGGCAAGTTTACGCAAGCTTGCGAAACGTTAAACGGCTTTGAAGGCACAATCAGCGGGCTTATTGCCCCCGACATTCGCCGGTCGCGTTTCTTCGGACCTTATGCCGGCAAGCGTCCTGAAAATATTTCGGAAACCGACTTTGCTATATTGGCCGCAAACGCCGAAGCGACCATCCGCACGGTCGTGTATCCAGCGCTGAACAAGCAACTGGCGTGGTACACAACAAATTACAAGCCAGCCTGCGCCAAGGCGCCAGGTGTTTCGGCGCAGCCAAATGGTACGGCCTATTATGCCTTTCGTATCCGTGAGGAAACAACGACTGATCTGACCGCTGAGCAAATCCACCAAATTGGCCTCAGCGAAGTGACGCGGATCCGTGCCGAAATGGTAGAGGTCGCCAAAAAGGCTGGCTACCCAAGCCGCGAAGCCTTGATCGCGCATTTGCGGACTGACCCGCAATATTATGCCAAAACGCCTGAGGAACTGATGGAGAAGGTCGCGCGTGTGACCAAGATCATTGACGGCAAGATGCCCACATTGTTCGGGCACCTGCCCCGCTTGCCATATGGCATCCGAGAAATTCCCGCAGAAACGGCCGAGGGCACGACCACGGCTTATTATAATCCGGGATCACCCGAGATCGGCATTTCAGGCACCTATTTTGTCAACACATCAAAGCTGAACCAGCGACCGTTTTGGGAAATCCCGGCGTTGTCAGCGCACGAAGCCGTTCCGGGGCATCACAATCAGATTGCGTTGCAGCAGGAACTGCCTTTGTCCGATTTCCGCAAATATGGCGCGTCCTTTACCGCGTTTACCGAAGGTTGGGGCTTATACTCCGAACGGCTTGGCATCGAAATGGGGCTGTATGACACCCCTGCCAAGGACATGGGCAGGCTGTCCTACGAAATGTGGCGCGCGTGCCGCTTGGTGGTCGATACCGGCATTCATGCCAAGGGTTGGAGCAAGCAGCAGGCCATCGCCTTTATGACCGATAACAGCGCCTTGTCCGCCGCCAATATCGAGGCGGAGGTCAATCGTTATATTAGCTGGCCGGGTCAAGCCTTGGCCTATAAATTAGGCGAACTGAAAATCCGCGAATTGCGGGATATGGCGACCAAGGAGCTTGGGAGCAAATTTGATTTGGCTGCCTTCCATGACGCGGTGCTTGGCCAAGGGTCAGTGCCGCTGAATGTCCTTGATCAGCAAATCAAAGATTGGGTCGCGGCTGAAAAAACGAAGGGCTAAGCCGCCTGCTTATTTGGGTTCAGGAAGCGGCTGTGCATCGGCGCTTGCCGCTTCCTTGGTTTCTAACTCTGCCTGCAATTTTGCCTCACGTTCAGCGCGGCCTTTTTCAAACGCCTGCACGCGGGCTTCCACCTCTGCGGCCTCGGCATCGACGCCTGCCATGCGCTTGGCGCGTTCGGCGGCGATTAAGCGGCCAAAGACAATGCCTGTATCTTGCGCCTTTTCGGCATACGCCTTGTTAATCTCTGCCAAGCCGCAGCCGGTAAAACCGCCAGCGCCCGACGGCGAGCAGCTCATCGTGCCGCTTGCGCCAACATATTCATAAGATTTGATCCGCTCCGACATCGCTTGATTACGCGGGTCGTTGATATCGCCGCGCAAAGATGAAGGTATGCGAAAGCGGTCGGCCTCCCCCAAACGGGCGCAAACCACAATCTCGTCGCCTTTGCTTTCGGGGCATTTGTCGGCGCCGTAAATGATGAGCTGGTTGATTTTCTCATCACCGGGTCTGGCTGCCGGGGCATCCTGCGCCGATGCCTGGACCGACAGCATCAATGCGATGCTAGCTATCGAAATTCTGGCCATTGCTCTCACGCGATTATCTCCAAAAAATATGTACCCTGCAACTGAAGGTCGCAGGCTGAATGCGGCATGAAGCTTAAATATGTTTCGACACGGCAATGGCGGTACGGCACCCCATGCGGACCAGTGCGCTCATCAAGGGATAGGCAGGCGCGCGTTCCGCACCTTCGGCCAAGGCAGTTGCCTTATGCGCCTGCTCATCCGCTTGGAAATCTGCAATCATCGCCGACAATTCGGGGTCGCTATCGCCGATTTCGGCAAGCTGTTCGCTGTAGTGGCGGTCAATTTCGGTCTCCACAGCCACAGTGCAGGCCATGGCCGCCTCCGGACTGACGGCGGCGGACACAGCGCCAAGTGCAAAGCCAGCCGCACTCCAAATCGGGTGCAAGGCTGTTGGCCGCACACCGCGCTCAGCCATCATCTTGTCAAAGGCGTTAAGGTGGCGCTCCTCTTGCTCTGCCATATGCGCGATGCTGCGCGCGGCAGGCGTGCGGTCACCCATGACCGCAAGCTGTCCGGCGTAAATCCGTTTCGCGCCAAATTCGCCCGCTTGGTTGACGCGAATCATGCGTTCGATTGCCAAGTTCCGCTGCGCGGAGGTTTTTAGATTTTCTTGTTGCGCCATATCATTGCCAAGATGAGCATTGCGCCGCCGAACGACAAGAGGAAATTGTATCCCGCCAGCGA
>NZ_JBIKPH010000006.1:0-54762 GCF_044357595.1 Sphingorhabdus sp. | reverse complement strand
ATGGCCAAGGTGATCCCGATGCCGAGCCCCGCACCCGCCTGATCCGGAATGTAAGCCCGCGCGCCTGCATTCCAGACCGCCTAACAATCGTCACTACAGGCGAGTTTTTCAACAGAATAGGCCCAATAGTAGCCATTCCGGTTTGCGCCCAAATGCGGTCGCTGTGCCGAACAATCGCTAATCCCGAAACCTGTCATTCCGACGTGCCGATGTCTGCCGCGGGTCATACTCGGCCAGACTAATCCGCGAACCGATACTGGGCTCAGAAATGTACGCTGATAGTGGTCGCGACGTAGTGCGTGTCGGCCCCAGTAACGACGTTCGGCGCGGTGCGCAGGAAGCGGCCCTTTGAGAGGTTCACGGCGTTGAGTTGTCCGCGCAGGAATTTCGGCACCAACCAGTATCGCAATTGCAATTCGACTTGGTGGCCTGCGAAGTTCCCGGCGCTACCGGTGAGATCCCGCACCCCGGTGGTCGAAAAGGAATCCGTCCGGCTGGCGAGCCACATGGGCTTGTAGGTGAAGTAACCTTCCCAGCGGCTCGCAAGACCCTTCTCCAGGCGAACGCCGACAGCACTGATGTTGGCCCGGCCAATGGCATTGTAGATACCCGACTGCGCAAGGTCGGCACCACGCATCCCAAACAAGGTGTCGAACCGCCCGAACTTCCCGCCGGGCTCGTCGCCGCTGGCGCGGTCGTATTCCAGCGAAAGCCGTACTTTCGCAGCGCCGGGAAAGGAGTAGCCGGCATCGGCATGCACGAACCAGGCGCCCACCGGCAGGATCGCCGCGCTGGTCGAGGCGCTCGCCCGAACGGTTCCTGACTGGTAGATACCCTCTAGCTCGAAATCGACCTTGCCCGGCCGAGGATCACGGATCAGGCGTGCGCTGAAGCTGTCGAGGTCGCGTTGGCGCGTTACGCGGCCCGGCCAGTCGCGCTCCAGCACGCCGAAATAGCCGGCTTCGAGCGTGAGGTTACGCACAAGCCCGGTGTGCGAGACAAGCCCGCCCCAGAGCTGCAAGTCGAAGCTTTCCCGGTCCCAGCGGGGCTGCTGCGCCTTTATCGAGGGCAGGTCGTCGGGCAGGCGAATATGCGGCAGGACAAAGATCGTCGTGGCTGCAAGACCACCCTTGGTGCGCAGGTCCGCGCGCAAGCCGGTATAGCCGTTGGTGGCATTGCGGTAGTCGTCTGCCGCAACCAGCCGTCGGGAACCAAGGCCGAGTGTCATGCGACCCAATTGTAGGGACAATTTGGCACCTCCATCAAGGGTGATATCTCCGGCGATGTTCGCTTGAACCAGTTCGAAGGTGTTCACCTCGTTCGCGCTCACCGCCCCACCTGGCTTCGTCAGCCAGGCACGACTGTCGTGCAGTTCGGCATTGACCTTGATGCCTTGCAGGTCGACCTGCGCCGTGATGATGGTGCGAAGGGCCAGTTGCTCGTCCGTCGCATTCAGGCCCGCGCGTGGCTGGCCTTCGAGCCCTTCGTAACGCAGGCGACTGCTCCCCGACAGTGTTACCCACTCGGGGTCTCCCATGCTATGCTGAAGCGTCGGCGGCGCAGCCATCGCCGGTGCTGGCACCAGTGCCAAGACACTCGCGGCGAGGCAGAGGCGCGTTTTCACGCCCCACCGGGTGCGTAGCGCATCGTCTGGAGGCACGCCTTGGCTAGGATTAAGTGAGCACTGTTGCTCATACACAGAAAAAGCATGTTGTAGGTCTTGTCGGTCATTGCTCCCCCTCAAGGCTTGCAGGCCATCGCGCTCACCAGGTCGGCGCACATCTCGGGCCGTTGCTGGCAGCAGTCTTCAATCAGGAACGAGAGAAGCCGGCGCATGCCATCGTAGTCGGCGCGGTAATGGATCATCCGGCTCTCACGTTCGGACTGTGCGAGCCCAGCCCGCTCCAAGGTGGCGATATGGTGCGACATAGTGGACGCAGGCACATCGACTGCCGCAGCGATCGCGCCGGCAGTCATTCCCTCCACACCCGCCTGCACCAGAAGTCGAAACACCCGAAGACGTGTATCGTGGGCCAGCGCGCTCAGCGCCTCTACCGCCCAGAAGTGTCTTGCCAAGTCTATCTCCTATATTTTGAGAAATATGGAAATATTGCATCAAGCCTCTACGGTCAAGTGGTTGTCAGCCTGAAAGCGAGCGCGACGCAGTGTCCGCTTCGGTACGGCCGATCGCAGATTGCTGCCATCCAGCATACGGCCCAGTTTCTGCCTTCCGGTTTGCTGGCGGCGCTGGCCCCTCAGATTACACGAGGGGCCAGACATTCATATTTCTGTGCGTTCAGCCAAGGTGAGAGCGTCGTCGATGTCTACTCCAAGGTAGCGGATCGTGTTCTCTATTTTGCTGTGCCCCAGCAATATTTGCACAGCACGCAAGTTACCAGTCGCTTTGTAAATTAACGAAGCCTTTGTCCGACGCAGTGAATGCGTGCCGAACTCTCTCGCGTTCAGTCCGACCGCAGACACCCATTCGTCGACAAGACGAGCGTATTGCCTAGTGCTGAGGTGCCCCGCGCGGTTAACGCGACTTGGAAAAACAAAGTCGTCTAAGGACCCGCCGCGCCTTTCAAGCCAAGCAAGAAGGCTCTTGCGGCAATCTGCCATCAATTCAAATTGCACAGGTCGCCTGGTCTTTTGTTGAACGACAGTTGCGCGGTTTCGGATACTGCCACTACTCACAACATCGCCAATCTTTAATTTTATCACGTCGCAACCTCGCAACTTGCTGTCGATCGCTAGATCGAAAAGTGCTCGATCACGCATTCGTCGATGTTCATCGAGAAAGAAACGAATTGCCCATACGTCGCGTGGTTTAAGTGGCCGCTTGGCACCCACCAAACTTCCAGCATTCCAAGGTCTACGCTCATGCGCACCAGGATCGAGATTAGAAATACCCATTACACTTCTCCTTTGGCCGGAATGGCCGCGAGAAGAATACACCTGTTGCTGAAGGGCAGCGTTTGGGCCGGAAGCGGACTATCTGCTATTATCCGTTACTGCTTCGTCTTGCCTACAGCTTCCAGGAAGATCGGGTTCGTGTAAAACCACAAATCACCCCACGCATTCTCACCGTCAGCATCGACAGGAGGTTCAAGGTCACTGGTATTGGTTCCCCGAACCCGAATATATTCATTGCCGTTTAAGTCCGAAATGTTGAACATAATGGTTATGCTGTCGCCCCTCTGTTGCCAACTATCGGCGGTAAATCGTGCCGCAACACTAGTAGTTGGGTTGCTGTTTGCATCAAAGTTGTTCCCTCGACCGGTCACTTTCCCGCGAATGAGGTCAACACGTGCCAATCGTGGAGTATCTCCGTTGGCATTAGAAGAGCTTGGATCCGTGATCTTCAGTGCGATTTTCACAACTTGGCCTTGAGGCACCTTTAAGGTTCCACCGGTCTCGGCCAGGTTTTTATTTCCCGCCGCCTGAGCCGTAAAATCAACAGACGTAACGAGATCTCCCGTCGTAACGAAAACACGGCCCGCTCGAATGGAGGCCAGAATTGCATCATGGGTCTTAGACGCACGAACATATGTTTTAGAGTACTCACCTGGCCAGAAATCTGCGCCGCCATCGGTCCAATGTACATGGGAATCGGACGTGGCTGTTATCCACCAACGTCGTCCCTCACCCAACATTGAATCCCAAAATCCGCCAAGCTGGGCAGTCATCTGATCAAAGCCGCCCATTGTGGGGTAATTTCCATAAGCGCCTCTTGGGCGAACTTTACCAAAATAGCCGGCGTAAACTGAGGGTGCAAAACGTTCTTTCATCTGCCCAGCGGCTTGATGACCAGGGGCGCCCTCCATTCCGATGGCAACCTCTGGCGCAGTATCATTCCATCGGCGAAGCTCACGTGGGGTTGTTAGGCCATATTGGCCCAATGCATTCGCAGACCTGCTGGGATGATGCGCAATCACGATAGGCTTGGGGACTTGTGCGTCGGCAGCTTTCAATGCCTCAAGCATTTTGGACTCTTCGTTGCGGGCTGGATCCAGAGGAAACACTTCCTTGGCGTCGAAACGTAACTCAAAAGACGCCAGCCGGTCAGCCTCGTCAGGGCCAGCAGGGATTATTATACTGCTGTGGTCAGCACCAGGGGTGTTGAGTTCCATTCCAAAAAATTGAACAAGATCAGGCACAGCCTTTCGAGACTCAAGCAATTCTGGATAGCTGTGGTCGTGGGACACTTTACTATGATTGGGTCCACCGTGATCGGTCGCCACCATCCAATCAAGACCAAAGCGGCGTGCCATTACCGCATTCATCGGAATGGGATACAATGCATCTTCTCCAACAATCGGCGTGGGCGGCGTTGTTTTTGAATCCCATCCAGTGCTGAAGCGACTATGGATGTGATGATCTCCAGCTAACCAGCGGACTTCACCTTCGTCCTTGCCTGCTTTCGTGGCTTGGCTAACATTATCATGGCTAAGTGCAGGTGTAACAAGGATTACTGCTGCCAGCATAACGCCCCGCGACAGATTTTTGGTAACGCACATAACCGAACTCCTATCTACGACTATTATCGCAAACGCATACTTCTCAGCATAGCCAGATACCCGAAATAAATTACATCCCTGTTAATTTGGGGTGGAGTAGTCTGGCGAGAACGCACCACGAGTCCTATACATCCAACTCTATTTTGTGGGCGCTAGGGCTGCTAAAATTCCGCTAACCTGATCTATATTTCGGTCATCATCGGCATAGCCTGCCTGCATTGGCGATACGGCAATGCAGGTCAGGTGGAGAAAGGACTCATCTTGTAATTGATCGGCGGAAGGCTTGGCGGGATTTTGGCCGAGTAATAAGCCAGGCAGAGCAGGGATATCCATTTTGTACGTTCTCGCCATTTCCTTCATTTCGGGCGATGCGCTAGCAGCCATATTTTCGGAAAAGGTTAGGGTATAGGCGTTATAGGTGCCTATTTTGGAAGCGCAGAATTTCGTTCCCTTGGCGTCATTAGGGAAATTGACGTTCAGCGCTAAACCAGCTGGAAGCATCCGACCGCCCTTTGATGCGGTGTCCAAATCGCGCACCAGATCTGCACTTTTTCCCGCGACTATTGTTGACTGCGCGTTCTCCAAATCGGGGCCAGCGCTGTTCTGTCCCGCACTTAAGGCTATTGCCGGCAGTCCGCGCAACGCTGCGAATTGCGCTGCGCTGATCGTACCGCTGCTGATAGCAATAGCCCCGACATTTTGTCCTTCATTGGGACCGGAGAGCACGAGATCAGGTGCCTTCCCCCAACGCTTCATGGCGACTATATCCAACCCGTATAACACCGCCATAACCGGTGTTGAGTTGACGTAATAGAAATCACTCCCCAACCCTTCACGCGTCATCGGAGCAGCGCCGGACGCACCTGCATTAGCGGCGTTGTTGCGGCACGCCGATTCCAACGGGGTAAGTGGACGCAACCCTAACGCTGCGCCCATCCCACTTTGGTTCTGGCAGGGAACCGATACGATCACATCGTGGCCGTCCGCCTTTAAAGCCTTATACAGCGCGACAACATTGCTGGTCAGACCGTCATCATTGGTGATGACAATATTGCGTGCTTCAGCAGCAACTGGGGTCGTGAAAGCCAAAAATGCTGCAGTGGCAAAAAGGTAACGCATATCGGGTCCCCTGGGGTTTATAAGTTAGAGCGCAGACCTGCGGTCATTGCTCTAACCCTTACATTTTGATCTTAGCTTCGACGCCAAAGGTTCTTGGTTCGTTGAAGAAG
Source organism: Sphingorhabdus sp. (assembly GCF_044357595.1). GTDB lineage: Bacteria > Pseudomonadota > Alphaproteobacteria > Sphingomonadales > Sphingomonadaceae > Sphingorhabdus_B. The sequence goes on along the minus strand of NZ_JBIKPH010000006.1, from coordinate 49,016 downwards.
CCCTGTACGCCTGAGCGTGGCGCGCCACCTTTGTAGAACAGATGCTCTTGATTGAACAGGTTCCGTGCCCAAACAGCGACGGTTAGTTTTGCATCTGATGCGCCTATATCGATGTCGGCAAAAGCGATGCGACCGTTAAAGATAAGAGCCTTTTCACCCTTTGGCTGCGCATATCGCACGGCACGGGTGACGGGGTCAAATTCTGGGTCACTGTAGTTGCCGTAAAAGCCATCATTGAAGTTACCATCAAGATGTGCCCGGATCGTGAAATCTTTTAGCGGCAACTCATAATCGATAGACGCGCTGGCTGTATTTTCCGGCGTGTACACCTGATAAATGGGGATCGGCACCGTTATAAAGACATTACCAGGTTGTGGGAATGGGTTGAACGTCGCCGGGATTTTGACGCTGTTATAAGCATAGCTTGCCGACAGCGTTAGCCCAGTAACAGGGGCCAGATTAAATTCCGCTTCAAAGCCTTTCAGCTTACCCGTGCCCGGTGCGTTAACAGTGTCGGAGGTAGTGCGCGTCGTGGCAACGCGGACGCCGTTGACGATATCTTCATACAGCCCGAAAAAGTCGAGCTGGATGGATTTATAATCGCCTTGATAGGCAGCGACATTAAGCCGCGCGCGCCCATCCAGGAATTCGGCTTTGGCACCAATTTCAAACATTGAAACGGTTTCAGGATTAAATGCCGCATAGCTGAGCGAACGCGAGTTTGCGCCACCGGACTTGTAACCAGTGCTCCATTTTCCATAAATAAGGACATCTTCAGCCGCATCGAAGGACAGGTTTACCAACGGGTCAAAACGCGACCACGCGGCGTCCAGCGGGACTGGCCGGGTAACATTGACACCATTGATGGGGATCGTTGGCGTCGTGCCGTTAATAGTGAAAAGCTCGCCTACCTTTTCGTCCCGCGTCCAACGTCCGCCAAGGGTTAGGTGGAAAACATCATTGGCAACTGGCGGCGTGTAGGTTGCCTGGCCATAAACACCCATGCTTGTCGTTTCAACGCGGCTGGCACGTTGAACAATTTGTGTCGCATAATCGATTTGCCGGACCGTGATGGCCGTTCCATCAACGTCGGTGAATTGCAAAGTGTTGAACGCTTTTGCGCTATCCTCTGCATTCTCCCGATAATAAAGTGCGCCGGCTGCGAATTTCAATCGTGCGAAATCCCCAACGACCTGAAATTCCTGGCTGATTTGGTCTTGGGCAAAAGGTGCCAGACTGTAGCGGCCAAACTGAAACCCAGCAAAACTTGCCGTTGGATTTGCGGATGTCCGTGGTTGCTGGAGAGAAACGATATTGATGGCGTTGTCATACTGTGACTGCGTCATATCGCGATAAGATGATATGGATTTTAAAGTCAGATTGTCGGTCAAATCCCAGTTCAAACCTACGCGAACGCCCTGTGTGTCACCGACGCTTGCTTCTTGCGGCATACCAACCGGGGTGCTCGATGCGCGCCGTGGCTGCACGATTGGCAAGTTAGCAAGTCGGTTGGGTAAAATCGCCGGTGAGGTTGCCGTCGCTGGAGCGCCTACGGGCCCCTCTACCAATTGCAGATAGTTTGTGCTTGTGGCGTCGCGCGCGATATCGAAAGCTAAATTGGCCGTAAAATTGGTTGACGGTTTCCATTGTGCCTCTGCACGGAAACCGCGCTTATCGAAGCTTGCGAAATCCAGTGCATCGGGAAATGGGTTTTTCACGAAACCATCCCGCTTTGTCATGATCCCGTCGAATTTGAGACTGACGTTATTTGTCTCGGGCAAGTCAAGATGCGCTTCAGCTCTGTAGCTTCCGTAATTACCAAAGCCTAAGGTTGCATCCAGACCAAATTCGCCGCTCGGTCTTTTGGTGACAATGTTTACCGCGCCACCTTCCGTGTTGCGTCCAAACAGCGTTCCTTGCGGTCCTTTAAGCACTTCGATGTTCTCAACGTCGTATAGCGCGGTTCCCAAACCTTGGGCACGTCCCATGTAGACACCATCCACATATACGCCGACGCCTTGATCGCGGGCTGGTTGGTTGCTGTCTGACAAAACGCCAACGCCGCGCACGTTAATGATGAGCGCACCTGGTCGCGAAAAGAACGGTGCGACGCGCAGTGACGGAATGGCGCCATCACCTAAATCAAGAAGTGATTGGATATGACGATTTTCAATTCCCTCGCTGCCCAATACGGAAATGGAGATAGGAACGTCCTGAAGATTTTCGGTACGCTTTTGCGCGGTCACGACAATATCGGTCAAGCCAGCGCTATCGTCGTCGGAGGATTCTTGCGCCATCGCGGCGCTGGTTGAGCAAACAGCCAAAATCGCTGCTACTGACACGGTGGCAAACTTATTAACGCTTCGTTTGGCAGATTTCGAAATAAACAACATAAATAACGACCCCAGAAGTTTGGGGGCGGAGTAGTTCAACGAAAAGGCTGAATCATTGTAGAAATATCTCAAATCTGTGACGATTATTGATATTTGTGTCATATAAATGCAAGGTTTGCATTATGAAAATGGTTAAAGCTGGCGGGCGGGCTTGTTAAGCGTCATAAAAAACGCGATATTCCTAATATGGTCGATCCACGTTTACCGAAATATTTTTTATTTTGTCTGCTAATCTGACAGCTAACATGCGTTTCAAATGACCGGAACTGGGCGCAAAGCGGGATGTCTGCAATCGGACCTAGTTTCTACCAAACCTAGGTGTTAACAATAGACCATGTTCTCTGGTAATAGCGACATGAGCGGTCCATTATGACACCATCAATGCTCTTAATGGCTGATCCAAACATTTTTCCCGTGGACGCAGGCGGGGAAGCCCACATGAAGCCAAATATTCTCTCGGAATTTATACGAAGCTCGTAAAAACTTGACAGAAGTGGGTGTAAATAAATACCATATGGTAACGTTAATAGGAGGCAGTATGACTGATTTTGGAGACGGAGCGGCTTTTGTACTGGGCGGAAGTGGCGCCTTGGGCAGTGCAATCTGTACCGCATTCGCGCGCGCGGGGGTACCAGTGGGGCTCAGCTACTACAATGGCGCGAAGGCTGGGGAAGCAACAGTGGAAAATCTGCGTGCGCTGGGTGTGGAGGCAATGGCCGTGCGCGCCAACGCTGCAGACCGGGCCAGCGTAGTCGCCGCCTTGGAAGCAACTGCAAAGGCGTTTGGCACCATCCATAGCGTTGTCTATGCCGGAGGGGCGAGCTTTACCCCGCAATTCTTCAGCAAGACAGACGAGAGTGTCTGGCAGGACTGGTTACAACATGACTTGATGGGCGCGATTAATTTGGCAACTGCTGCCTTGCCCTATTTGCGCGAAACACGAGGATCCTTCACGTCACTCAGTACTTATCAGGGCGACATGATCGAAGTGCGCGGAGGGCCGTCGGCTGTTTCAAAAGCTGCGGTGGATCGTATGGTCAAAGTCATCGCCAAGGAAGAGGGGCGCCATGGCGTGCGCGCCAACACCGTGCGTTGTGGATGGATCGGAACCGAAGGCGTCGAAGGATTATTCGTTAACATGCCCCATTTGAGGGAAGAGAAAAAGAAAACTATCCCGCTAGGTCGTATTGGTACGCCAGAGGAGGTTGGCGAGACTGTTGCGTTCCTGTCTTCGCGGCGCGCTGGTTTCATTACGGGCATCAACCTAACGGCGGATGGCGGCGAATCGCTTTAGTTGGTGCGCGTGCTCGCCACTGTAAGGAAAATGGAGAAGCGCCATTGGAAATAGTCGACAGGCGTCATCCCGGAAAGCACGTCCTTCTGGCTAAATCCCAGAGGATAAAGAGAGATTGCCGTGTGCATTAGGTCGATAAGCAAGGTGGACAGCGCAGCGGGGTCCGAGGGCGCGAAACGGCGGCTTGCCTGAACCTTACGGATACTCTCTGCCAGATGGTTTAGCACATTGACGTGCCATTCGCGGCGCAATTGCGCAATGCGGGGATTGAGCAAAGCTTCCTGATGCAAGAAGCCAACAAAATTAGCCGTGCTGGGGCGCAGCGAGAAATCAAACAGTGCCTGTGCATAATCGCGCAGATCGTCGAGCGGATCGGATTGGGCGCCAAACTTGGCATCGGCAGACACAGTTTCCCTTTCGGCGCTGACCTTTAGTAACGCAGAAAATTCATGCTCGACCATTGCCTCAATCAGGGCGCTCCGGTTGGCAAAGCGCCGGTATATGGTTGGTTTGGACACGCCGATCCGTGCGGCCAGCTTATCCAGAGAGATCTCGCCGAAATTGGCGTCGCGCAGCGCCTGCGTCGCCAAAGTCAACAGGGTGTCGTCCAGAGCCTCGCTGACCGATTTGGAGGGCCTGCCAACCCTCCCTTTGGTGAGGGTTCTGCTCGCTTTTTCCTTTGTCGACATTCTGTTCCCCATAATCTGCATGGGCCATTAGCAGCGCCACGCCGGATTGCGCAAATGATATGGAGTTGCCGCCCCAAACCTTGCCCCTGGCAACCGATGGCAGGCCAGATGCAGAGTGGCTTGCCAACCGAGGGAAATGCATGTAGCCCATGATAAATACTAGTCCGTATCGTTTATGAAGTGGCAAGAAATCGAGGGGATGCACATGACGAAATATGACCTTATCATCGTGGGTAGCGGTGCCGGTGCGCTGGTTGCGGCCATCAACGCCAAGGCACATGGTCTGCGACCTCTCGTGATTGAAAAGACCGAACTGGTCGGTGGTTCAACTGCATTGTCGGGTGGCATATTGTGGCTACCCAACAACCCGTTGATGGCCCGCGATGGTGTGGCCGACAGCCGCGAGGAATCGCTCACCTATCTGGCCAACTTCACCCGCGACGACGATCTTGTTTCGACCCCTGCGCGGCGGGCCGCCTTTGTCGATGCCATCCCGGACATGATCACCGCGATGGAACAGCAAGGTATGCAATATCGGCGCTGCAGCGGTGGCTATTGTGACTATTACGATCAACTGCCTGGTGGCAATTCGGTAGGCCGATCGATACAGGCTGAGTTGTTCAACCTGAATGAGCTTGGTCCGTGGAAGGCGCGTTTTCGACGCTCGCCCATGGCAATGCCGCTGCGCACATCCGAGGCGAGAAGCCTGTTGCTGATGAAGCGGACCGCAAGCGGTGCCGCCATGGCAGCAAGGCTAGGTATGCGCATGGCCAAGCAGAAGCTTACGGGCAGCGCGGTTGTGGGGTCAGGCGGTTCGCTTCAAGGTCGGATGTTGCAGATTGCGCTGCGGTTGGGCATCGACATCTGGACCGAGACCATGCTGATCGATCTCGACATGGCCAATGGCAAAGTGGTGGGCGCCCATCTCGAACGCGCCGGTGAGCCCGTTCATGTTGCTGCCCCCAGAGGTGTTCTGATCGCGGCGGGCGGCTTTGCTCGCAATCTGCCGATGCGGGAACGCTATCAGCCGCTTCCCGCCTCTGACCGCTGGACCAAGGCTAATCCTGGCGACACCGGCGAGGTTATCCAGATCATGGAACGCGCGGGCGCAGGCCTGGGCATGATGGATCAGGCGTGGTGGATTCAGACCCTTATCTTTCCCGAAACCGGGCCGCACCATGCGGTGCTCGAAACGTGCAAGCCGCACAGCATCATGGTGGATGCATCGGGCAGTCGCTTTGTGAATGAAAGCTCCTCTTATATGGCAATCGGCAATGCCATGTTCGAAAGGAACAAGGCAGTGCCGGCGATCCCGGCCTGGCATGTGGTGGATGCTCGATATCACAGGCAGTATACCTACAACACCAAGCCTCCCGGGAAAATTCCGCAACAGTGGTTGACGATGGGCTGGATGAAGAAGGGCGATACGCTGGGAGAGCTTGCCCTTGCCTGCGGCGTCGATCCCGAAGGATTGCAAGCCACTGTCGCACGCTTCAACCAGTTCTGCGTCACCGGCAAAGACACGGATTTTGCGCGCGGTGATAACGTGTACAACCGTTATTTTGCTGACCCAACAGTCAAGCCCAATCCTTGCCTTGGCACCATCGAGCAAGGGCCGTTTTATGCAGCTCCGCTGGTGACGGGCGATGCTGGCACGTGCGGCGGGGCGCTCATCAACGAGCATGCGCAAGTAATGCGCGGCGATGGCACGGTCATTGAGGGGCTTTACGCTGCGGGCAACAGTACGGCCTCGCTGTCTGGTCCCTTTTATGCTGGCGCGGGGCTGAGCATCGGCGCGTCAAGCGTGTTTGGATATATCGCCGCGCGGCACATGCTGGCCAATTGAGGAGATCTCACTGTCCAAAACAAGGGTATCGGCAGGTATCGGGATCATGCCGGTAGCGCCGTCTATAGCGATGTCTTGCGTAAAACCCCTCACCGTTGGCGGATCGCCGAGCGTGTGGCCTCGAGGCGGCGCTATGAAAGCATCCCCGAACTAAGCTGAGCACTGCCATCCCTAAACCGGAGACCAACGCATGACCAACCTGTTATCAGCCAACGCCGCCCGCCGCGACCTATTGGAAGAAGGGCTGGTTCCCGCAGAGCATTATGTCTCGCGCGCATTTCATGATCTAGAGAAGCAATTTCTGTGGCCCCGTGCTTGGCAAATGGCCTGCCGCGAGGAAGAAATTCCCAAAGTCGGTGATTTCTATACGTATGACATTCTGGATGATTCCATCACCGTCATCCGCTCTGCTGCCGATACGATCAGCGCCTATTATAATGTTTGCCCGCATCGCGGCCGAAGGATTACCGATGGTTGCGGTCGCACACAAAGGCTGCATTGCCGGTATCATGGCTGGAGATGGAACCTTGCGGGCCAGAATATCGAGGTGGTGGACCGCGACGGCTGGGGAGACAGTCTGCGCGATGAGGACATTGCCCTCAAGCCGGTGAAGGCGCAGGTCTGGGGCGGATGGGTTTATATAAACATGGATCCCGATTGTGCGTCACTGGAAGAATGGCTGGCACCGGCAAAGGCCATTCTTGACCCGTTTGATCTTGGCGGCTTGCGGTATCACTGGCGCAAATCCACCATCCTACCCTGCAACTGGAAAGCCGCGTTGGAAGCCTTCAATGAAAATTACCACGTCCAAACCACGCATCGGCAGATGTTGCACTACATGGATGATATCAATGAAAGCCACGCCCATGGCCGCCATGGCATGTGTGCCTATTGGCCCGCCTTGCCTTATGGTTCACGCTCACGGCGGCTGACCGGGGGCGAGCCGACTGCCGACATCCGTCCGGGCCTGCTGGCTTTCATGGAAGATATGTTTGCCACGCTGAACTTCGGTAAAAACGATACGGCCGTGCGCGCCGCGCGCCGGGTCATGGACGAAATGCCTCAGGAAACAGCACCTATGGAGGTTCTGATGGCCTTTGACGGCTTTATTAGCGAGGAATGCCGAGAGCATGGCATCATTCTTCCCTTCATCACTGGCGAGGAGCTGTGGGCCGGGGGGCAGCAATGGCATCTGTTTCCCAATCAGGTAATCCTGCAAGGGACCAGCGGTCTATTGGGCTATCGCGCCCGTCCCAATGGCGATGATCCGAACAGCTGCATCTTCGACGTCTATTCCCTGCAACGCTATGCGCCGGGAACCGAGCCAGATGTAGAATTGCAGTGGAACAATGATCTGAAAGACGAGGCTTTCTGGGGTAAGATTTTGCTGCAAGATTTCACCAATCTTTGCGAAATTCAGCGTGGGATGAACTCTCGCGCCTTTTCGGTCGCGCGGCCTAGCCCGCATCAGGAATCCGTAATCTCCAACTTTCACCGCGCCCTAGAGGAATTCGTGACGGAATGAGGCCTTGGGCAGCGCGGCTAGCAAACTGTCGCCGTCCCAAGTCCACGCCACAGGTTCAAAAGGCGAACTCTGTCGTTATTGTGCCGAATACCGAAGCAAACGTATTGAATTTAATGGCTGAGATTCACGCACTGCAAGCCTCGTTTCTTCCAAATTGCGGTTGAACGGTTGCCGCGAAAATTTGCGAAATCTGCATAGGTTCAGGTTAATCGTGCCATGCAGTCCCGGTCAAAAGTTAGGAAGTCGTCACCGTTTGCGGCCCGCCGCGCCCAGTCGGGATCGTTAAGCAAGGCACGGCCAACGCCAGCCATATCGAACTCACCTTCCGCAATTCGCCGAGATACCTCAGGCAGATTGTTCTCGGCAAGCGTTTCGCCGGTTCCGATGAAGCTTTGGACCAAGTTGTTGTTAAGGCCAATCCCGCCCACCGCCATGCAAGGTTTGCCAGTTAGCTTGCGTGCCCACCCGGCCAGCGGAAGATCTGATCCCGCAAACCCGGGCATGTTGAACCGACGGGCGCTGGCATCAAACAGATCGACCCCGGCATCAGTCAACGCCCCCAGCACAATGCCAAGCTCATCGGGCGTAGCGGCAATGCAGGCTTTGAAATCCTGTTGTTTATGGTTTGAAAAACGGAACATGATCGTAGCGTCGGGGCCGATTTCGGCGCGGATGGCGGCCACAACTTCAGCACCAAAGCGGGCACGGGCGCGAATATCGCCGCCATAGCGATCTGTGCGCCGGTTGGTTTCTGCCCAAAAGAATGTATCAATCAGATAGCCATGAGCGCCGTGAATAGCGATGCCATCGAATCCCGTGTCAATCGCATCACGGGCAGATGTGGCGAATGCGGCTATCACATCGGCAATCTGGCTTTCGCTCATGGGTGCCGTTGGTCGGCTCATTGCCTCAAGATAGGTGGCATCGTATGTCGTTACGCCGGGGGTTCCCCAAAGCCCTGAGGGTCGCAACCCTTCGATATCAGGAGCCGCAGCACGATCCAGGTTGCGCAATACACCTTGATGCCACAATTGCGGAAAGATCAGCCCGCCTTCGGCATGCACCGCATCGACGACATTGCGCCATCTAGGAAGCGCGTCGCCATACATCGCCGGCACGTCAGGATGATCGACCGCAGCAGGATCAGGGATGCCCACGCCTTCGGTAATGATGAGTCCAATGCTGTTGGCACGACGTGCATAATAGCTGGCAACGTCGTCACCTGGCATGCCGCCTGGCGACATTTCGCGCGTCATCGGCGACATGACAATTCGATTTTTGAGTGTCAGCTTACCGAGCTGATAGGGTGAAAACAGAGCACTCGTGTCAGAAATCATAAAATTGGGCCTGTCGTCACTTCTCACGGCGTAATAGCACGCGGATGGACCGCGCGCAATTCTGCTGCTGGTTTGAGGATCGGCATCTGCTTTGCCGACCCAGTTCTCGGCGCGGACCATTCTTAGGCGCGCGCGTGACGAGGCAATTGCAGCCCGTCCAATACCAGCGTACCCATGCTGGGGGGCACCGTACCGGTACGCAGCGGCGGGCGATCCAAAATTTCCCACGCGCAATACCCGCCCTGGCGCTCATCTTGTATCATGACACCCAAGGTAATGCCGACTTCTGCATGATACTGAAAATGATTGATGTTATCGAATGGCACTACCAATTCATGGCGTTGACCATCGGGCATACCGATCAGGATTCTGCCGCTGCGATAAGTGATCGAATCGCTGTCCTGCTCAAGCAGCAGATCAATGTCATCAACATATGTGAGGCGATCATTCTCAAGCACATAACCGTGCCGAAGAATGTTGCCGTCTTCTTCAATCTGTACGCGAACCCAATAGGAGAATTCAGGCCCGAACGAGCCCATTGCCACGCGCGATCCGCCACCGCGCAGCACGTTGAAATCGCGCACACCCCAAGAGTGTCCGCGCGTCGCGACACCGTCAATCTGGTGAACCTCACTCCCAAGTTTCATCGTTCCGCGCACGCGGCCCGGGGTTTGATAATGCATCGGGCGCCTAGTGATCGTGGGATCACCAAGGGCGGCCTGCACGGGCAAGAGCGACGGATAGGGCGCAAAGTCTTCGCACAGAAGTTCAAGGCTCACGCCTTCGTCTTCCATACGGATGATCGTTTTTCCGTTTACCGATTCCATCGCGTAAGGGCCGGCAACGTGCCGCTTTTCTGAGCCCGGCCCATTGTCCAAGGGATAGCCCAAATGACAACGCCTGAACGCTAGATCGGGAGAATAGGCCGATGCGAAAATGTTGGCGGTGCCCGCGTTCATTTCCTGCCCGATATGCACGGCGCCGCCCAGACCCTTGCCATCGCCCCAATAAATCCAGGCGCTTTCCTGCCAGGTTATATCGTCGAAAGGCTGATGGCGCACCTCATCGGTGGCCTCGTAGCCGAGAACGCTGTCATGCATGGCCAAAGACTGTACTTGTGACATAGCTCTCTCCCAAGGTTGTTATTGAAATAAATTCCTACAATATTGTGGGACGATATAGCCTTGCTTGATACGAAAATCAAGACTATCTTTACGGCATGGTATCTTTTATCGGATTTGAAGGTCTGGGCCATTCACAAAGCCCTGCGAACATAGCTACGCGCACTTATCAGCGCCTCTCAGCGGGAAATCCGTGTGGAGGAATTCAGGAGAGAGTCAGTATGACCACCGATAGCCCGCGCGTTGTCTGGACGTTTCACGGGACCGCGCTTGTTCGCAGTTACCAGGGGGCGCTCGATTGGTTGAACAGGTTCACCGGTTGCACCGCACTCGAATTCAGCGATGTCGGGCCGCCAGTCGCGCGGCGCGGTGGTTGCTGCACCATCGGCGATAACCTGATTGAACTGATGGAACCAAATGATGCTGCAAGCCCGGGCTGGCGCTATCTGGATCGCTTCGGCCCCGGAATGTTCAATCTGGCGCTCCAAGTCAACGATGCTGTCGCGATGAGCGCGGCCTTGGCGGAGCGCAACGCGCCCGTCATATTCCCGCCCGATGATGGTTTCACCTTCACGCACCCGGCGCAAACCTGCGGGCTACAATTAGAATGGGCCGACATGAAAAATGACTGGGACCCGCGCTTTGGCGCTCCGGTTCCGCCCCGGTCTGGACTGGTGCCCGCACTCCGCGTCGCCTGGTGGGGTGCCTTAGTGTCAGATCCAGCAGAAGCCGCAGCGCGGTTTAGCGAACTGTGGCAGCCTCAAGTCATTCATCTGGATGCTGACGCCCAGGGAGCAGCACCGGGGGCTATGCTGTCCTTGAATGATGGCGTTCTTGTGCTTTATCGACTTCCGGACAGTATCGAGGAAGAGCAGGCGCTTTGGGGCGCCGCAACAGGCAAGCCGCATACCCATCTCATCGCGCTTGAGGTGGCCGATCTGGCTGCAGCGCGATCTGTGTTCCGGCGCGAAGGTGTGCGTGTGCTGCGGGAAGCGGGACCGCATGCCTTCATTACCCACCCTGCTGACTGCGTCGGCCTGACGATCCTGTGGACCGACCGTCTGCTGCCGGGCGACCCTAGAAGTTGAAAGGCACAAAAAGCTTTTTTCTCGTAGGTCCCTTGCGGCAAGCCTGAAGAAAGATACCATGGAATGACGGACAAAGCGGCGAGTAATATCAAGACACAAGAAAGGAATAGACTGTGCAATCCAGAGTTAATGATGCGGTTCAGAAATTCATCGACCAGCAAGTCGCCATTGGGAACGAAATCGGTGTTCAGGTGGCAGCATATCATCAGGGCGAACGGATCGTTGACTGTTGGGCTGGAACGGTCGCGCACGACTCGCAAGCCAAGGTTGACGGCGATACCTTGTTCAATGTTTTTTCCGTGTCCAAGGCCATCGTCGATGTCGCGCTGCATATCCAGATCGAACGCGGCCTTGTTGAATTGGATGCACCCGTGGCCAAATACTGGCCTGAATTCGCCCAGAACGGCAAATCCGGGGTCACTGTGGCGCATGTTCTGTATCATCGGTCCGGGGTGCCTCATCTTCCGGATGACATAACGCCTGAACGTCTCGGCGACTGGAGCTGGATGACGAGTGAGATTGCTCGTCTTAGCCCTCTTTTCGACCCTGGTTCGCGTACCGCGTACCAGTGTATGTCCCAAGGCTGGATGCTCGGCGAAATCATTTGCCGCACTGATCCTGCTCGGCGGAGCTACCGCGATTTCGTAATTGAGGAAATCTGCGTTCCGCTAAAGGCCTTGGATCTCCACCATGGCATCACAGACGCTGAAGAACCGCGCATCGCCAGCCTCTATGAACCGGAAAAGACCCATTTCTGGGCTGCCGACACGCTTTTCCGGCAGTCTATTCCACTCGCTGTAGATCTGGGGCCTGCTGTATGGGAGCGTCCGGATGTCCGGCGCGCGACGGTACCGTCAGTTGGCGGTATTTTCACTGCCCGCAGCGAGGCCCGCTTCTGGGCCATGATCGCCGAAAGGGGCGAGCTTGATGGTGTCCGCATCCTGAAACGCGAGACGGTCGAGAGCTTTCTTGTATCCTGCGCGGTGACCGATGAAGGACCCGATCCGGTTATATCGATGCCATATATTCCGCTTGGCAAAGGCGGGCTCTGGCTCGGTACCAACTTCATGCCCGGCGCACCGGCCCGAAATGCACGTACCCTCATCAAGCCAGGCTACGGTCATTCGGTTGGCATTGCCGACATGGATAACCGACTATCGGTGGCAATCTGCCACAATTACCTGTTCAATCCGCCTTCCATCCAGGAATGTCACAACACGCCAATCATCGACATCGTCCGAGATACACTGGACATGGCATATTGATGCTGTGACGCAAAACCGAAGGACGATGCCGCATAATGCATATGCACTGGTTGTCAGCAAACATTCAGAGTAAATACTGTCGAAGGCTTTGGTGATCATAATCATCGCAAAAGGCCCGCATATTTGCCAAGCATTGAGCGTTGTAAAATGGAAGATGAATAGTCAGCAGGTGTTAGTGACGCGTGTTGAACGACCGAATGTCTCTAAAGCTAGCGATAACGAACAGCACGTTTCTTAGACCTAATGTCTGCATTGCCATTTTTCATTGATGAAAACGGCCGTGGCTGGACGATCGCAGCAGGGAAATACGAATTTGCATTAGGGACGTCGGCGGAAGCAGCATCAGCACCCACGCTGACCTCCTCCGCCTCGAGCCATGTGGCGCGCGCACCTTCCTCGTTGGCGAAAGCCTGATGCGCGAGCCAGACATAACAGCCGCCACGCGCATTCTTCTAGAAGGCTAATGGCACGCCCTGCTCATCCTGAGCTTGTGAAGAGGGCCTGAGGAGAGGTTGTTACACTGATAAACATTAAATTTAATTCATAGGCTTACGAGCGTGCTGATTAGTTGATGCTGCCCATTGGCAGCCATGCCCATTATATCATAGCCTGATCGCCAAGCGTCGTTGACTATTAAGCTGGCTCCGCAATGACGATTTGGGTAGAAGATCGCGTTGCGCCACGAACAAACTACAAAAGGTTGGCGTTGGTGTGGGAAGGGGAACAACTATGGTTAAGCAAACTGGCGAGGAGAGCTGGGATCGACTTGGTCTTGTGCCCCGGATAGCGCTGATTGCCGCCGGCACCTTTCCTGCGATTGGCCTTTTTTCCATGGGAGCTGCGCTGCCTGCGATTGAGCGGGGCTTCGCGGACACGCAAAATGCGGCTTTGATGATCCAGATCGTCATCGGCTTAGTCGCGCCGTTGTTCGCTCTTGCATCGCCATTGGCAGGGCGGCTTGTCGCGCAACACGGCGTAAGGTCAATCTATCTCGTCTCCATCGTCCTGTTCTTGATCGGCGGACTGGGCCCGGCCATCTGTTCCTCACTCTGGGCGATGATTCCGTTCCGCGTGATCCTGGCACTGGGCATCGCCGGGGTTTCCACCGCAGGGTATTCTGGCATCGCGCGCGTACCCGAAAAGCAGCGACATACCATGATCGGGATGCTGAATTTCGCGGGCGGCGCCATCTCCATTGCAGCCTTTCCACTTGTTGGATTCCTTGCGCAGCAGGACTGGGATCTGGCATTTCTGGTACATCTTATAGTGGTGCCTTTGGCGCTGACCGCATTTGCCCTGCCGCCCAGATCGGAGCCAACGCACGTGGAGGAGGCGGGCACTGAGCCTCTGCCAGCCAAGCCATTGGCCGGATTGCCGATCATTCTGCTTGTTATCGCCGTGGTTGCAGGTTGGAGCATGGTCGGCAGTTCAATCTATTCCCCGGTCTATCTTTCTTCAATCGGGATGAGCGATTCCGGCCGCATAGGCAGCGTATTGGCTATCATGGCGGCTTGCTCGCTGTTGGGATCAGGCAGCTATGGCTACGTTCATCGCCTTTTCGGCACGCATAAGATGCTGCTGCTTGGCCTTGCCCTGACTGGAAGCGGTTGCGCCGTAATCGGTGCGAGCGGGGCGATCACCGGCGCTACCGTGGGCTTTGGCCTGATGGGCGCAGGGCTTGCTGCTTGCGTTGCGGCAATCTTTGCGTCCGCGATTGAAGCCATTGGGCCGACGGGTAATGTCGGCGGTGCCATGGGGGTCATGAACCTCGCCATGTTCGGACCGCAGATCCTGTTTCCCCCGATCGCGTTAGCAATCGGGGGAAGCGGCGGGCCATCGCTGGTCTATTATCTGCTGGCCGCACTTTACGCGGCCTGTCTGGTTATCGCAGGAACGATCGGCCCTGCAGGAAAAGCCCGCGCAAAAGCTTAAACCTATGCTCTTCAAAACAAGCTTGACGGAGAAATTTTCTAAGCTCGCCTTTGTAAGATTTAGCGGCAAAGCATAGTGCCTGCATTCCGGTGACAAGGCCTCGTCGACAATTAATTTCATAGATTCAGGGGTTTAAATATGGAATGGTGCGGCCCAAATACTGCCGCTGATAGTGTTCGTGCCGCACGGCGACGCAAAGGCTCCTACTCGACCGCCCGCGTTTTACGACGCGACCTATGCGTTCTTGGTTTCATGCGGCATTCCCGAACTAAAATACGGTAAGCCGATCAGGCAGCGCAGCGTCGCCCGGTGATGGCTATGTGATTGCTGGAAATTAAAAACTGTCGCGTTTTGCGCGAGAACAGCATGTAAGCCATTGAAATAAATGGTAAGCGCTGAGGAGTTCGAACTTACGACCCGCTGATTAAGAACCAGCTGCTCTACCAACTGAGCTAAGCGTCCCCATTTCGGGATGGCCAGATGCGCCGTCCCGTTTGGAGCGCCGCCTTTGATGCTATTCGCGGGCGCGTTGGCGGAAATAATGCATCAGGCCGTTCACCTGCTCGTCCGTCAATTCCGGGTAGCTGGGCATGCCATTGGCGAGCAATCCCCCCTCGCGCACCACGACGTTGAACGCAGCGCGATCGAGGGGGACGGGGGAGCGCAGCAGGTGGGGAGCTGCGCCACCCGACATCGCATCGACCCCGTGGCACACCATGCAATTTGCCGCATAAGTCATGGCGCCGACCTTCGCCAGTGCCGTGTCGATGCGGAATTCCGGGGCCGCCAGATATGGTGCGGGGGCCAGTGTGCTTTTGGGCAGGACAGCATTGCCGCCAATGGCAAAGGTCAGCACGCGGCGGCGTTCGGTGCGATAGTCGGGAACTTTCAGCAGGCTCTGTCCGGTCAGATATCGGCCCCCGGCCAGAACGGTTATGTATTGCTTGCCCTTCACACTATAGCTAATCGGCTGCGCGCGAATGGCGGTTTCGTTGGTAAATGACCACAGCTTTGCGCCCGAACGTGCATCATAGCCATTAAACTCGCCAGTATTGAGGCCCTGAAACACCAGGCCGCCAGCGGTTGCCAGTGTCCCTCCCGAAGTAAACATGCCGCCAAAGGACAGCTTCCATGCGGCCTTTTGCGTCACCGGATCCCATGCCAGCAGACCGCTTTGCGGTTGCGGCGGCGTTATGTCAGGCGGCGGCACTCCAACAGCGTTGAAGCCGGCATCCTGTGCAGGTTTGCCATCGGTTATGCCGCCCGGAGGATCAATAAACACGGACGCGGAATGTGATGTCGGGATATAGGCCAGCCCGGTTTTCGGACTGAATGACATGGCCTCTGGACCATGCGCGCCAAAAACGGATGGAAATAGCATGAACGGCTTGCCATCGGGATAGCGTGCCTGCGGGTTCTCTATGGGCCGCCCAGCAGCGTTAAAGCCACGGTTCCAGTTCTGGGACGCAATCTGTCCGGCGGAAATGAACTTGCCGGTTGCCCGGTCAAGGACATAGAAAAAGCCGTTCTTTGGCGCCGTCATCAACACGTCGCGCGATTTGCCGTCAATCTTGATCGTGGAGAGCGCCATATCCATCGCCGCGTTGTAATCCCAAGTCTCGCCCGGGTTGATCTGATAGTGCCAGACGTATTCGCCGGTCTTGGCGTCCAGCGCTATGATCGAGCAGAGGAACAGGTTATCGCCCCCGCCGGGGGAACGAACTTTTTGGTTCCACGGCCCGCCGTTGCCCGTGCCGATGTAAATACGATTATACTTCTGATCATAGGCCATGGCGTTCCACGCCGTGCCACCACCGCCAAACTTCCACCATTCACCCTTCCAGGTTTTCGCGGCCATTTTCATCGCCGCGTTTTCAAATCCCTTGGCGGGATCGCCCGGCACTGTGTAAAAACGCCAGAGCTGTTTGCCGGTCGTCTGGTCATAGGCGGTAACGTAGCCCCGCACCGGGCCAAAATCGCCGCCTCCATGGCCGATCACCACGACATTGTCGTAAACCCACGGTGCGCCAGTGATGTATCTTCCGTCTCCTCTTTCGGTAGTCTTTGCGCTCCACGCCAATCTGCCGGTCTTGGCGTCAATCGCAACCAGGCGCCCGTCCATTGTGCCGACGAAGACCCTGTCATTGGCATAAGTCATGGCCCGGCTGCCCCAGGCATTGCGCAGTTCCTTGTC
Source organism: Sphingorhabdus sp. (assembly GCF_044357595.1). Classification (GTDB taxonomy): domain Bacteria; phylum Pseudomonadota; class Alphaproteobacteria; order Sphingomonadales; family Sphingomonadaceae; genus Sphingorhabdus_B. The sequence continues at coordinate 32,332 of NZ_JBIKPH010000006.1, read as the reverse complement.
AGCGTGCTCGGGAACCTTGGTGTCGAATTGCCACAGCAGCTTCCCAGTGACGGCGTCCAAGGCATGAACAATCGAAAGGCCCGATGCGAAATAGAGCACCCCCTTGGCTTCCACTGGGGCAGTAAACGCGGTGCCTGGGGTTTCGATGTCGTAATGCCATTGCAGGCCCAAAGTGCCTACATTGTCAGTGTTCACTTGTTCAAGCGGGCTGAAGTGGTTTTCTCCGTCGCCGCCATAGCCGGGCCATTCAGAATCGCGCGTGCATCCGGCCAGAGTCAGAGCGGTCACGAGCAATGCAAGGCGTGCGACAAATGATTTTTCTGGAATAAAGGCCATCTTGCTCTCCCAACTCGTTTGTTCGTCGATTTGGATGTAACCTTTGAGTGGAGGAAAGCAAAGACATACTCCGAAAGTGCCTAGGCTCGCCTCTTCCAGCTGGTGCCGATCATCTAGGCTCAGGACCCATTGATTGATCCAGAAGATAACGATCCACTGATCTACCCTTCTTCACTGTCAAGGGCAGACAGAGCGTGGACGGTACGGGCTGCTCCATCGCGGTGCATGTTCCCGCTTCGGACAAGATCTGGGTCGTTCCGAAAGCCTGCGCTGCGAGCAGCTGGTCTTGAAGCCATCGGGTCTGCGATTTTACGCGAGCGTGCTTTGGAGCGCCGAGAGACAAATGCCCTCGTTTGGGGGTATTTTGGATATCATTGGCGCTCTAGACTAAGTCTATTGAGCTACCAGACGAAATTCCGCTGAGCCCGATTGGCCAGTTGCAATGAAGGGAGAGGGTCATTATGCGCGCACTGCTGTTCAAGGCCGTAGGTAAACCGCTGGAAGTGGCAACGCTGCCCGATCCCGAACCGAACGAGGGCGAAGTGGTAGTGCGGGTGTCGCGCTGCGGCGTCTGCGGCACCGATCTGCATGCCACTAGCGGCCACGGCATGACTTTGCCGCCAGACAGCACGATGGGCCATGAATTCGGCGGTGAGGTGGTAGCGATCGGCAAGAACGTCGATCGGTTCAAGCTGGGCGATCATCTCGCCGCAATGCCGGTAGTCGGCTGCGGCCACTGCGAAGGCTGCAAGACCGGGATCGATATGCTGTGCCAGAATGGCTGGGCGCAATATGGCGGCGGTCTTGCCGAATACGCAAGGGTCAGCGCGCGCGGTGCGGTCAAACTGCCCAAGACGGTCAGCTTGGCCGACAGTGCACTGGTCGAACCGCTGGCAGTCGGCTGCCGCGCGGTGCGGGTGGCCAATCCCGACAAAGACAGCAAAGTTGTCATCATCGGACCTGGGCCAATCGGGCTGTCTGTGCTGTTCTGGTTGCGCCAGCGCGGGGTTGAAAACATCGTGCTGCTAGCGTCTACTGGACGCCGCAAGGGGCTGGCTAGCAAGATGGGCGGCGATAAATTCTTGTTAGAAGGCGACGGCGTGGCCGATGAGATCCGCTCGGTTCTGGGTGGATCGCCCGACATCGTGTTTGAAGCGGCCGGGGTGCCGGGCGTATTTGCCCGCGCCATCGATCTCATCCGTCCGCAAGGCACGATCATCGCGCTGGGCTTTTGCATGCAACCCGATCCAATTGTGCCAGCGATGGGGTTAATGAAGGACTGCACGATCCGCTGGTCGATCGTCTATTCGCGCGAAGACTATGCCGCCTGCGCCGACGCGTTGAACAACCATGGCGATCTGGCTCGCGCCATGGTCACCGAAACCGTAGGCTTTGCCGAGGCACCTGCCGCATTTGAAAACCTGCGCGCGGGTAAAGATGGCGGCGGCAAGCTATTGATCGACCCATGGGGCTGACCGCTGTGCAAAGCCTCTGGGCGGACCGCTTTGACGAACTTCACACCGCTGCTTCCGCTCGGAAGGGCGGTCTAGATGATTTTGGCGACAGAAGCTATCACGAGGGTATGCGCGCATTGCTAGATGCGCTCGATGCAAAACCACCGTCCGTGCTGTACGCAGGTGCGGCGCAAGAACTGATTGTGGCCGCGCTGACATCGCGCCTTCATACGCAGGCGCAGTGGGCAGCGTATCCCAGCTATCGCAACCGCGAAATCCCCCGCCCGTTGGTGGTCGTTGGCGTGCCCCGTACGGGCACCACAGCCCTGCATAATCTGCTGAGCCAGGACCCCCAGTTTCAGGGGATCGAAAAGTGGCTGTGTAACGGGCCGCTGGTGCGCCCGCCGGAGCACGAATGGGAAGCCCATCCGCAATATCAGGCTTGCGCGGCGGGGGTCGAACACATGTTCATCACCGCACCCGAAGTGATGCAGGCGCATGGCGTCTTGGCATCGGCAGTGGATGAATGTCTGGTGCCGATGGCGCAGCACTTTACCAGCAATTGGTTTCCCTCGCAGTTGGATATTCCTAAGTATGACCAGTGGCTCCTGGCAGCCGACGAGACCGCATCGTTCCGTCGCTACAAGGATATACTGCGGCTGGTCGGGTTGAATGATGATCGGCCATGGCTGCTCAAGAACCCCAGCCATGTGTTTGGCATTGAGGCAATGCTGGCGGTTTTCCCGGATGCCTGCGTGGTCCAAACCCATCGCAATCCCCTGTCTTCACTAGCCTCGGTGGTAAACCTGCTGGGCAATTTCATGGTTGCCTTTGCAGGCGAAGATATCAACCGGCCGCACAGGCTGGTCCGTGAAACCGCATTCTGGGCGGAAGCGGTGAAGCGCACGATGACCGCGCAGGACCGCCATCCCGAACGCTTCGTCAATGTTCTCCAGCCAGACATTCGGCGCGATCCCTTGGGGGTTGTGCGCAACATTTATGACAAGTTTGGTTTCACTTTGTCGGCAGAAGCAGAGCAGCGCATGGGCGAATGGGCAGCAAAGAACAGCGAACAGCGCGGCGAAGGTCACCAGTACGAAGCGATCGCTGACGAGGCGCCCATCCGCTCCGCCTTTGCCCCATATATGGACCGCTTCGGATTTTGATGCGGGGTTCGGTCAACCAGCTACCGCTTGTTCGCGGCACGCAATTTTACGGAGTTATGTTATGACAGTTCTGTTCCAGCGGCATTTCCAGACCTGCTATCTTGTCGACGACGTCAAGCAGGCCATGGCGCGTTTTGGCGAAAATTACGGTATCACTAAATGGCATGTGATGGATATGCTTGAGATGATGGGCGAAGGCGCTCCGGCACGCTTCATCGCCCTGGCCTGGGCCGGTGACATGATGATCGAATTGATCGAGCCGGACGAGGCTGTGCCTTCCATCTATCAAGAATGGCAGAGAGATCGCGGACTGGAATCGCGGTTCCATCACCTTGGCTTCCTGGTCTATTCTGAAGAAGAGTTCTCCGGGATAAAGCAGCAACTGGTGGAACAGGGCTTTCCCATAGTGGCCGAGGCTGAACTGGGCAACGTGCTGAAAGCAGCCTATATGGACACAACTAAGGCGCTGGGTCATTTCTACGAGTTGATATACCTTCCCGATGGTGAATCCAGTCAGTTCTTTGCTGACGTGCCGTTCAACTGATTGCGGCATTTCCCCAGACGGGAATGAGCCGGATGCCATGCGCCAATGTTGGCACGGCCGGGTACATAGACTTAATCTCGTGATTGAAAGGCAATAGCGATGGACCATTTCAGCGGGCAGGTGGCCGTCATCACTGGTGGCGGCAGCGGGATCGGGCGAGGTATGGCGCTTGCATTTGCGCGTGAAGGCATGAAGATTGCCGTGCTCGATGTTGATCTGGCTGCCGCCGCACGAGTTGTTGAAGAGCTCGAGGTTCTGGGTGCTCCGGCGCTGGCGTTGGCCTGCGACGTTTCGATCCGGGCCGATGTGCGTGCCGCCGCCGATAAGGTGTTTGCTCATTTCGGTGCGGTGCACGTACTGTGTAATAATGCCGGGGTTACCATGTTCAGATCCGTGGCCGAAATGTCAGACGACGATTGGGACTGGATGCTTGGCGTGAATTTTCTCGGTATTATCCATGGCTATCAGGCATTTGTGCCGCGCATGGTGGCACAGAAGGAAGGTGGCCACGTAATCAACACCAGCTCAGCCGCCGGGGTTGTTCCCGATGTTGTTACCAATCATTCCGCCTATGCTGCATCAAAGGCGGCAGCGGTGGCGCTGGCGGTGAACCTGCGGCTCGAGTTGGCTGATCAAGGGATCGGAGTTTCGGCGTTATGCCCGGGATTGGTGCGGACCGGCATCCTCGAAGCAGGACGCGCCCGACCCGATCGTTTCGGCGGGCCAGATGGTGACAGCCTGGTGGTACCCGGCATGGCCGACCCGATGCGCGACGCACTGGATCCCGAAACAGTCGGCCGGATCGTTGTGGCCGGCATCCGGCACAACCGCAAGTTCATCTTTACCCATCCGGGCATGGGCCAGGCGATCACCCCATATTATGAGACGATGCTGGCCGACGCCGAGACTTGAGACAGCGACGGAAGGTCAGCAAACATGCTAAGACGTGTGAGTTGATACCTTACTGAAAATATTGCCTGAACGAAGCCCAAGGCACGTCAGAAGGGTAAAGTTCGCTTTCGGCAGGCGAGTCTTGCGGAATGACGAAATTCTGCATGTCCATCGCTGTAGCAAACTGTGCGGCGACGTCTTCCATCGTCCAGTTCTTGTCCAAGCTGCGATAAACCTGTGTTACCGCCATGAACACACGGGCAAAACCGCCGCCACCAACGCTGAAAGCCTCGCCGTTGCAGGGGGCGTCGGGGTGGACCAGCAGGCCGACGACCGGGGCCACAGCACTGGCGGGGAAATCGCGCTTCATCATCGACGAGATCTCCGGGCCCATGTCCTCTGCCATGCGACTGCTGCCGATGGGCAGTACGGCGTTGACACAGATATTCTTGCCCATCGCGCGGGCGCTTGATGCAAGGCCGCGGGTGATGGCGAAAACCGCGCCCTTGCTTGCTGGATAGGGCAGATAGCTGCCCAGTCCGAAAATGGAACTGGACGATATGTTGACGATCCGTCCGAAATCGCGCTCTTTCATGTGCGCCCATACAGCGCGGCACATATAGAACGTGCCCGAGGCAGCAACGGCAATTCCCTTGTCCCATTGGTCGTCCGTCACCGTTTCCAGCGGCATGCCGCCTCCGCCGATGCCGGCGTTGTTGATCAGGATGTCGACCTTGCCCCAGTGCTTCATTGCATCCGCGACGATGGCAGCCGCGCCTTCACTCGTCGCAACACTGTCGCTGTTGGCAACGGCATCGTATCCCCGCGCGCGGAGTTCCGACGCGACCACTTCGGCGTATCCAGCATCGGCACCTTCGCCGACAGTGTTGCCACCCAGATCGTTGACCAGCACCGAAGCACCGCGTTCAGCCAGAAGCGTCGCAAACGTCTTGCCCAGCCCGCCGCCCGCGCCCGTAACGATTGCAGTTAATCCGTCAAACCTCACGTGATTGCCTCCTAATTCAGCCGGGCTTAGTGTGGCGCTAGCAGGCTCGTGTGAGCATCACCAGCGTATCCACAACTGGGCGGCAGGAATTCGTGCGCGCTTTCGTTACACATCCCAAACCAAGCGTAATTCATTGACATGGTTGATAATTCCAGTCGCCATCGCGGGAACGTGTCCGGGCGCATACGAAAAGTCTGGAATACGCGGAAGCCATTCTTCCATGAAAATGCGCATTTCCCTTTTGGCAAGACGATTGCCGATGCAGAGGTGCGGGCCAGAACTGAACAGCAGGTGCCTTGCGCCCTTGCGCTGGAAATCCACCGTCATCGGATCCGGATTAACGGTCTCATCAAGACCGGCGAGCGGGAAAGGAAGCAACACGGCGTCGCCTTCGAGCATTTGCCGGCCACCAAATTCTACATCCTGTGCCACAACGCGGGCCAGATTGCTCACGCCAAAGCGACGGAACAGTTCCTCGATCGCTCTGTCGGTCCGGTCGGGATGGTCGATCAGTTCCCGGCGATGGGCGGGGCTGCGCGCTAGGAAGGCGGCGGAAAAACAGAGCTGCGAAGCGACCGTATCCAGACCGCCGACGGTAAACAGCAAAGCGATATCGAAAATTTCCTTATCGGTTAACTTCCGGCCGTGAACTTCGGCCATGTGCAAACTTGAGAACAGGTCGCCATCACGCGGGCGGACACGGCGATCCTCGATAAGTTTACGCACATACTCCCCAAATTCGGCCCAGGCTGCCGGGCTTTCCGGATTGACCGGAGAGATGTTGGCCGACAGGCCACGCAGATAAGGCATATCGCTGAGGGGCAAGTTGACAAGCGTCATGAATGCGACGACCGGCATAACCCCTGCGAAGGCCTCGAAAAATTCGCAACTGCCCTGCTGCCTTAGCTGCTCGATGATGTCGACGGCCGTGCTGCGCGCCTTGGTAGTCGCCTTTTCCAGACTAGCGGGCGAGAAAAATGGCATCATCAGCTTGCGGAAAATGCCATGTTCCGGGGGATCAAGATTTACGGGCACAAAAAATGGTGCGCCGCCTAGCGGGATCTGGTTTTCCCGATTGGAAAAGATACCGGGCTTGAGGACCATATCAAACATGTCCTTATAGCGGGTCAGCACCCAGTGGCCACCATTTCGCGGTGTCCAGAAAATGTCAGGCATGGTGTCCTGAACATTCTTCCATAGGTTGTGGATGTCTGCCGAAGACCCGTTCACCAAGCCTGGCAGATTATAGAAGTCGAAGTCGCGAACGACATCAGCAGGAACATGTTGGGGGTGGGTCAGGGTCGTCATCGAAAAATCCTCTCCCTTCTGTGCGATCTGGAGCCCTCGCAATCACATCGTAAGGGCTCCAGCCGGTCAAACCGTTACTACCAGCGGATCCGCATCTGTGCGGCAAGTCGGCGATCACGCAATTGCGTTTCGCGTTGCTGTTTCGAGACGATCGGAGTTTCAGCCGGGACGTGGGCACGCACTCCGCTAGCTTGATCTTGGTTGCTACTGGATTGGGCGCTGCAGTGCAGTTGTTCCAGCGCACCTGAATGATCCCGCGTTTGTATCCGCCGGTGTCGAGCCAGTTGGGTACGCCGGGATCGGTCGGCGAGATGACCATGCGGACAATCCCGTCCTTGTCGATGCGCGACTGGAAGCCGTTCAGGCTCGATTGGTGCTGCATCCAGTCGATCGTCAAGAACTGCTCGTCACCCACCAGGAATGACCAGTATTTGCACTTGTCGGGTACTTTGGCCTCAAGCAGCAACCCTTCGTCAGGCTGGACATCATACATCCCCTCGACATAGATCTGCCCCTCTGCGCCGCCGATGCTGCTGTAATCATAGACTTGCAGCTTGTTGATCAGGCCCTTGCTGACGAGATCGGCTATCCGGCCATATCCGAGCTTTGGCTGGTTTTCGACCCAAGTGGCCATCAGTTTCAATCGCCGATCGCTTTCCTCCGCACTCAACCTCTGCGCACTGGATGGAACGTCAAGTCGCTCGATACCGACCTTGCTATCCTGTTCATTTGCCCAGTCGTAAGCCGCAACGCGCATGCCCACTGAAGTGGTTTGCGGATCAAGATACCACCAATCACCGGTGTAGCCCGCTGGGCGCTCCTTGCTCAGGATCACAGAAAAGCTGCCGTCAGTGCCAAGCTTCAACTCATCGAGATCATGCGAACCGGTGTTTGGCTTGGCATTGCCCAGCGCATAGTGGCCGTTGCTCATGGAGATCAACGTGAAGAGATTGGTCCCCCGCTTTCCGCGCAACCGATATACCCCGGCGCCATCAACAAGCGTTCGGCGATAGAGGTAATCGGGGTTTGGTGCCGAAAGATTGAGGGCGGTTGAATAGACCGGCACGAACTCGGGATAGTTGGGATCGGCATAGACTACTTGCTGGTGCGCCTGCGCCACATTGGCCATCAGGGCCCGCCAGGTATCTTGCCTGTCCTGAGGATTGTTAGGGTTCTGCGTGATGGCCAGGACCTTATCGCCAAGCGGCTTCAGCGCATCGAGATAGTCGTCCCAGTCCCACAGTGCCGTCGGCGCGTTCTCGCTTGCTATAACGGGGCCGGCAGCAAACAGGGCAAGCGCGGCTACTGTTGCCCGAAGGCCCATCGATTTTATCATTCTGCAATCCTTTCTGTAAGGCTTGTCGTATCAAAAATGGTCGTGCTCATGTCGCCTCATCTTCACCATCTCCGGCGCATTTGTGCTGCTAATCGCCGGTCACGCAGAGCGGTTTCGCGCTCTGCCAGGGCCACGGCCGGGGTCTCGGCAGGGACATGGGCGCGCATGTCCGCCAGCTTGATCTTGGTCGCTACCGGATTCGGCGCGGAGGTGCAGTTGTTCCAGCGGACCTGGATGCCGCCGCGCAGATAGCCACCCGTGTCCAGCCAGTTCGGCACGCCGGGGTCTGATGGCGAAATAACAACGCGCACATAACCATCGCTATCAATATGGGCCTGAAACGCGTTCAGGCTCGATTGATGCTGCATCCAGTCAATCGTTACAAACTGCTGGTTTGTTAGCATAAATGACCAGTACTTGCAGATATCGGGAACTTTGGCTTCCAGCAGCAACCCTTCATCGGGTTGCAGATCGAACAGCCCTTCGACATAAATCTGGCCTTTGGCGCCGCCAACACTGGTATAGTCAAAGATCTCAAGCGTATTGACCTGCCCCTTCTTGGCGAGGTCGGCGATCCGGTCATACCCGAGCGTTGGCTGAAGGGCGACCCACGTTGCCATCAGTTTCAGGCGGCGGTCGCTCTCTTCCGCGGACAGGCGCGGTGCGTTTGATGGCACGTCAAGGCGTTCGATGCCGATCTGGCTGTCCTGTTCATTTGCCCAATCGTAAGCCGCAACCCGATTGCCGACCATTGTCGTTTCTGGATTGAGACACCACCAATCGCCGGTGTAACCCTCTGGTCGCTCCTTACTGAGAATGACTGAAAAGGTGCCATCAGGTGCAATGTTCAGCTCATCGAGATCATGCTCGTCCGGGTTAGGCTTGGCATTGCCAAGCGCATAGTAACCAGAGTGCATCGACACCAAAGTCATCCGGTTCGTCCCGCGCCTTCCGCGCAAGCGATAGATGCCATTTCCGTCAATCTCTGCACTGCGGTAAAGATAGTCGGGATTAGGGGCGGACAGGTTCAGAACTGTCGAATACATCGGAATGAATTCTGGATAGTTGGGATCGGCATAGACGACCTGCTGATAGGCCTGCGCCAGCGTCGCCATCATCAAACGCCACGTATCCTGCCGATCCTGCGGATTTTCGGGATTTTGCGTAGTTGCCAGAACTTCAGCACCAATGGGCTTCATCGCCTCCAGATAATCCGCCCAATCCCACAGGCCTGATTTTGCCGCATTTGGCGATTGCGTTTCCATACCATTCACTCCCAAATCAATTTGATCAAATTGTTGAATTTACACACTCGCAGCAGGCTCATGCATCCCAAACCAAATGCAGTTCTTCGAGATTGTTGACGACGCCTGCCGTCACCTTTGGCTCTGTACCAGGGGCCAGTGCAAAATCGGGAATGCGCTGAAGCCACTCTTCAAGGAACAGCTTGATTTCGCGCTTGCCCAGCCGGTTGCCGATGCACGTATGCGGCCCTGTACCAAACACCAGATGCTTTGAACTTTTGCGGCTAAAGTCGACTGTCAGTGGATCCTCATTCTTGGTCGGATCAAGCCCAGCGAGCGGAAACATCAGCAGTGCAGACTCGCCTGCACGCATGGTCACGCCATGAAACTCGATATCTTCCGTGACAACGCGGGAAATGCTGCTCACGCCAAAGCGTCGCAGAAGCTCGTCGATTGCCTTGTCCAACCGGTCGGGGTGCTCAATCAATTCGCGGCGATGGCCGGGGTTTTGGGCCAGAAAGGCGGTGGCAAAGCCGATCGAGATCGCAACCGTATCCAGGCCGCCAGCAATGACCAGCAGTGCCATGCTGAACATCTCTTCGTCTGTCAGCGGGCGGCCCTCCACCGTTGCGGTCAGCATATACGAAAGGAAATCATCACCGGGAACCCGGCGGCGAATATCGATCTGCCCTGCAACATATGCCGACAGGTCAGCCCAGGCTTTGGTATGCTCGGGGTTGGTGGGTGAAAACTTACCGGCAATCGACAAAAGATGATCAAGATCCTGACGCGGCAGATCTATCAGCGACATGAACGCAATGACCGGCATGATTGACGCGAATTCCTTCATGAATTCGCATCGGCCCTTCGGCTTGATCCGGTCGATCAATTCTATCGTCAGCGCGCGCGCTTCATCCGTTGCTCGCTTCAAAGGCCCTGGTGCGAAAAAGGGATTGAGAATGCGCCGGAATTGTAGATGCAATGGGCCATCGACATTACTGGGGACCAGAAACGGCGCGGTACCTTGTGGAATGAAAATGTCACGGTTGGAGAATTTGGCCGCGTTGAGCGCCGCTTCCTGGACCACATCATAGCGCATGATCGCCCAGTGGCCGCTATTGTGCGGGGTCCAGAAAACAGGCGGGTTGGCATCCTGGAACGCCTTCCATTGGCGATGAATGTCCGAATAGCAGGATTGCCCTCGCACCGGGCCTTCATACATATCGAAATCCCGCACAAGATGCGCTGGGACGTGTGCGGGCTTTTGTACAAGCGGTGTAGCCGTGATGTCCACAGGCAGGTCTCTCCAATAACGGCTGGTGTAGCCCAGTCTTTTGTATGGGAGACGGTAGCTGGTTATAGAGGTGTTCTAATACCCTTGTTTGAGGGTGAAATGAGAATGTCTTTTAATTGAGGCGTTAGCGACCATCTAGAAGCGAACGGACGACTTCTTTCAAAGGCCAAATTTTGCGCAGAGAACGACCGCAATGTTAGTGCGAACCGCCGTTGCCAGGACGGACAGCCTAATGTCGACTTTCTGCGATTTCGCTTTGAAAGCAGCCTGTCCGCTACCGACCCATAACTAGACATGCATGGTGATTATGGGCTGTTGTGCTGGCCTGCATCTATGCCCCTCTCTGAACGAGCAGAATAATATGTAAGAAGGAACTGTGGGTCCCATCAACCAGAATAGGGGGGTGGCACCCCGGTGGGGTCAGGTCAGGTAGGTTTTTGAAGGGGGTGGGGGGAACAAGAGTTACATTGAAGCGAATCAGCCCGCTCGAAACAAAGCTTCGATCCGTACCAAACGATATCGGCTGATGCCTATCTGATGCCTAGTAAAACAGGAACCAACAAAAGCATGGTGCGCGTTACTGTAAGTCATTGAAAAATTGGTGCACCCGGAGCGATTCGAACGCCCGGCCCTCAGATTCGTAGTCTGATGCTCTATCCAGCTGAGCTACGGGTGCACTGCAGCGCCGCTATTAGGGACGGCGGCAAAGTTGTGCAAGGCCTAATTTGCCGTTGGAAGCTGCTTGCAGGTCGATTTCCGGCGGATTGCGTCCACGACCGGAAACTCCGACGGATTGGCAAGCAATATGCGGATCAGAGCAAGGCCCCGGTCATAGCCAAGAAGGACGGGTTCATATCCTGCCGGCGCTTTTTGCCCCATTTTCATCAGCGCGATCCGCGCAGGCCCTCCTTGTGTGTCGCGATCGCTCCGCACGGCGGCAACATCCGTGCGCGCGTCAAATATACTGACGGACCAATAGCGCCCCGGAACAGGCATCACGTCCACCAGAACCGGCCCCTTCGACAGGTCAAACACACAGGTCGAATACGATAAATCAGGACTGGGCCGGACGATCGGTTGATTGTCGGCAGTCGCCATTTGAGAAAAGGCGAAGCGGTTCACTTCTCCTGCGCCACCGATTTTCTGAAGCGCCGCATACATCAAAGCATAAGGCGTCGCTAATAAGGTCGCTTGATAGGCGCCAAGCGCAACAAGGCCGCCTGCCAATATAGGAAAAATCCAGCGCCGCATCATGCACACCCCTTGCGTTCAATGACGGGAAGCAAAGCCTTTTCAGGGTTTTTGATCACATCCACCGATGGATGATATAGCCGCAGGGTCAGGTCAAATGCCTTTACTGATCCCGTTGGCAGCCAACTGCCCGCCTGCGTATCAGGCGACACCGTGAACGCCCACTTTCCTTGCGCGTCTGCAGTGACTGCACTGGCCGGAACCGACCAGCGGTTTGCCGCATTTTTGACGAGCCAACCTTCGCCTTCGTACAAGGTGACGCTCCACCAGCGGCCATCAAGTTTCCCGCCGCGCACATCATAAGTGCAACGCCCATCCAGCGCACGGCCATCGCTATCGCGGGTCGCTGTAAAATACATGGCCTCTTTGGCGGGCAACGCCATGAGACCGGACAAGGCGACCTTGGCGCGGGTGAGTGCACTGGCGTCCACGGAGCCAAAGCTTTTGCCAGTTTCCCAAGGTCCGTTGGAGACGCGGCCATCGTTTAAACCGCCGCGCACCTGGTTGACCGCAAAGGCGGTGCCCCCGACAAGCGCGAGCCCAATCGTAATGGCGTATCTATGCCAAGCTTTCATAATCCCTGCCCCCCCAAGAGCCAATGCTAGCCGGTTAACCTACTTACTTGCAAGTGCGGCCTGTGCCGCTGCCAGCCGCGCGATAGGCACGCGGTATGGCGAAGCGCTGACATAATCGAGCCCCACCTTTTCGCAGAAGGCGATGGATGCCGGATCGCCGCCATGTTCGCCGCAAATGCCCAATTTGATTTCGGGGCGCGTTGCGCGGCCCTTATTCACCGCGATCTCGATCAACTGTCCTACCCCTTCGACATCGATGCTGACGAACGGGTCACGCGCGTAAATGCCCTTGTCAACATAATGCGTCAGGAAACGGGCGGCATCGTCGCGGCTGACACCCAAGGTTGTTTGCGTCAGGTCGTTGGTGCCGAAGCTAAAGAAGCTTCCGACTTCTGCAATTTCATCAGCCATCAAGGCGGCGCGTGGCAGCTCGATCATTGTGCCAACCAGATATTCAATCCGCGTGCCTTGTTCGGCAAAAACCGCCTCGGCAGCCTTGTCGACCACGTTTTTCATAAGCTCTAGCTCGCGGCGTGTGCCGACCAGTGGGATCATGATTTCCGGAACTGGCGCGACCGCCAAGCTGCATGCCGCCTCAAATATCGCCCGTGCCTGCATTTCATAGATTTCAGGATAGGTAACGCCCAGACGGCAACCGCGATGGCCAAGCATAGGGTTGAATTCATGCAATTCGGATGCACGTTGCTTCAGCACCTCAATACCAACGCCAGCTGCAGCCGCAACTTCGGCAAATTCACTTTGCTGATGCGGCAAAAATTCGTGCAAAGGCGGGTCAAGCAAGCGGATCGTAACCGGCAGCCCAGCCATCACTTCAAAAATTGCCGCAAAATCCTTGCGTTGTTCAGGCAGCAATTTGTCGAGCGCGACACGGCGCCCCTTTTCATCGTCCGCCAATATCATCTGGCGCACGGCAGTAATCCGCGCAGCGTCAAAGAACATATGCTCCGTCCGGCACAGGCCAATGCCTTCTGCGCCGAAATCACGCGCGGTTTGCGCATCGGACGGCGTTTCGGCGTTGGCGCGCACCTTCATCCGGCGGCCAGCATCGGCCCAGACCATCAGCGTCCCGAAATCACCCACCAGCTCGGGCTGGATCGTCGGCACTTCGCCCGACATAACTTCGCCGGTGGAGCCATCCAACGTGATGATATCGCCCTCGTTCAACGTGCGGCCAGCAATGCGCAGCACTTTGGCAGCAGCATCAATTTGAATGCTTCCTGCACCCGATACGCATGGACGCCCCATGCCACGTGCGACCACGGCCGCATGGCTGGTCATCCCTCCGCGCGCGGTCAATATGCCCTTGGCGGCATGCATGCCGTGAATATCTTCGGGGCTGGTTTCGATACGCACGAGAATGACGGCCTTGCCCATATCATTGAATCGCTCGGCGGTGTCGGCATCGAACACGATTTCACCCGATGCTGCACCCGGCGATGCCGGCAGGCCAGAGGTCAGCACGTCGCGTACCGCTTGCGGATCAAGCGTTGGGTGCAGCAACTGGTCCAACGCCATCGGGTCAACGCGCAGCACAGCCTCATCGGTTGTGATCATGCCTGCTTGCGCCATATCGACCGCTATTTTCAAGGCGGCCTTTGCCGTCCGCTTGCCCGAACGGGTTTGCAGCATCCACAGTTTTTCACGCTCAACGGTGAATTCAATATCTTGCATATCGCGGTAATGCGTTTCGAGAATGTCGAACACCCGCGCCAGCTCGGCATATACTTGCGGCATCGCCTCTTCCATCGACAGCGGCTTTGCGCCCGCGCGTTCGCGGGCCGCCTTGGTCAGATATTGCGGCGTGCGGATTCCGGCAACGACATCTTCGCCCTGCGCATTGATCAGATATTCGCCATAATAGGCGTTTTCGCCCGTGGCAGGGTCACGGGTAAAGGCAACGCCCGTCGCCGATGTTTCACCCATATTGCCGAAAACCATGGCCTGCACATTGACCGCGGTGCCCCAGTCACCCGGGATATTGTTCAGGCGGCGATAGACTTTTGCCCGGTCCGATTCCCACGAGCCAAAGACCGCGCCGACCGCGCCCCATAATTGATCATGCACATCCTGTGGGAATGGCTTGCCCCATTCGGCGGCGACAAGGCGCTTATACTCGGTAACCAACGCCTTTAGGTCGTCGGCGGACAATTCAGTATCGAGATAATAGCCTTGGTCTTCCTTGGCGATCTCAAGCGCTTCTTCAAACGCACCATGATCCAGCTCCAAAACCACATCGGCATACATTTGAATGAAGCGGCGATAGCTATCCCACGCAAAGCGCGCATCGCCCGAAGACCTTGCAAGCCCTTCGACCGTCTGGTCATTAAGCCCGAGATTCAAAACAGTATCCATCATCCCCGGCATCGACACCCGCGCGCCCGAGCGCACCGATACGAGCAACGGATTGACAGCATCGCCAAAGGACTTGCCCGTTACCTGCTCAATATGCGCCAAGCCATTGGCAACCTCGGCGCGGACACTGTCAGGAAAACTTTGGCCATTGGCGTAATATGCCGTGCACATTTCGGTTGTGATCGTGAAGCCGGGGGGCACAGGCAGACCAATAGACGCCATGCCATCAAGGTTCGCGCCCTTGCCGCCGAGTATATTCTTGTTGCCGCGAACGGTTTCATCACCGTCCGAAACACCGCCACCGAACCGAAAAACATATTGAGTCATTCCGCAGCTATTCCTTTTTTTCGGCACATTTCGTTGCGCGCCGTTGTGCAGTGCAGTGCTCGGGAGTCAAGTATGGAAGGCGGTTATTTTCCCGATTTGTTGGCAAAAAGCATGAAGCGCGCCAGCGGAAATTTGAACGATAACAGATACAGGACGTGCATCACGACCAAAGCGATTGCCAAATTGGCCATCAATTCATGTGCTTCTTCATATTTTTCACCGGACTCATTCTCACCGCTATCGCTTTCATTATCGTCCGAGAAGGAAAAGGAGCTGAGCGAACTGAATTGCAGCGCGCGGCCATTGTCCATCAACATGCCCGTCCCGATTGCGCCGATCGCCGAAATCGCGATTCCGGCCAGCAAAATCCGACTAATGGCCGGATGCGTGATGATGCCTTTCAGGCGCAAATCCTTGAACGAGGGATAAAATCGTTCAAGCCCCAATTGTGGCGCTCCAGATAGTGCCCACACAAGCCTAAACAATATGAGGGCTGCAACGCCATAACCAAGCCACGCATGAATGCGGCCTGTTTCGGCAGAAAAATATGCCGCGAGAACGGTAAGCGCTAGAAACGTATGAAAAATGCGAATGCGCTGCATGACGGCCATGTGGATGTTCCTTTGGAGAGGTAACAATCCAAGCGCGCATTCGGTCCCATGATCTTTGATTCACATCAAGCTGACAAAAACACGGCTTTTACAATCGTCATGCCGAACGTGTTTCAGCATCTTATTTTCAAACTTTGCGGGTCAAAAGAAGCAAGACCCTGAAGGTGACGACGGTTGTAATGCGGCCCTACCCCTCAATCTTCGAAAAATCCGCGACCTGCGATACCGCATCACGGAACCGCGCCAGCAACCCAAGGCGAAAGGCCCGCTTGCCAGCGTCTTCATCATTCACCATCACTTCTTCGAAGAAACGGTCAATCGGCGCACGTAAAGTCGCAAGTGCCGCCATGGCGTCTTCAAATTGTTCGGCCTCTAGCGCTTTCTTGGCTTGCGGCTCTGCAATATCAAGCGCGCCTAACAACGCAATGTCCGCTGGATCCGCCATAAGCGCATCGCGCGCCGTATCGAGGACAGGCGACACCGGATCCGAACCCTTCAGGATATTTGCCGCGCGCTTGTACGCCGCCAACAAATTCGCGCCCTCGGCCGTACTGATATATGCCTGCAATGCCTTAACCCTTGCCAGCAGCCGGACAAGACCATCCTCACCGCCAAGGCTAAACACCGCATCAATCAAATCGTGCCGCACGCCCGCTTCGCGTTTTTGCACTTTGAGGCGGTCGATCAAAAACTCTTCCAATATCGCGAAGCTTGCACCGGCACCCGTTGCAAAAAGCATGCCCTTTAGCGAACAGCGCAGGTCATTCTGAAGCAGCAACGACAAGAAACCGATGGCCGCGCGGCGCAATGCGAACGGATCCTTAGATCCTGTCGGCGGCATGCCTGCGGCGAAAAATTGCGCCAAAGTATCCAATTTATCCGCCAGACTGACCGCAACGGTCACTGGTGCCGTGGGCACATCATCGCCCGGCCCGACTGGCTTATAATGGTCGCGGATGGCATCAGCGACAGCGTCGCTCTCGCCCTGCGCACGGGCGTAATAGCCGCCCATGATGCCCTGTAATTCGGGGAATTCACCGACCATGCCTGTAACGAGGTCGGCCTTGCACAAACGCGCAGCGCGTTCGGCGTCATCGGCGCTTGCGCCCTTGACTATCCCCTCTTCCACCAACCAGCGCGCCAGCTTAGCGACGCGATCAACCTTGTCGGCGACACTGCCCAATTTTTCGTGGAAGGTAATTTGCGCCAGCTTCTTGGCCTGATCATCCAGCGCGACTTTCAGGTCCTGTTCCCAGAAGAATTTCGCGTCCGACAAACGCGCGGCCAACACCTTCTCATTACCCGCAACAATCGCGGCGCCATTGTCATGCGCGTCTATATTCGCCGTGCAAACAAAAGCATTGGCCAGCTTGCCCGCTTTGTCATGACAGACAAAATATTTCTGGTTCACACGCGCGGTTAATTGAATGACCTCTTGCGGCACGGCCAAAAACCCCGGGTCAAACCGGCCAAGCATCGGCACTGGCCATTCGGTCAGCCCGGCATTTTCGATGACCAGCCCTTCATCCTCCACCAAAGTCAGGCCCGCCGCCTCGGCAGCCGCTTTCGCACCATCGCGAATGATGCGGCAGCGTTCGGAGAAATGCACGAGGACATGGGCGTCGCGCAACTTTGCGGCATAGTCAGCCGCGTTGGCGATATGAATGGTACCGCTGTGATGGAAGCGATGCCCCATCGTCTCGGCACCGCTGTAGATGCCGTCAATTTCGCATGGAACAACATCATCACCAAGCAACGCAACGATGTCCTGCAATGGCCGCACCCAGCGCAGGCTTTCTGTGGAAGCCGAAGCCGCGCCCCAGCGTTGCGATTTTGGCCATGGGAAGGCGCGGATAATGGCTGGAATGGCTTCGGCCAAAACATCCGCCGTCTGACGTCCTGCCTTTTCCACGACCGCAAAATACACGCCATCGCGTTCAATCAACTGGTCTTGCGTGAGCCCTGTTTTGCGCAGGAAGCCTTCCATCGCTTGTGGCGGCGCGCCAAGCTTTGGACCTTTAGTTTCTTCGGACACGGCATCAGTAGCCATCGGCAGCCCATTGGCAATCAGCGCAAGGCGGCGAGGCGTGGCGAATGTCTCAACCGACGCAGCCGCCAATCCGGCCTTGGCGAGCGCGTCATTAAACAGGCGCGCCAAGTCTTCCTTGGCTTTGACCTGCATCCGCGCGGGAATTTCTTCGGAGCGGAGTTCCAACAGGAAGTCAGTCACGCTGCCCACCCATTCTTTGCCATCCACGCCTGGCAGCTGCCTTTGGCAAGGTCGCGCACGCGGCCCATATAGCTGGCGCGTTCTTGCACGGAGATGACCCCGCGCGCTTGCAGCACGTTGAATATATGGCTTGCCTTGATCGCCTGTTCATAGGCTGGAATCGGCAAAGCATGTTGCAGGCAACTTTCGCACTCTACGGTCGCCTTTTTAAACGCATCGAACATCATGTCGGTATCGGCAACTTCGAAATGATAGCTGCTCATCTGCCGTTCGTTTTCGCGGAATATGTCGCCATAGGTGACGGCGGGGCGGTCGGCGGTCGCGTTATTGTAGACGAGGTCGAAAATGCTATCCTTTTTTTGGATATACATCGCCAGACGCTCTAGACCATAAGTCAGCTCGCCGGAAACGGGTTTGCAGTCAAAGCCGCCCATTTGCTGGAAATAGGTGAACTGCGTCACTTCCATGCCGTCGCACCACACTTCCCAGCCAAGACCCCAGGCGCCAAGCGTCGGGCTTTCCCAATCGTCCTCGACAAAGCGGATGTCGTGCAGCAACGGATCAATGCCGATCGCATGCAGCGAGCCCAGATACAGTTCCTGCAAATCGGGTGGGCTTGGTTTCAATATGACCTGATATTGATAATAGGCGCCCAGCCGATTGGGGTTTTCGCCATAGCGGCCATCGGTCGGGCGGCGGCACGGCTGCACAAAGGCAGCGTTCCATGGATCAGGCCCAAGCGCGCGCAACGTGGTCGCGGTGTGGAATGTACCGGCACCCATTTCCATATCATAAGGCTGCAATATCGCGCAGCCATGCTTACCCCAATAATCATGGAGCGTGAGGATCAGATCCTGAAAACTAAGTGGCGCAACGTGGGACATGGCCAGCCATTGGCGGAGATAGGCGGCTAAATCAAGTTTCTGAATCCGGAGGTGGGTTTTTGTCAGTGGTGCATAGCATTATGTAAGGTGTAGTTGACATTACAGACGAATCGATTTAGTAAGGTCTACATGACATACTGTCAGGTAACATCGACTTTTTTAGAAGTGGTTTGACATGGCTTATGATCCGACAGCGCCCACAGAAAGCGAGCGTAGCGTAGCTTATTACATCGTCGGGGTTGGCGCAGCGGCCAATGCGGTGTTGCTATCCGCGCAATTGGTGCCACTTCCATCTTGGATTGCACATGGCTGCGTTCTGGCCGTTGCAGCATCATTGCTGGTCGCGATATTGTCGTCTCGTAACGACGATTATTTTCGTCATGTATCGTTTGTCGCCAGCAGATTTGCAATGGGCGTCATTGCCATGTGGTTTTGTCTTGAAGCCATCATCCATGCCGGAAACGGCGCAGAACTTGTCGGGATATTGGCTGCAGGAGGTCAATCAGGTGGAAACCCTACGACTGGCCCTTCGGACTGGTTCGCATCAGAAACACTGGCGGTAACGGTCGCAATGGCATTTCACATCCGGTTCTTTTTCAAAAGATATCGCCGGTGAAAAATCAGCTGAAAGTGCTGCGCGCGATGCGCAATTGGAGCCAGGCCGATTTGGGCGAGCATCTCGATGTATCGCGCCAGGCGGTGAACGCAATTGAGACGGGAAAATATGACCCGTCCCTGCCGCTGGCGTTCAAAATTTCACGGCTGTTTGGCTTGCCAATTGAGGAGATTTTCGATGACGAATACTCAGGAGAGCGCGATGGGTGACGCAA
The DNA here is from genome assembly GCF_044357595.1 of Sphingorhabdus sp. Taxonomy (GTDB): domain Bacteria; phylum Pseudomonadota; class Alphaproteobacteria; order Sphingomonadales; family Sphingomonadaceae; genus Sphingorhabdus_B. The sequence goes on along the minus strand of NZ_JBIKPH010000006.1, from coordinate 12,672 downwards.
ATCAAAAAACGGGTGGCAATATCGCACGCAATCTATGGATGATGTTGTCCGGGGTGGGCATCATCATGCTGCTGGGCGTGATTACCGGGTTTCTGTCACAACATAATGCCCAAGGTGGCGGTGCGTTAGATTTTGCTGGGTTTGCCGTTTTAGGCGCAATTGCGGCAGCTATCCTTGTTTTGGCTTTCGTCATCTGGAAATTGTTCCAGCAAGGAAAGCAAAGCGGCGAAAAGGTGCCGCGCCGTGAAAAAGTATATAATTGTTTCTTGGTTGGTGGCTTTTTATTGGGGGGCGTTACCGGCCTCGCCCTCGCGCTGACAGACAGTTTTTACGCAACAGAAACCAGTCTCATGTCCAATGCAGCCATGTCGCCAGTACTCGCGATCATCCTTTCAATCGCCATCGGCGTTATTTTGCCTGCCATCACGTTGTACTGGCATAAACATGTCGTCGATGAACAGGAGGAGGCTGCGTATCGCGTTGGCGCGCTCATCGCTATCTACGCATTTTGGTTCATCGCGCCAGTCTGGTGGTTTCTGTGGCGCGGCGGCATGTTGCCACAGCCAGATGGTATAACACTTTATGTTATGACAATGTTTGTTGCTCTGATTGTCTGGTTCTGGAAAAAATACCGCTAATGACCGGTCCAATATCGTCGAATTATACTCTTACCTGAAGTTGAAGGAGAATATTCATGCGTATTTGTTTGAACTCATTATTGGCCGCGACCGCGACTTGTGCGTTGGCGTGGGCGGTTCCTGCCACGGCGCAAAGCACGCATACCGAGGCGCCTGCCTCTGTCGAGGCACTTGACCCAGTCAAAGCGGATGCTGCTGCCGTTAAAGACGTCGACCCCGCCTTATGGGTGGTCAAAGATGCCGACACCACCATTTACCTGTTTGGCAGTGTGCATATCCTGAAACCGGGCTTGGGTTGGTTTGACGATGGCGTAAAGACCGCGTTTGACGCGTCGGACCAATTGGTTCTGGAGATGGTTGAGCCCCCCGCAGCGGAAGTTCAGGCCATGTTTGGCAAGTTTGCGATGGATCAAAAGGGCAAGGCACTGCGATCGAAGATGAATGACGCGGACCGGGCAGTGTACGAAGCGGCGATGGGCAAGCTTGGCATTCCGGCTGCGGCGTTTGACCCTTTTGAGCCCTGGGCTGCGGCGATGACACTGTCCCTGCTGGCCATGCAGAAAAGCGGATTTGACCCAAATAGCGGCGTTGAAAAGCAACTGACGGCGGCAGCAAATATCACTAAAAAACCGATAGCTGGCCTTGAAACCATGGCGTTTCAACTTGGCGTGTTTGACACCCTGCCCGAGGCTGAACAAGTCCAGTTCCTCGCAGAAACGGCCAAAGATATTGATGGCGCCGGGGCTACTATGGACAAGATGGTAGACCTATGGGCCGCACCGGACCCAGAAAAGCTGGGCGCACTCATGAATGAGGAGATGACCAGCCGCGTTTTATACGACGCGTTGTTGACCAAGCGGAATGCCAATTGGGCGAAATGGATTTCCGCACGGATGGCAAAGCCTGGGGTGATATTCATTGCGGTGGGCGCAGGCCATCTCGCCGGCCCGACCAGCGTTCAGGCATTGCTTCCGGCTTATGGCCTGAACGCAACGCGGGTGGCCTATTAAGTTTTGTGTGTGTAACGGGAGAAGGTCGGGCGGATAGTCGCTCGGCCTTCACCTATTTTTGCAGGGCATAAATGGAAAAAATGCAGCATAGCGATCCTGCGACAGCACTGCCTCTTGCGCCGAAAAATTATCCCGGTTTGCTGCCGGCTATTGGCTTCATTGCGCTGTATTTTGCCCTGCAAATATTGTGCACGATCCTTATCATGGCGGCCACTTATGACTGGACCAGCACCGCAACGCCGATTGCGATCATCATGGGCCTTGTTGTTTCTGCCGTTGTGCAGTTGTTCCTGATGTGGCTCTATTTGCGCAAAGATGGACGGATAAAGGCCTTGGGCCTATCTGATTTCGGCAAACTGCCGCTGCTCAAAACCATTCGTATAGCCGTCCTGTGGATCCTCACCGCCATGGCTTTCAACTATGTTTATGCGACTTACCTGATTCCGGGCATCGGCATGCAGGACGAAATGTCCAAAATCCTAGCCGCAATTGCGCGATCGCCACTTAACATTGCCGCCATGTTCTTTGCGATCGTGGTTGCTGCGCCTGTTGTTGAGGAGCTGTTGTTTCGCGGAATGCTGCAAAACGCACTGGCGAAATATTTGCCTATATGGGGGGCGATACTGCTGTCGTCATTCCTGTTTGCCCTCGTGCATGGGCAGCCTTATGCCATTCCGGGCCTGATGTCGCTCAGCCTCGCTTTTGGCTATCTATACCATCGTACAGGGTCACTGCGCACGAACATAATCCTGCACATGGCAAACAACGCCTTTGCGTTGCTGGCTCTACAAATCCTGAATTAAACGACCACAGGCGCGAGCAGGCGGAGCGTTCCCGCATCCGCATCGATTTCTGCAATACCGCCCACAGGCAGCGTAAACTGATCCGTAATGTGGCCAAAATAGGCACCCTGATAGGCTGGGATGCCTAAGCCGCCCAGATGCTGAGTCAGCACGTCATTCAGCGTGAACGCGCCGTAGCTTGTGCCCTTGTTGACGCAGTCGGTGCACTGACCAAACACCACGCCTTTAAGGTTTTTCAATATGCCAGCCTGCCCTAATTGCGTGAGCATGCGGTCGATACGATATTCGGCTTCGTCGACATCCTCAAGAAACAGGATCGCACCATCGAAATCCGGCAGATAAGGTGTTCCTGCCAGCGCCGTGAGCACGGTGAGGTTGCCGCCCAATAACTTCCCCTGCGCTTTACCATTCCCGCTGCCCAATACCCGCGTGCGCCATTGCCGCTGCGCCATTCGGTCTTCGGTACCCATGGGATTGGTAAATGTCGGCGTACCCGCGTCAAACGCGATTTCGCGGTAAATATCCCAAGATGCTTTACCCCACGCACTTCCCGCATTTGGGCCATGCAAAGTTACAAATCCGCCCTTTGCCGCAATCGCCATGTGCAGCGCCGTGATGTCGCTGAAACCCGTCAACAATTTGGGATTAGCGCGAATGATGTTCCAATCGAGATGCGGCAAAAGCCGGGCACTACCCCACCCGCCACGCACTGCGAAAATGGCTTTAACATCCTTGTCCGCGAACATCGCATTAATGTCGGATGCTCGGTCTTTATCTTGCCCGGCAAGATAGCCATAACGGTCCAGCAAATGGGCTGCGCGCTTTGGCTTAAGGCCCATGGCCGATATGGCCTCTTCCACCAATTGAAGCTGGAATGGCTCATCGCTGGCGGACGCTGGCTCGATCAAGCCCACAGTATCACCGACACGAAGCCGCGATGGCTTGCGAGCCGCTTTTGCATCGGCGGCGGCTGCCGCCGAAAACGAAGGGGCGGACAGCAATGCTGCCAGCCCCGCCATAATCTGACGCCGAGTTGTGTTCATATCCATACTCGGCAATCCCTTTAGTTTAGAACTTCGCTTCAACCGACAGCGTGAACGACCGTCCACGTGGGTCCGCAACGCGTGGTTCCCAGCTTGAGCCAGCTCCCGTATTGCTGTCATAGGTGATGGCAAACGGCGGATCCTTGTCGAAGACGTTGCGCACGCCTGCGGTCAAACGCAACCGCTCCAGCACATCCTTGCTTACAGATGTATTGTAAATCACATATGGTTTCACCTTGGGGTTGAAATCCGGCCGGACTACCGTGCCGTTGGCGATGCCAGGCAGTGCCTGATTATTGTAACCGTCGCGATAGATTTGCGAGAAGCTGAAGGTGAAGTCATCCTTTGTGAATGAAACAAAGGCGCTATGCTTCCACTTGAGACCCAAATCACCAGCAAAAGTGAACTGACCAATCAAGCTGGGTCCAAATGGAGCTGACGGCAGGAACTTCTCACGCTTTTTCAACTGATAGGTTCCGTCCAAACCAGCACTTACCAAGCCACCCAAGGCGTCCAAGCCACCGCGTAAAGCAATTTCAAGCCCCTTGGTCCTGCGCGACCCGATATTGTCGGCGCGCAGATCGATAAGCGTGATAATCCCGTTGGTCCGCGTCACGCGATCAGGGAAAGAACTGATGTTATCAAGCAACTGGCGCAATGTCAGCGCGCCGATAGTGTCATCAACAGAGATCGACCAATAATCAACCGACGCACTGAAACGGCTGGACGGTTGTAGCACCACACCAAGGCTATGCTGCTTTGATGTTTCAGGCCCGAGATTCAAATTGCCGCCCGAGAGCGTTTCCGGCGTTATGGCCGCGCAACCGGGCAGCGAACTCACGGCTTTCGACGCACATGTCGTCGGGTCAACCAAAGTATTGCCTGGGTTTGGCGACTGCGTCACGCCGTTGAAGATTTGGTTGAACGCGGGCACGCGGAAACCAGTGTTGAACGACCCACGGAGCATCAACCAATCGAGTGGCTGGAACTTCGCCGATATCTTCGGGTTAACTGTTGTGCCAAAACCGCTATAGTCGTCAAGCCGCACTGCTCCAGTAACCTCGAATGTGTCAATTACTGGCACCAATACTTCGGCATAAGCTGCCTTAACTGTCCGGTTTTTCGGGGTAAGTGCGTTGCTGTTATCAAAGGCTACGTTGAAGATATCAGGCGTGCCCGTCACAGCAGCAGGAGAACCATTGAAGCTGTAAGTTTCGCGACGATAGTCTGCGCCAAGCGCGACCTGAACAGTGCCACCGGGCAAATCGAACAGCGACCCAGACACGGATGCATCAAGTTGCTTGACCTCATATTTACCGCCATAAAGCGTAACGCCTTCTGCCGAAATTGCCTTCAATCCAGAGAGCGCTTCGGCCGATTGCGATAATGAGAACGGGTTGAGAATACCGCTGTTCAGCAGGCCAACTATGCCAGGACGCGACGCGCCGGGGGCTGTTGGTGCACGTGGATCGATACCGCCAGATACGGCGCCGGCAACACCCGACGCAGTCGCTGCTGCTGCTGAAGCGAAGGTTCCGCGATAATGGTATCCGCTGCCCAAGACCGACGTCGCTTGGCTGCGGGCGTAAGATCCACCCGCGCGATAATCCCAGCCGGCCCACAATGGACCTTCGGCGCCTAAGCCAGCACGCAGTGTTTTGGTGTTTGTTTCATATTCACGCACGCCGCACGAAGTACAACGCCAGCGATAGGAGATCGGCTTACCGTAATTGGGGGCGATTTGCGGAAAAACGCCGACCAGCTTATTATAGACATCATTATATGTCGCCGTTGTTGTGGCGTTCAGGGGATAGTATAGAGGCAAGGTGGTTGCGTTGCCGGAATATTGGTTATTCGAGAAGCGCTTGGATGAATCCGCGTCCGAACCCGTGATTTCAGCATAAAATTGATGATCACCAAGCTTTGCAGTTGCGCGTCCATAATAAGTCAGCGTTTCCAATGGCTGCTGAAGAACAGCTGCGCGGCCGGTATCCCAAGCGCAGGCAAAACGCGCGGAGGTGTTGGCCCACAATTGTTCGTCATATGCCATGCCACCATCCATGGATGCGCAACCTGCGCCGCCTGGAAGGTCCAGAATGTTGATGCCGCCATTTGCGGAAACGGTTGCGCCTGTTTCAAGCAGACTGACACCGCTTAACAGCGAACCGGTTGGCGCAAACAGCGCATTTGAACCTGTTGCGAAAGCTGTAGCAATGGGCGTTCCTCGCGTATCCACCGACAGGCCGCGATTAGGCTGATTACCGTTGACGAAACTGCGCTCCGAACCGTTGAGAGCTTTACTGTAGCTTTTGCTAACGGTAGCCATGATATTGAAGCCATCTTCGTCCAGGTCGCCATAGCCACCCGTCGCCGACAGCCGATAAATGTTGCCGCCGCCCGCTTCGGTTACATCTGCAAATTGGTTTAAGACGAGGCCTTGAAAATTGGTTTTCGTGATAAAGTTGATGACGCCACCGATGGCATCCGTTCCATAGATAGCCGACGCGCCATCTTTCAGGATTTCCACCCGCTCAAGCGCAGCCATAGGAATTTGATTCACGTCGACGGCTGATCCCGTAAGACCATGCGCGGCAACGCGCCGACCGTTCAACAGCACCAGCGTCGAAGCAGAACCCTGACCGCGCAAGTTGGCTGCCGAGAGGCCGTTCGTTCCGCGTTGCGCACCAGAGGTAACATCCGCGTTTGAGGCAAGGTTATCAGCGCCATTTCCGTTGGTGGAAAGATAGGAAATCAGTTGCTCAGGGCTGTTAATGCCCTCACGAGAAATATCATTGGTTGTGATGATCTGCAAAGGTAACGCGCTCTTTGCAGGATCCTGCTTGATACGCGATCCGGTAACGATAATCGCCGCGCTTTCATCCGCAGCGCTATCGGCAGCGGCAGGCAAGGATGACGCTTGCGCGAATGCCGGTGCAGTTAGGCACGTGGCCAACAATAATATCGCGGTTTTAGAATAATTCATGAAATATCCCCTCTTTCATTTGTTTAACTCTAACTGAGTTTTATGCCTGCAAACTATGCGTAACAAAAATGCAAAGCAACTATCTTTAGATGCAGTGCACATTTGAAACCGGAGAGAATTTACATCAATTCACGCTTTGTCTACTAGGTGGGTTGAAAATCAAGGCGGCAACGGGCAAAAGCAGAATATGCTGTCCCAGAAAACCCGCTATGCCATTCGCGCCATGCAGCATCTTGCGGATCATTATGGTAAAGGCCCGGTCCAGCTTGCGGACATCGCAGAGGCCCAAAAAATTCCACCTAAATTCTTGACCGTCATATTGTCTGAACTGTCACGCTCCGGCCTGATTGCGTCACAACGTGGCAAGGACGGCGGCTATTGGTTGGGCGTTCCGCCGATCGACATAAGTTATGGCGACCTCATCCGTATCATGCGCGGGTCACTGGCACTGGTGCCATGTGCAAGCCGTTATGCCCACGAAACCTGCAAGAATTGTGTCGAGGAAGACAATTGCCGCACGCGCGCTTTAATGCTTCAGGTGCGCGACAAAACCGCCAATCTCCTTGATAGCATCAACCTGTCAGATGTCGTGGATGCGGACATCTATCTGCAGGCAGCAGAGTAATCCATCGGTCATCGTTGCTGCCGCTGCGGCTAAACAGTTCCTTGGGCGGCGCAAACAAATTAGCGGGATACAAAGCTGTGGCTAATGTAAGTGCTACTGATTATGGATCTGCATTCCGGAGCAGAGGGCCAGGCTTAGATGTTTGAATATGTTACCAACGTCGATTGGTCTGCGGTTGCGCCTTACATCGCCGTTGGCTTTGCAGCGCAATTGGTCGACGGAGCGCTTGGTATGGCCTTTGGCGTCATCTGCAGCACCTTGCTGGTCAGCGTCATGGGCGTTGCGCCTGCCCGCGCATCGGCCGGCGTGCATTTTGTTGAGATGTTCACCACTGGCGCGTCGGGTATAAGCCATGTGTTGCACAAGAACGTCGATTGGAAACTGTTTAGCCGCATCGCCATTCCCGGCGTCATTGGTGGTTGCACAGGGGCATATTTGTTAGCGAACATCCATACGGAGGCCGCCCGGCCTTTTGTTATGGGGTATCTTACGCTGATCGGCTTTTACTTGCTGTATAAGGCATGGAACTTCACGCATGAGCAAAAACCACGCGACCCTAAAGTAACTATGCCGCTGGGTCTTATCGGCGGTTTTCTCGATGCATCGGGCGGCGGCGGCTGGGGCCCTGTGGTCACGTCTAACCTTCTGATTCAAGGCGCAGACCCGCGCAAAACAATAGGCACGGTGAACACGGCAGAATTCTTTTTGACTGTCGCAGTTTCCTTGACCTTCATTTTGACCATCGGATTGGAGGCATTCACCGTCGTGACCGGCGGGCTGCTTATCGGCGGATTGTTGGCGGCGCCATTTGGTGCATTGATCGCAAAGCGGATTCAACCGCGCAAACTGCTGTTCGCGGTAAGTTCCGTGCTCATAGCCACCAGCCTGTTCAGCCTCTACAAAGCGTTGGCCTAATTCCACACTAAGCTTGCATTTGCAGCGCAACCCACATATAGTCGCCCGCTTGTCGTGCATGGTCATCCCTGGAGGCGTGGCGGCAAGGTAACTTTTTTTGGAGAAACAACATGAGCGATCAGCTGACTTTGTCGGCAGAGACGCGCGATCGGGCAGGCAAGGGAGCCTCCCGCGAATTGCGTCGTCAAAACCGAGTGCCCGCCGTTATTTACGGCAACAAACAAGAACCCGAACTCATCCATGTCGAAGAAAAGGCGCTCATCAAATTGTTGATGACTGGTCATTTTTCGAACAGCGTTGTCGAGATCGAACTTGGTGGCAAAAAACAGATCACAATTCCAAAGGATGTTGCATTTCATCCTGTCAGCGATCGTCCAACACATGTTGATTTCCTGCGCATCGTCAAGGGCGCAAAGGTGGATATCGAAGTGCCTGTCGTATTCATCAACGAAGACGCTTCACCTGGTTTGAAGCGCGGTGGTGTTTTGAACATCGTACGTCACGAACTTGAACTCATCTGCGACAATGACAAAATCCCTGATGACATCCAAATCGATGTCTCCGGCTTTGAAGTTGGCGATTCGATCCACATCAGCCATGTAAAGTTGCCTAAGGGTTCGGAAAGCAAGATCACCGACCGCGATTTCACCATTGCGACCATCGTTGCACCATCGGCGCTCAAGTCGACCGAGGGTGACACTACCGCCGAAGGCGAAGCTTAAATCTATCTCCGGGGCTGGGTTTCGGTCCGCCCCGGATATTCCCCCAAGGGATACGCGCGATGCAATTATGGGTAGGTCTCGGTAATCCAGGCGCCACCTATGCGATGCACCGGCACAATATCGGTTTCATGGCGCTCGATGCGCTGGCCGAAATTCACGAACTACCGCTTCCGGCCAAGAAATTTTTGGGCTGGGTTCAGGAACTGCGCATTGGTTCCGACAAAATCATCCTTCTCAAGCCCGCGACGTTCATGAACGAAAGCGGCCGCAGCGTGCGCGCAGCGATGGATTTCTACAAGCTTGAGCCCAAGGATGTAACCGTCTTTTACGACGAGCTCGATCTTGCCCCGTTCAAGGTAAAAGTCAAAACCGGCGGCGGCGCGGCTGGCCATAATGGCATCCGCTCTATCACCGACCATATCGGTGCAGATTTCCGCCGCGTGCGGCTGGGCATTGGCCATCCGGGCAACAAAGACCGCGTAACCGGCTATGTGCTCGGCAATTTTCACAAGAGCGAGATTGACGATCTGGCCGACTTGCTGGGCGCAGTATCAGCAGAGGCCGCTTGGCTGGCGAAAGGCGATGACGTCCGCTTCATGAATGACGTCGCCATGCGGTTGCAGCAGGATTAGGACCGTTTAACGCCCACTGTGTCATCGCATTGGATGGACTTGCTGCCGAACGTCGCCTAGGGCCGCTGCATATCATTATTGACGAGGATATTATGGGTTTCAAATGCGGTATTGTGGGCCTTCCCAATGTGGGCAAGTCTACCTTGTTCAATGCGCTGACGCAAACGGCAGCAGCGCAAGCAGCAAACTATCCGTTCTGCACGATTGAGCCCAATATCGGCAATGTCGCCGTGCCTGATCCCCGGCTGGAAACAATCGCTAAAATCGGCGGCAGTCAGAAGATCATCGAAACGCAGCTTGGCTTTGTGGATATTGCCGGTCTCGTCCGCGGCGCGTCAAAGGGCGAAGGACTTGGCAACCAGTTTTTGGGCAACATTCGCGAGGTGGACGCGATTGTTCACGTCTTGCGCTGTTTCGAAGATGACGACATTCAGCATGTCGACAACAAAATTGATCCGATTTCGGACGCGGAAACAGTGGAAACAGAATTGATGCTGTCCGACCTGGAGAGCCTCGAAAAACGCGTCCCGAACCTCATCAAAAAAGGGACGCAGGGTGACAAGGAAGCCAAAATCAGTGCGCTTGTACTTGGCCGTGCGCTTGACCTGCTGCGCGACGGTAAGCCCGCCCGCCTGACCAAGCGCGACGATGCCGAAGAGGAACGCCATTTCCAAATGGCGCAGCTTTTGACCGCGAAACCCGTGCTCTATGTCTGCAATGTCGAAGAAGCGAGCGCGGCCAATGGTAATGCGCTGTCCGCCCGCGTCTTTGAAAAGGCCAAGGCCGAAGGCGCCGAAGCCGTCGTCGTGTCGGCCGCGATCGAAGCCGAAATTTCGACAATGCCGCCTGAGGATCGGGAAGTATTCCTCGACGACCTTGGTCTCACCGAAACCGGCCTCGCCCGCGTCATTCGCGCAGGCTATGAATTGCTCCACCTCATCACCTTCTTCACCGTCGGTCCTAAAGAAGCCCGCGCATGGACTGTCCATAAAGGCGCAACCGGACCAAATGCCGCCGGTGCCATCCACAGCGATTTCGAAAAAGGCTTCATCCGCGCCGAAACCATGGCCTATGACGATTATATCCAGTTCAACGGCGAAGCCGGCGCGAAAGAAGCCGGCAAATGGCGTTCGGAAGGCAAGGAATATCTCGTCAAAGACGGCGATATCATGCTGTTTAGGTTTAATGTTTGAGGTGCATGGCTTTGCGTAGCGACCGCTAAAATTAATAAATTTGGGCCAAAAGCTGGCAGAGCACAAGTTGTTTCAGGGTCCTACTTCAGCCTCAGCGCTTCACTTCCGCCCGAACAGCTTCTCCACATCCCCAAGTGCCAACTTCACCCAAGTCGGCCTGCCATGGTTGCACTGGCCGCTATGCGGGGTAACTTCGATTTCGCGCAGAAGGGCATTCATTTCGGTGACGGACAGCACACGGCCTGCGCGGACGGAGCCGTGGCAGGCCATAGTTGCGGCGACATGGTCGATGCGCTCCTTAAGCGACAGCGCGTCGTCATAAGCGGCGAGATCGTCGGCTAGGTCCTCAAGCAACCCCTTGGCATCGCCATCGCCCAGCACCGCTGGCGTTGCGCGTACGAGCATCGCGCCGGGTCCGAAGCGTTCGACATCCAACCCGAAGGCAGAAAGCTCCTGCGCCCGCGCCTCAAGCCGGTCACAGGCAGGTTCTTCCAACTCCACCACCACCGGCAACAGCAACGCCTGCGATGGCACTGCGCCGCCCGCCGCCGCCATTGCTTTGCGCATGCGTTCAAGCACAAGTCGTTCATGCGCGGCGTGTTGGTCAACGATGACAAGGCCGTCTTCTGCCTCGGCCACAATATAGGTGTTGGCGACTTGTCCGCGCGCAACGCCAAGCGGATTGCGCCCGCGGTCGGGGACGGGTTCATGCGCTTCGGCGGCCCTGCCCCATAAAGGCGCGAGGTCTTCGGCCGGAATCGCGGCCATATCGACAAAGCTGCTGCGGTTTTCATAGACCGACGGATAGCTGTGCCGTTGGCCATATTGCCCCTGATAGGCGGTTGCGCCCAAAGTGGCAGGGCGCGCAAATATGTCGCCTTGCGCGGTCTGAATCGGTTCCTGCTGCCATGCGGAGAGCGCGTCTGCCGACGGCCTTTGCACGGCGCGAAAGCCAGACTGATCCAACGCATGGCGCAGGCCGGACACAATCATTCCGCGGATGAGCGCTGGGTCACGAAAGCGCACCTCTGTCTTGGCTGGGTGGACGTTTACATCGACCAAAGTTGGCGGCAGGTCTAAAAACAAGGCCACCACCGCGTGCCGGTCCCGCGCCAGCATTTCGGCATAAGCGCCGCGCACCGCGCCGATCAACAGCCTGTCCTTCACCGGGCGGCCATTGACGAACAGGAACTGATGGTCGGCAACGCCGCGATTATAGGTCGGCAGGCTGGCAACCCCGCCAAGGCGCACACCCTCGCGTTCAAAATCAAAGGCAACGCTATTGTCGATAAGTTCGCTGCTAGTCAAAGCCGCCACACGTTCAAGCCGCGCGGAGGTAGGCTGCACCGCCAACACACGCCGCCCGTCATGTTCGACCACAAAACCGATATCCGGCCTCGCCATCGCAAGCCGCTTCATAGTGTCCAGAGCAGCAGCATATTCAGCGCGCGCGCTGCGTAGGAATTTGCGCCGTGCGGGCACATTGCCGAAGAGATTTTCAACCCGCACCCGCGTGCCATGCGGTAAGGCGGCCGGTCCCTCACCCGTCACCACGCCATGATCCACCGTTCGGGTCCAGCCTTCGGCGCCTGCTGGCCTACTTTCCAGGGTCATTTTTGACACGCTGGCAATGGAGGGCAAAGCCTCACCCCGAAACCCAAGCGTCGAGACCATTTCAATATTTTCATCGGGCAATTTCGATGTTGCATGCCGTTCAAGCGCCAGCGCCATGTCAGACGGCGACATGCCACAGCCATCGTCAGTGACTTCAACCAGATCAATGCCACCGGCGCTTAAGCGCACTATGATATTTCGCGCGCCCGAATCGATGGCGTTTTCAACCAGTTCCTTCAACGCGCTGGCTGGTCTTTCGACCACTTCACCGGCGGCAATCCGGTTGACTAGATTTTCGGGGAGCCTTCTTATTGACATCTGTAGGTTCCTAGCCCAAGCGCACTCCTCAAGCGACTCCTTAATGGTGCGCAATCCAGCCAAATATCTGTTTTGTAAAACAGCAAATTCCGCTAGGATCGCGCGATTATTTGGGCGTGCTCCAAAGGACTCTCACCAAACCGGACTGGGTGGATATTACATGGTATTTGGCAAGT
>NZ_JBIKPH010000036.1:0-17652 GCF_044357595.1 Sphingorhabdus sp. | reverse complement strand
GAAGAAATCTGCGGTGGTGTTTTGACCACGCAAGGTAATCTGGTCGCGATTGCCCTCACCCTGCCCCACAGTAGTGCCCGGTATGTAGCGCAATATGTCGGCCAAAGAATGATGCGCCTGATCATCCAATTGTTCGCGGGTAACCACATTGATTGTCTGGGGAATGTCGATCAGCGGCGTATCAGTCTTCGTTGCCGTGACCGAGTTTGATGCAAGATAGCCATCGCCCATGCCGGTAACGATGATTGTTCGGCTATCATCGCTTGCATCGACATCATAAGCAGCTTCTTCAGCAAAGACTGGTTGCGCGCATAAGGATGCTGACAACACAGCGATAAGCGACGAGGACAGCCGGAACATAAAAAACCTTTTATTGAGAATAGTTCGCAAAATCGATTTCCAGCACCTATTGAGAATCGTTATTATGTGCAACTAAAAATTTTGCCAATTTTGCCAATTTTGGTTTGTTTTTGGTACAGGGGCACTTAGGTGCGGAACCGATTGTGACCTCTTAGGAAGAACTCAAAAAATGCATGCAACAATCTGGCACAACCCCGATTGCGGAACATCGCGTAAGACGCTTGCCATCCTTCAGGAAACAGACGGCGTCACAATTGACGTCATTGAATACCGCAAACAGCCATTTGATCGCGCATCGCTGGTCAAGTTGTGCGAAGACGCGGGACTAACGCCGCGTGAAGCACTTCGGACACGCGGTTCACCCGCCGAGGAACTAAGTCTGATTGATGGCGCTTCGGCAGACCATATTCTCGACGCGATGGTAGAGCATCCCATTTTGGTCGAGCGCCCCTTTGTACGAACCGATAAAGGTGTTCGTCTTTGCCGCCCTCAGGACATAGTGCGCGAAATATTATAAAGCGGTCACACGAAGGCACGCCGCGGCATTTGGAATAGCCCAAGGCCATTAACAAAATCTATTGGCCGCCCATCACAATAGTCCTGGATGTTCTTGCAGCCCAATTGCTGGGCCATGGCAAGCTCGGCTTGGGTTTCCACCCTAGATAAATCAGGCCGCGATTGCATAAGGTTGTATCTCACCCGAAAGATACTGGTTGCGCGCCTTGGCACGGCTCATCTTGCCTGAACTTGTGCGGGGCAAGGTACGTGGCGGGACCAGTTCTACAACGCAGTTCATACCCGTAACAGACCGCACCTTGTCACGGATCTGTTCGCGCAGCTTTGCGCGCTCGACTTCGTCGGTGGTGCGGCACTGCACCAACACCGCTGGCGTTTCTTCGCCGCCAGGTGTTGTGACCGAGAAGGCCGCAATGTCGCCAGCCTTGAAGCCCGGCAATTGCTCCACCGCCCATTCAATGTCCTGCGGCCAATGGTTTTTGCCGTTGATGATGATCATGTCCTTGGCGCGGCCAACGATGTAAATATAGCCGTTCGACAAATATCCCATGTCACCGGTATCCAGCCAGCCATCGACCAAACACGCGTCGGTCGATTCCTTGTCGCGGAAATATTCTTTCATCAACGACGGACCAGTACACCACACTTTGCCAATGGTCTTATCGGCAAGTGGCTTGTGGTTCTCATCGCGGATTTCGATGGTCATGTCTTTCACGGCACGCCCACAATTGACGATTGCGCGGTACCGGATAGGGCGGTCAGGCGCACCCGGATGGCCAGTCAGTTCGGTCTCTTCAACCAGCTCAACCTGAATACCTTCGCCCGGCGGCATAATCGATACCGCGAGCGTCGTTTCGGCAAGGCCATAGCTGGGCAAGAATGATGACGCCTTGAAGCCGGCATCGCCGAAGGCATCGACAAATGCCTGCATTACGTCTGGGCGGATCATATCCGCGCCATTGCCCGCAAGCCTCCATTTTGACAGGTCAAAGCGGTCGTTCACATTGCTCTGGCTTGAAATCCGCCGCGCACAAATGTCGTAGCCGAATGTCGGCGAGTAGCTGATGACCGTCCCGTCGGCCGCGCTAATTACGTCAAGCCAGGCCAGTGGACGCCGCGCAAAATCCTCAGTCTTCATATAATCGGTCGAAACCTGATTTGCCACCGGTGACAGGAAACAACCGACGAGACCCATGTCATGATACCATGGCAGCCACGACACGCAGCGATCATTCTCGGTCACTTCCATACCGTGCGAGTGTGCCGACAAGTTATTCAACAACGCCTTGTGCGTCACCGCAACGCCGTGCGGGAACCGGGTCGATCCGCTGGAATATTGCAAGTAGCAAACTTCGTCGGTGTTCGCCTCGGGCAATGCGCTTTTCAGGGCAATCAAGTCGCCGAAACTTTCCCAATCAATGCCCTCCACATCGCAAGCGCGCGCTGCGTCATTTGCCATGTCGGCAAGTTCCGCAGGGAAGAACAGTATCTCGGGATCGCAGCTTTTCAACTGCACCGACAATTGGTCGACATAGCTTTCCTTGCCGCCAAAGGAAGTCGGCAGCGGAAGCGGCACTGGCCATGCGCCAGCATACACGCAGCCAAAAAACAGCGCAGCGAAATTTGGGCCGGTTTCGGCAACCAAGGCGACACGGTCATCCTTGCGAATGCCATGGCTGATAAGGCGATAGGCGATTTTGAGGGCATCTTCACGCATTTCGCTATAGGCATAAGGCCGCGATAGCTGACCACGCATGTCGTGGAAGTTCAGCCCGCGCTTACCTAAAGCGGCGTAATCAAGCGCCGCACCCAAGGTGGCAAAGTCGGAAAACCGACGCGGCAAGCTGTCCTGCGTTGGCGTGGGTGCGAGTTGGCTCATAAATTTTCCTATAGCATGTTCGGGAGACCACCCGAGATGTCTCTATTAGCGTGTCTTAATAGCTAAGGATAGCAGTTCAAATTTCGACCCGACTGTGGCAAGAATAGGGCGTGAACCGTCCGCGCCCTGCAAAAAAGCCCGCACCACCGTTAAATGAGGAACGGATGCGCCAGTTGGCGCTGTTTTATGTTGGAAAATATGCGACCACGCAGGCGAAATTATCGGGCTATCTGGCGCGTAAGAACCGCGAACGGGGGTGGGATGATGAACACCCAGCGGATATCGCAGCTTTGACCGAACAATTTGCTGCACTTGGCTATATCAACGACGCACAATTTGCCGAGGCGCGGAGCCGGTCCTTCGTCCGCAGGGGCTTTGGCGAACGACGCCTGAACGAGAATTTGCGTGCCAGCGGCATCGGCAACGCGGATGCCATTGCGGCCAAAGCGCATATGGAAGAAAGCATTTTCAGCGCTGCCGAAAACTTTGCGCGGCGCAAGCGGCTTGGGCCTTTTGCGCAAGACGCGGCACCGCCTGAAAAGCGGCAAAAGCAGCTAAACGGCTTCTTGCGCGCTGGACATGGTTTCGATTTGGCGAAACGGTTTGTCTACGCAGAGCCCGGCGATGAGATCAGCGAAGATTAAGTTCAGTCATAAACACGGTCCGCGGTCGCCACTGCCTCGGAGGCGCGCAACGCGGAGATTATACGCATGAGGTGCTGGAGATCATGCACCTCAAGATCGACCTCGAACGTGTGGAATTCCTTATCGCGCGCGGTCATCCGCAAGTTGATGATATTGGCCTTGTGATAGCCAAATATCCCTGCAATTTCGCCCAATGTACCCGGCCTGTTGTGGATAATGACACGCAGTCGGGCGGACGCTCCATCGCTACCCTGCCCCCAACTTAAATCGACCCAGTCGGCATCCATTCCGCTTGCCAGCCGTTCGCATTCGATCGTGTGGACCTCAACTGGCTGGTCCAGCAAACGTAATCCAACAATCCGGTCGCCCGGGATAGGGTGGCAGCATTCGCCCAGATGATAACCCACTCCAGGGGTCAGTCCGCGGATCGAAATCGCATGCTCCTGCCCCGGAAAATCCAAGGCAATGCCATTTACGTCGAACCCGGGCACCAGTGCCTCCATCAACGCGCGGTCGTTGATTTTGCCTACGCCAATGCGACGCATCAACTCATCCTCGTCCTCCAACTTCAATCGGGTGACTGCCGCCGTCAGCGCCTTTTTACCAATTTTGCCAGGCATGCGCGCGGCCACTTCTTCATATAATTTGCGGCCAATCGCGACCAGCTCGTGCCGTTCGCGATGCCGCACATGGCGCCGGATGGCGGCGCGCGCCTTGCCCGTGGTCACAAAATTCATCCACGCTTGTTGTGGTTCCTGCGCCTTTGACTTTAGTATTTCGACCATGTCGCCATTGTGCAATTGCGTACGCAACGGAACATGCCGGCCGTTCACTTTCCCGCCAACGGCCTTATCGCCTAGGTCCGTGTGCACGGCATAAGCGAAATCAACGATGGTGGAACCCTTGGGCAGCTGGTGCAGAGCGCCTTTGGGTGTGAACGCAAAAATGCGGTCGTGATACATCGCCATGCGCGTGTTTTCGAGCATATCCTCCGCGTCTTGACTGGTATCCAAAATCTCAATCAGGTCGCGCAACCACCCTGCCTGCCCATCGGGCTTGTCTGCTTGTTTATAAGCCCAATGCGCGGCAAAGCCATGCTCGGAGGCGCGGTGCATCTCTGCGCTTCTGATCTGCACCTCAACGCGCATGTTTTTGGCGAACATGATGGTGGTGTGTACCGATTTATAACCATTGCGCTTGGGTGTGGAGATGAAATCTTTGAAACGCCCGGGCACCATTTGCCACCGGCGATGAAGCACACCCAAAGCACGGTAACAATCTTCGGTCGTTTCTGTTATCACCCGAAACGCGTTGATATCGGTCAGTTGTTCAAACGCGACATGGCGTTCCTGCATCTTTTTCCAGATGGAATAGGGATGTTTTTCACGCCCCGAAATTTTGATTTTCAGCCCAGCTTGCTCCATTTCCCACGCGATGGTCTGGTTGATCTGATCAATTTCGACATCGGCCTTATCGCGAATTTGCTTTAGGCGCCCAGTTATCGTCTGATACGCCTCAGGCTCCAACTGTTCAAACGCGAGCAACTGCATCTCGCGCATATATTCATACATGCCAATCCGCTCAGCCAGCGGCGCATAGATATCCATGGTTTCTTTGGCGATACGACTGCGCTTTTCCGGGCTTTTGATGAAGTGCAGCGTCCGCATATTATGCAGGCGGTCAGCAAGCTTGACCAAAAGCACGCGGATATCATCGGAAATCGCGAGCAAAAACTTGCGCAGATTTTCTGCTGCACGCTCGTCCTCGGTCTGGGCTTCAATTTTCGACAGCTTAGTGACGCCATCAACCAAGCGCGCCACTTCAGGGCCAAAGCGGCTTTCGATGCCTTCGATCGAGGTCAGCGTATCTTCCACCGTGTCATGCAGCAACGCCGTGATTATCGTGTCCTCATCCATTTTGAGGTCAGTCATCAGGCCAGCAACCTCTACGGGATGGCTGAAATAGGGATCACCCGACGCACGTTTTTGTGCCCCATGCATCTGAACCGTGAAGACATACGCCCGGTTCAGCCGATCTTCATCGACGTCAGGCGTATAAGCCCGCACCCGTTCAACCAGTTCATATTGCCGCATCATAAGTCCAAGTTGGGGCTTTTACGCTGCGATGCAACCGTAAAGTTAATCCACACGCATTCGTGCTCGGTTAGGCGCAGAAAAAGGAGCGGCAAAAGCGACAATGGGCGTGATAAAGACAGAGGCTCAGGCTACCAACGCGAAGCAGGCGCGCAACAAAAATGCGCCGGAAGGATCGTCCCTCCGGCGCAGTCTGTTTTCGGCTCTACAACCTGCACGAAACGCGCAGCCATGGGATAAGGGGGAGAGCAGAGCCAAAAAAATCGGTTACTGCTTTAGTTCTTTGCGATAGCCTTCGCGTTGTCGGCATTGCATGCCGCAACTTCATCGGCTGTGAACACGCGCTCACCAGCGGTGAAAGCCGCAACCGCGCCGAACTTGTGGGCAACGCTGACACACATATTCTTCGGTGCCGTCGACGCCATCGGCGCACGGCAGCTAGTGCCTTCGCACTTTACGAAAACGCTACGCAGCAATTCAGGCTTTGCATCGGCAGGCTGGGCCAGTTCAATTTTATAATAGCTGCCGTTGGTCGCGGCATGTGCCTGTGGGGCAACGAAACCAAGGGTTGCACTCAAAGCAGAGGCAGCAGCAAGGGCGCCCAAACGAGCGGAGAAATGGGAGAGGGTTATCATGTTTTCCTTTAGCTTTGCTAACATTCCAAAAGGCAGACGGGAATTTTTGATCCTGCGCCTGCAATTTGTGCTTCTGAAACTCAGTTGCGAATCACTACTTATTATTTTAAGTTTCTATTTGCAACTTAAAATACGTATTCGGTTGATTATTTCTGATGACGGTCCCAATCTGCGGCAAAGAGGATATGACATGGGTGAATTGCGCGAACCGTTACAGCAGCTTGCAGAATGCGGTCTTCCGACTGCGCTGGAGGCGATGGGGGAACGTTGGTCGTTCATGATCCTGCGCGCGGCGTTTAACGGTGTGCGCCATTTTGAGGAGTTCCTCTCCGAAATCAGCATCGCGCGCAATATATTGGCCAATCGTCTCACGCGTCTAACCGAAAGCGGCATATTGCACCGCACGCCGTGCCCCGATGACCGGCGCAAGGTTGAATATCGCCTAACGGAGAAGGGCTTGGACCTGCTGCCCACGATGATTGCTTTGCGCCAATGGGGCGAAAAATGGGGTACGGGCGTTTTGTCCAATCCTGTTTTGGTCGACGACCGTGATCGCCAGCCAATATTGCCAGTTACCATCCGCAGCCATGATGAAAGGGTGCTTGGTTATATGGATCTGAGCTGGATGAACTCATTGGACATCACGCCTATCAGAGCGGATGCAAACGACGATATGGGCGACCGCGTCAGGAAACTAAGCGCAATTTAATGTGCGCTACTGACACATAGTAAAGCAGCCGTTGAATTTTTGTTGCGAATCTGTTACACTCTGCGTCGACAGGTCAGGAATGGCCGATGACTGCCTACCTAAACTGGGTTGATGCAGGTTCATGACGCAAGGGGCGAACACGAAAGTCTTAGGGACAACATTTGGTTGCCCAAAAAGCTCTTCTCCCGAACATTCAGAAAGGTCGTAATATGACGTCCAACGCGGCGATATTTGATGTAGGCGATTATGTGGTGTATCCCAAGCATGGGGTCGGACGCGTAATTGAACTTCAGGATTCCGAAATCGCAGGGATGCAGCTTCAACTTTATGTCCTGCGGTTTGAAAAAGAAAAAATGACGCTTCGCGTTCCGTTCAACAAAGCCGAAGGCGTTGGCATGCGTAAACTGTCGAGCGATAAGACGCTCAAGGAAGCTATGCACACCTTGACGGGCAAGCCCAAGGTTAAGCGCACTATGTGGTCACGCCGTGCGCAGGAATATGAAGCAAAGATCAACTCTGGCGATTTGGTATCTATTGCCGAAGTAACGCGCGATCTATTCCGTCCTGACGATCAGCCAGAGCAAAGCTATTCCGAGCGGCAGATTTTCGAAGCGGCATCAAGCCGTTTGGCTCGCGAGCTTGCCGCCATGGAAAAGACCGATGAAAAAGCGGCACTCCAGAAGATTCTCGTCATCTTGAATGAGGCGGCACCGCAATATTACGAAAAAGCGGAATAAGGCTTCCTTCCCGAAAAATCTGAAGGGCGCTGGCAACGGCGCCCTTTTTTTTCGGCACAGCCATACCGCGAAACGCCAAGCCTGACATATAGCTATCGTCGGTGGTAAGGAAATTTATGGCCAAAGTAATCATCTGGTATGACGGGGCATGCCCCCTGTGCATTCGCGAGATTGC
Source organism: Sphingorhabdus sp. (assembly GCF_044357595.1). Taxonomy (GTDB): domain Bacteria; phylum Pseudomonadota; class Alphaproteobacteria; order Sphingomonadales; family Sphingomonadaceae; genus Sphingorhabdus_B. The sequence goes on along the minus strand of NZ_JBIKPH010000036.1, from coordinate 9,904 downwards.
ATTGATGCGTCGGCTTGATCGGCGCGGTGCCATCGACTTTCTGGATATAGCACCCACCGATGCGATTTGTCCGGTTGACCGTCAGTTGATGCTCGCCCGCTTTCATGCCAGCGAAGATGGGGTTATGCTATCAGGCGCAGCCGCCTTTGCCGCCATGTGGCGGGCCATTCCATTGCTGAAACCGCTTGGGATTATCGCCCGCAACTCCGTGGTACTTGGACTTCTTGAACGGCTCTATAACCGCTTCCTCATCATCAGGCCGCGCCTGCAAAAATTACTGGATTGAACATGATCCCAGAAAGCTTCCCTGCGACGCGCACTGCTGCGCTGGCTCGCCTCACGCACTTTGCGCCGCGCGCAGGTCAGGCTTATGCGTCCGGCCGCAATACGGACCCCGGGCCAGACCAAGCGGGCGCCGTTTCGAAGCTGTCGCCATATTTGCGCTATCGCCTGATAACTGAGCAAGACGTCATTGGCGCGACATTGGGACGACACAGCCTTCCGGCTGCCGAGAAATATGTGCAGGAAGTGTTGTGGCGCACATATTGGAAGGGCTGGCTTGAGATGCGTCCGTCGGTGTGGACGCAATTCCAACAAGAGCGCGACCACCAACGCGACAGCTTTCCCGACGCCCGCGCTATCCACAGCGCAGAAACTGGCGAAACAGGTATCGAAGGTTTTGACGACTGGGCGCGCGAATTGGTCGAGACCGGCTATTTACACAATCACGCAAGAATGTGGTTTGCATCAATCTGGATCTTCACCCTGCGCCTGCCATGGGCCTTGGGCGCGGACTTTTTCCTGCGGCATTTGGTGGATGCAGACGCGGCGAGCAACACTTTATCATGGCGCTGGGTGGCTGGCTTGCAAACGGCTGGCAAGATGTACCTTGCGACTTCGGAAAACATCGCCCGCTTTACGAATGGCCGATTTGTACCAAAGGGCTTGGCAACCACAGCAACGATGCCTGCGGACATGGCTTCACCGGAGCTTCGGCCCTTGCCGCAAGCCACATTTTTCGACGCACATAAGCCTGCATATCTGCTAGTGACGCCGGAGGATTTGCACCCTGAGTCTGTCTTTGGCGTATCTACCAAAATCAACAGCACCGGCGTTTTACGCGACCCTGAAACCCTGTGGGGCAATAATGCCAGAGCCTTTGTCGAGGCCGCGACCGAAGACGCTGTTGAACGCGTTAGAAAAGCGTTCAAATGCCCGACAACGGTGCTCGGTAACTTCGATACCGCGGCCCTGATTGCACAAGCACGCGCGGCAGGGGCAGAGCACATAATCACACCCTACACCCCCATCGGTCCCGTGGCCGATGCCCTAACCCGCATCGCTCCAATATTGGCCGCCGAAGGCGTTCCTTTGGTTCAAATCCGACGCGCTTGGGACGAAAACTTCTGGCCACATGCAACGAAAGGCTTCTTCCCTTTCAAAGAACATATTCCCAAAATTCTTAAAGACATGGGCCTTTCGAGATAGGCTGCAGATATCTGTTGCGTGAAAAACGCGCGGGCGTATTGTTCGGACAATGTCAATTCCTTCTAAACCAAGGCATCCTTAGCGTATGAGCAATTGGTGGGACCGGAACGTCGTTCCGCGCTTGATCGGTTGCGCATGTACGCAACCTGCGGTGATGCATGACCGAGGCAAGGTGGTACCTTTCGCGTCCGGAGATGTGCTGGAGTTGGGCTGCGGCGCGCCTAATCTCGATTATTATGACCGGAACAATGTGCGTTCGCTGTCCGGCGTAGACCCATCTGCTGAATTGCTTGCCCGAGCAAAACTGGCGTTGGAAAGCAAAGGGATGACAGCCAACTTCATTCCCGGCATCGCAGAAGCGCTTCCTTTCGCAAACAACAGCTTCGACTGCGTGGTCACAACCTTCACGCTGTGTTCGGTGCAGGACCCGCACGCCGCGCTGTCGGAGGCGAAGCGTGTGCTTAAGCCGGGTGGTCGATTGCTATTCGTTGAACATGGTCGTGCACCCGATACTGATGCCGCTGCCTGGCAGAGGCGGCTTGAGCCCGTTTGGAAGCGGATTGCCGGCGGTTGCCATTTGACCCGGCCCGTAACGCAGGCCATATCTGACGCTGGCTTTGTGTGTAATGCACCGCAGGGACATTATATGAAAAGGACACCGAGATGGCTCGGCTGGGTGGAATGGGGCGAGGCAAGATTGGCGAACTAAGCGGTGCTTTATGTCTGGCCGCGGCTTTGGCCGCAGCAGGTCCCGCATCTGCTGAAGAACGCAAAATGCTCGTGGGCAGCTTTGAAGATATTCAGGTATTTGGTGACATTAACGTCGAGATTTTAATGGGGAAGTCACCCACCGCTCGGGCGATAGGTGACAAGCGCGTGCTTGATGGGTTAAAACTGGAACGCGCCGGCATGACGCTGCGGGTGCGGCTTCAAGGCGCCTTAAACGACGCCAAAGGGGCCCCGATGACAGGACCCATCACTGTGCAGCTAACAACACAAGGCATCAAAAGCATAGCCATAGCCGGAAATGGCATATTAAAGATCTCAAATGTCGCTCAATCAGATGCGGTTCGCATGCTTGTTGCAGGCAACGGCTCAATCGCTGTTGAAAAACTGATTACCGATAAATTCTCAGCGAATATTGAAGGCAATGGGCGCATAAATATCAAAAGCGGCAATGTTCGGGATGGGAGAGTGTTGCTTGATGGCGCGGGGCAGTTTGATACGCCGAACGTCAAAATGCGTACCATTCGTCTTGAGCATAACGGAAATGCCATATCCAACGTCCAAGCCATGGAAGAAGCGAATAAGTTTAATCGCGGGTCAGGCAACATTACGGTTGGCGGAAGTGGAAGCTGTTTTATTAAGCACGCAGGAAGCGCCGCGATTAATTGTACCCGAATTGAAAAAGGATCACGTAAATGAAGTTCAGCCAATTCAGCAGCCGCAGTGTCTATGCAATTGCGTTGTCGCTTACCGCATGTACAATGCCCGCCAATGGTGGAAGTGAGGTTGCTGGCTGCACCCCAGGCGCAGCTGCCGGTAAGTCAGCCGCCGGGATACAACAGGTAACTTTGTGCATTTCCAGCGCCAAAACGACTCGCGTCTTCAATGTTGAGGTCGCTGGGACATCGGCGCAGCAAGCCAAAGGGTTGATGTTCCGAACCGAGCTTGCCGACAATGCAGGGATGATCTTTCCTTTCCCCGAACCGCGCATCGCCAGTTTCTGGATGAAAAACACCGTCATCCCCTTGGACATCATCTTCATCCGCGCGAACGGCACGATTGAGAGTATCGCGGATAACACCATCCCATATTCAACTATACCTGTAGAAGCGGGTGAACCGGTAGTTGCCGTGCTGGAATTGCGTGGCGGTCTTGCCGCTGAATTGGGCATAGCCGCGGGCGACACCGTGAAATGGGCCACCAAATAGGGGCAAATAAGGATTGCGCGGCAACGTGCTTGCTCCTAATCGCGAAGCCATGGGTATACTCGGTAAAATCTTCACGTGGTGGGACGGTGCTACGATCGGCACGGCAATCTATAGCTGGCGTAAAGGCAAGGCTGTGGGCACCGACACCGAAGGCAATAAATATTATCAATCATCCGACGGCAAGCGCCGCTGGGTAATTTATAATGGTCCGAATGATGCCAGCCGCGTTTCGCCTGATTGGCATGGTTGGCTCCATTGCACGCATGATGGTGATCCGGAGAGTTACCTCCCGCCGCATCGCGGTTATGAAACTGCGGCTGTTCCCAATCTGACAGGGACTGAAGGGGCATATCGTCCTGCAGGATCGATTGAGCGCGGCGGCCACCGTGCGCGCGCAACTGGCGATTATGAGGCGTGGAGTCCCGACGCATTATGATCCGCACACGCGGTCTACTGGTTCTGCCGTTGCTGGCGACGCTGGCCGCGTGTGGATCTTATACGGACGCGTTGGAGGCGCCCGCGCAGTCGGGAAAGGCACAACCTACAAATGATAAAATTGCTACCGCAGCTGGCGGATCCATTGGGACGCCGATGGCTGAACGCGTTGCAGTTCTCGGCCTTTTGAACAAGCGGAACGGTCAGACCCGCGATATTGAGCTAAAGCCCGGTGAAGCTATTCGGTTTGACAAGGTTGTTGTCAGGCTTCGCGCTTGCGAAAAAACAGCGCCATGGGAAACCTATCCCGACGAAGGTGCATTTGTTCAACTCCTCGTCAACGAACGCCCTCCTGGCACTACCGAGGCAGAGAGATGGCGTAATGTTTTCTCCGGCTGGTTATTTAAAGAAAATCCCGCCGCCAATGTTGTCGAACATCCGATTTACGATGTCTGGGTCAAGGCTTGCAAAATGCATTTCCCCGGCGAAGAAACGCCTGTCGAGGAGAAATCGGCAGATACCGCGACCGCAGAACCAAAAGCGCCATCAAGTGCTCCCCAATTGCCGACCGAACCCGGGGCTAAGGCACCTGACGAAGCAACCCCGGACGCGCTCTGAACTGACTTTGTAAGCGCGGCTTCGAGCAGCTTTAGATACGCGCCTTGGGTCATCTCAATCGCCCCTAAGCTCTCCAAATGGTCAGTCATAAACTGGCAATCCAACAATTCAAAACCGCCAATTTTAAGCCGCGCAACCAGCCATGCCAGAGTAACCTTGGAAGCATCGGTCGCCCGCGAGAACATGCTTTCCCCAAAAAAGGCGCGTCCTAAAGCAAGTCCATAAAGCCCGCCAACAAGGCGGCCTTCCGACCAACATTCAACGCTGTGCGCCTGGCCGAGGCTGTGCAGCCGGCAGAAGGCCTCTTCGATGTCCGGGTTAATCCAGGTGTCCTGCCGATCGGCCTGCGGCTCAGCACATGTGCCAATGACCTGCGCAAAGGCAGTGTCGGAAGTTACAACAAACCGGTCTTGCCGGATTGTTTTGGCAAGAGACTTTGACAAGCGAAAGCCATCAAGCGGCATGACAGCGCGGAATTCGGGCTCAATCCAAAAGGTGTCGGGGTCATCCCGCGCGTCGGACATCGGAAATATGCCATTGGCGTACGCCTGAAGCAGCAAATCCAGATCGATGGGCAAAAACATGTCCTTTCGCGTCCGAGCTAATTACCTATCTCGAATTGCGCCGACGCATGCAATGGATTATAGTAGGCACAATTGCCCCGGCAGAGTTAGGCTCAGTTAGAGCCAGCCCCGCCGGGGCGCGTCATTTCAAGCAAAGTCAGGGACCGCATATGACCCGCCGCCGCAAAATATACGAAGGCAAGGCTAAGATTCTTTACGAAGGTCCTGAACCCGGCACGTTGATCCAATATTTCAAGGATGATGCCACCGCCTTTAATGCCCAGAAAAAGGGTACGATTTCCGGTAAGGGCGTCATCAACAATCGCGTGTCAGAGCATGTATTCACCCGGTTGAGCCATATTGGCATTCCGACGCACTTCATCCGCCGCCTCAACATGCGCGAACAATTGATCCGTCAGGTAGAGATTGTGCCGATTGAAGTCATTGTACGCAATGTGGCCGCAGGAACCTTGTCCAAGCGTCTCGGTATTGAAGAGGGCACTCCGCTTCCGCACACATTGCTCGAATATTGCTATAAGGACGACAGCCTGGGTGACCCGCTGGTAGCCGAAGAGCATATCGCTTGCTTTGGTTGGGCAACGCAGGAGGAAATGCAGGACATTTCGTCCATGGCAATTCGCATCAACGATTTTCTGTGCGGCATGTTTGCGGCCATCGGCATTCGGCTCGTCGACTTTAAACTGGAGTTTGGGCGCCTGTTCGATGGTGATTTCTCGCGGATCATTCTTGCCGACGAAATCAGCCCGGATGGCTGCCGCCTTTGGGACATTGAAACAGGCGAGAAGCTTGACAAGGATCGGTTCCGCCGTGACCTTGGCGGCGAAGCAGAAGCCTATCAAGAAGTCGCCCGCCGCCTTGGCCTAATGCCCGATGAAAGCGAGGGCGCAGTACTTGACATGGTCAGTCACAGATTACGTAAAGGTAAGTAAATCAATAATTTACACAAGAAAACATTGCAGAATAGAAGATTCTGCGGTATTCTAATCAGCGTATGAAAAAAACGCTTATCTCTATATTTTGGCTCGCTCTTTTCTTTACCGGAGCCACTTCCTCCTTTGCTGCGCCTGCAGGAAAACCACCTGCGGGGGCAGAGCGCACCAAGCCTTGGAATGCCGAAACGTCTGATCTCGAACCGGACGCGAGCATCATATATGGTCGGCTCTCAAACGGATTGCGTTATGCCATTCGCCCGAACCAGCGTCCGCAGAACCAGGTGCTGGTGCGTATGGCGATCGACTTTGGCTCGGCAGCGGAGGCCGAGGAGGAGCAAGGCCTCGCGCATTTCATTGAGCATATGGCCTTTAACGGCAGCACCAACGTGCCCGAAGGTGAGATGGTCAAAATACTTGAGCGGCTTGGCCTCTCTTTTGGTGCCGACACCAATGCGTCAACGGGCTACACGCAGACGCAATATAAACTCGACCTGCCCAAATCTGACCCGCGCTTAATTGAACGCGCGCTATTCCTGATGCGCGAAGCCGCGCGTGAGGTTTCGTTCAATCCGGCAGCGGTAGAACGCGAACGCGGCATCATATTGGCCGAACGCCGCGAGCGGGAGAATTTCGCATATCAAAGTGCCCGCGCAGCCAACAGCCTATATTACCCAGATACTTTTTATGCGACTCGCTACCCCATTGGCTTGCCCGAGATTATTCAAACTGCGCCGGCAGAGCGGATCAAAGCGCTATATCGCAAATATTATCGCCCGGATCGCATCAAAATCATTATCGTTGGTCCCGTTGACACCGTGGCAATCGAGCGCGAATTGGTGACAAAATTCGCTGACTGGCAGGTAACATCACCACTCCTTGGGGATATTGACCGATGCACGCTGAACACTGCGCGAGGCATATCGGCGAAAAGCTTTGTGCATCCTGAAGTCAGCGAAAGCATGGGTGTTCAGCAATTTTTGCAGGACAAAAAGCGCCCCGACACAATTCAAAGGGCGATAACCGAGTTACAAATGGACATCGCGAACGGCATATTGGCGCAACGCATGAACCGGCGTTCGCGTGACGGAGACATTCCGTTTTTGGGCGGCGGCGTGAATTTCAATTATGGTCTGTGTGATCAGTATGCCGCAATTGGATATGGCGTAGTCGGCAAGGACGGAAGTTGGCAGGCGTTGCTTTCGTTTACAGAGCAGACGGTCCGGCAAGCAGCACAATATGGTTTTGATGAAACTGAAATTGCCGAGCAGTTAAAGCGTCTCGATACGCAATATACGAATAACGCCAAGGATGAAGGTACCGAATCCAGCGGCGCAATTGCGAACGCCTTGGTCGAGCTGAATGACGATGTGTATAACTCGGACCGTTACCGCCAGATGTTGTGGCTACAGGTTCGCCCCTTTATGACAAAGGCGGCGATTGACGGCGAATTCAGCAAATGGTTTGGCCAAATGAATGCGCCGCAGATATTCCTCACGACAAAACAGAACGAGGGTGCTTCCGCGGACGAAATCATGTCGGCTTTTGCGGCAAGCAAAGCAACCGCGGTAAGCGCGCCCGTTGAACGGAAGGCTTCGACCTTTGCATATACCGATTTCGGGTCTGCTGGAGCGATCTTTTCCGACAAGACGATAGATGACCTCGGCATTCGGACTGTGCGCTTTGCCAACGGCGTATTGCTGAACCTTAAAAAGACAGATTTCGAGGATAACCGGATCCGCTATTCTCTGCGCGTCGATGGAGGCAAGCTGCATTTTGGCAAAGAGAATGCGGTGTTGGCATGGCTCATGTCGGCAGCCTTTGTCTCTGGCGGTCTTGAAGCGCATGACATTGAGGACTTACGGTCAATACTTGCGGGAACCACTGTATCCCCTGCGTTCGCTGTCGCAGATAATTATTTCGGGGCAACCGGCGCGGTTGCACCCGCAGATTTAGAGCGTCAATTCCAAGTCATGGCGGCCTACACAACACATCCTGGCTATTCGGAAAACGCGCTTCGGCTGTTTCGGCGCCCGTTGCCGGAAATTTATGCCCGATTGGATGCCGTGCCTGCATCGGCATTGGGTATCGCAATGGCGCGGATTATGACCGATGATGACCCCCGTTTTGCCCTTTCACCGTTGAGCGTAATTCAGGCCGCCAATTTCGATCAGCTCAAGGGGGCCCTTGGTGACATCCTAACGCAAAACCGGCTGGAGATAGCGTTGGTGGGTGACTTGGACGAGGCGGCTGCGATTGCCGCTGTGGCCAAAAGTTTCGGGGCACTCCCGAACCGCGCATCCACTGGCAAGGATTATGACGCGCAGCTGCAAGTGGGCTGGAGCTCGGCCCAAGGGAATTTTGATATTCCGCATAAGGGTGAAGCAAACCAACTTGGGTGGCGCCGCGTCTGGCCAACAACTGGCGACAAAGATCAAAAAAATACGCAAGCTATGGACCTTTTGGCGCGGGTTATTACGCTGCGCCTCACCGACGAGCTGCGTGAGAAGCTGGGCGCGACCTATGGTGTATCCGCCAGTTCCGAGATGTCCGACCTGTACCCTGCCCTTGGGCAGCTGTCGGTGTCGACAGCCGGCGACCCCAAAGACCTCGCAGTTATCGAACTTACTGTCGATCAGGTCATCGCCGAGATAGTCAAAGCGCCAGCGGATGCTGACGTTTTCGAACGCGCACGCAAACCAGTGCTTGAAAGCTATGCTGATTGGAAAAAGCGAAATGACACATGGTTGGGTGTTGCTGCCGAGGCGCAGACGAACACCGATAAGCTTGACCGTTTCCGGCAAAACGAGGCCAAGTTCACCTCTATTACGCGCCAGGATATTTGGGCGCTTGCAAAGCAATATCTGGAGAAACCGGCGCAGTTTACGTTTCGTGCATTACCCGATGAAATATTGCGTCAGCCCTCAGAGCCTGCAAATTAGACTACCGCGCCGGTACGAACCCCTGCGATCGGCGTGTTTGCCGCAATGACGAAGATAAGTGGCGGGGAGTATACACCGCGCGCTAAAAACGCGCTTTCCAAACATGGTTAAAGTTTCATTGCCGTTAGCTTAGACTTGAATCGTCCGACGTGGCTTCTATAGGCAGTTGAAACAATGAGGCAGACGGATCCAGAATGAAAACGCGCATTTTTGTAACGCTAAAAAACGGTGTGCTTGATCCACAAGGCAAGGCAATCCATCACGCCATTGAAGGGTTAGGTTTTTCCGGGGTACATGACGTGCGCGCCGGTCGCCTTATCGAAATCGAACATGAGCCGGGGCTTTCGAAGTCAGACCTTGAGGCGATGTGCACCAAGTTGCTCGCCAATATGGTGATCGAGAATTTTGAGATCGAGCAGGCTTGATGCGGGCCGCAGTTATTCAGTTCCCCGGTTCCAATTGCGACCGCGACATGGCGGTGGCGATCCGCGACATCACAGGTGCGGAAACGACCCTCGTCTGGCATCGTACTGGAGAATTGCCAGACGGACTTGACCTCATCGCCATCCCGGGCGGTTTTTCCTATGGCGATTATCTGCGTTCTGGTGCGATGGCGGCAAGATCGCCAGTCATGCAAGCGGTCATAGAAGCAGCTGGACGCGGCGTGCCTGTTCTGGGTGTTTGTAATGGGTTCCAAATATTGACTGAGGCAGGCCTGCTGCCCGGCGCGTTAATGCGCAATGCCGGCATACGGTTCGTCTGCCGCACCGTCGCCTTGACGGTCGAAAATAGCCAATCTGCGTTTACCCGCGGCTACACCGATGGGGAACAGATCCGCATTCCCGTAGCACATCATGATGGCAATTATTTCGCGGATAGCGATACGCTCGACAGACTTGAAGGGGATGGTCGCGTCGCCTTCCGCTATGCCGAAGACGTCAATGGTTCCGCGCGGAACATCGCTGGCGTGCTTA
>NZ_JBIKPH010000136.1:0-6529 GCF_044357595.1 Sphingorhabdus sp. | reverse complement strand
GCTGGTTATCCGTCGACCCCTACATGCGCGGACGCATGAATGATGCGAAAAGCTATTCCGATCCTTTCGCGCTTGGCGAACCGATGACAGGCGGCGCAGTCGGCACCGTGACCGAGAGCAACAATGCCGAGTTCCCTGTCGGGGCCAAAGTATTGCATATGGCTGGCTGGCGCGATTACGCAGTTTTTGGCGGTGGCAAGACACCACCTGCTGGCATGCCCCCAGTCAAATTGCCTGACATAGGCGTACCCGATCAACATTGGCTAAGCATCATCGGAATGCCAGGCGGCACCGCATGGTTTGGTCTGCTTAAGGTTGCTGAAGCCAAGCCCGGCGAGGTGATTTTTGTTTCCGCCGCTGCTGGCGCAGTTGGATCTACCGTGACCCAGATTGCGAAAGCCAAGGGAATGAAAGTCATCGGTTCTGCGGGCGGCGCAGACAAATGCGCGTGGGTGAAAGAACTCGGTGCAGACGCAGTGATTGATTACAAATCGGGCAAGGTGCTGCCGCAATTGATGGCCGCGCTTAAGGATATGGGTGAAACCGGCATTGATGTCTATTTTGACAATGTCGGCGGCGAACATTTCGACGCCGCCCTCGCAACTGCCAAGGAATGGGCGCGCTTTGCGATTTGCGGCATGATCGATGTCTACAACGACTTCAAGGCACAGCCGATGCAGTATCTGCCGATGATTATCGGCAAAAGGATAATGATCAAGGGCTTCCTTTACCCTGATTTCTACGCGCAAGTGTCAGAGTTCAATGCCGATATGGCTGGTCTCATTCAATCAGGCGCCGTCAAAGGTCGTGAGACAGTCAAAGACGGGCTTGAGAAGACACCAGAAGCCTTTATCGGCCTGTTCAGTGGGGAGAACACCGGCAAGATGCTCGTCAAGCTCTGAGCAAATTGCTGCGCAGTTTTTGGGGGGAGGCGCAGGAAATCTGCAGCCCATCAAACCTGCGTCTGTAACGTCAGATTATCTAATATTGCAATATTGTTGCAATATAGACGCACAAGAAAAATTTCAAGATTTTAGCTGTTAACGGCGATGACACCCGCACGCTTACTCGGTAGGTTGTTAAAAGGGGGTCAAATAGGAGAAGCCATATGTCCCAACGTAATAAATCCATCGGCCGTGCATTGAAACTATCGGCAGCCTGCCTTGCGCTCGCCGTGCCAAGCTTGGCATTCGCGCAAGAGGCGCCTCAGGCAGAAGATACGTCGGACGAGGAAATCGTCGTAACGGCTCAAGGCCGCAGCCAGTTGCTCTCGGACGTCCCCGTCGCGATTTCAGCTGTGAGTGCAGAAACGCTGCAAAACAGTGGCGCAAATGACATACGCCAGCTCAACCAAGTTGCGCCATCGTTGCTCGTGTCCTCCACGGGATCGGAAGCCAATGGCTCCGCCCGTATTCGCGGTATCGGCACTGTCGGCGACAACCCCGGCCTTGAAAGCTCGGTTCCCGTCTTTATCGACGGCGTCTACCGTTCGCGTTCGGGCATTGGCCTGAACGAACTTGGCGAAATTGACCGTGTCGAAGTGCAGCGCGGGCCACAAGGCACCTTGGGAGGCCGTAACTCGTCGGCTGGCCTGATCAGCATCTATTCGAAAAAGCCAAGCTTCACCTTTGGCGGCAGCGGCGAACTGACCTACGGCAATTATGACTTCATGCGCGGCGCAACTAGCGTCACTGGTCCAATTTCGGAGCAGTTGGCATTCCGCGTTGACGGCGTTTACGTAAAACGGAACGGTTTCTACCGTGACGACCAGAGTGGACATGACGTCAATAATCGTGACCGTTATTTCCTACGTGGACAGTTGTTGTTTGAACCCACCGATGCGCTGTCGGTTCGCCTGATTGCGGATTATACCTCGCGTAAGGAAGAGTGCTGCGCTGCGACCTATGTCGATGGAACAGTCAACCAGTTCATTGGCAACCTGAACACTCCCAGCGCTGTTGGCGCAGCGTCGACAGCCACATCAAACAACATCATCAACGTATTGCGTGACCTTGGCCAGCCACTGGCTGCGTTCAGCCAAGGCTACGGCCGCAATATTTCGGTCAGCGCAAACCGCGTCTTCACCGGCGAAACCAAGGATTATGGCTTCTCCGGCCAGATCGACTATGATTTGGGTGGCGCAACTTTGACCTCGATTACGGCCTACCGCCAATATCGTTCAGGTCAGGCATCCGATACCGATTATGGCGAAGTCGACATCCTATACCGCGCGCCAAGCGACGATGCCTATCGTCAGTTCCACACCTTCACGCAGGAACTGCGTCTTCAGGGTGAAGCATTAGACGGCAAGCTTGACTGGCTCGTCGGCGGCTTCTTTGCCAATGAAAAACTGACCGTTCGTGATAATCTGCGCTTCGGTAATCAGTATGGCCGCTTTGCAAATTGCCGCATTGTTTCCGGTGGCGGCTTGGCATTTGCGTATAATCCAACTGCGCAGAGCTGCATCACGCCGTCGTTGCGCCCGACTGTCTCGGGCGCCTTGGGCGCTGCCGGACCACTCATCGTTTCAGCGTTTGACCGTCTGGACACTATGAATAATGTCGGAACGACTAATGATCGTTACTTCCAGAATGGAACGAACTGGGCGCTGTTCACGCACAACATCGTACACATTACTGACACCGTCAATTTGACGCTTGGCCTTCGCTACACGAAGGACAAGAAGAAGTTCGACGCGACCTTCGGTAACGACAATAGCATATGTACAGCGAACCAGGCTGCTTTGGCGTCGCTGTTGACTACTCCGGCGGCTGCTACTGCTGGTGCCGTCATCGGCCTTTCCTGTCAGGGCAACTCGACCGCTGAACTGAACGGCGTGTCTATCAACGACAAACGTAGTGAAGATCAAATCACCGGAACGGCCATCCTTTCGTGGAAGCCTATCGATGATCTTCTGCTCTACACGAGCTTTGCCCGTGGTTATAAGGCAGGCGGTTTCAACCTCGACCGTTCGGCACTGAAGTCGCCAGTTCCTACCTTTGCTTCGGTTGGCGGTGCTCAGGCGCTCGTTGGCAATCTTCAGTTCGATCCGGAATTGGTGGACAGCTATGAGCTGGGTGCAAAATTCTCAAATGGTCCGTTTGGCCTGAGCGTTTCGGCATTCCGTTCGGACTTCAGCAGCTTCCAGCTGAATACCTTCAACGGCACTGTCTTCCTCGTGCAGAACGTTAATGGTTGTGACAACCTTGTTGGTGGCCCGAATGCGGATACCGATCAGAACCTGTCCGCCGCTGGCACCAATTTCAATGCTGCTCCGAATACAACGGGCAGCTGTGCCGCCGGCGACATCACTTATGGTGTCCGTACGCAGGGTCTGGAACTTGAAGCATCGCTGACACCAGCACGCAACTTCCGCATGGCTGCTGGTTTGACCTATGCAAAGACAACCTATCGGGATGATTTGATCGGCACCAAGAACGGTGCGCCGCTCGATTCCGCGCTGCGTAAGTTGCCAGGTGACAACCTGTCCAACGCACCAGAGTTGGTTGCCACTTCAAGCGTAACATGGACGCCTGATATCGGCAGCAACGGCATGAGTGGCCTCGTATACATCGACGGTCGTATGACCAGCGATTACAATACGGGTTCTGACCTCTTCCCTCAAAAGGAACAGGATGGCTTTGCGGTATTCAACGCCCGCATCGGCCTGCGTGGTCCTGACGAAGCCTGGGGCATTGAGCTTTGGGGCCAGAACATCTTTAATCAGGATTATGCGCAGGTCGCGTTCAACGCACCATTCCAGGCGGGTCAAAGCGCGGCACCATTTGTCGATCCACAATATCCAGGTGGTCGCCAGATCTTCTCCCAGTTCCTTGCAGAACCGCGGACCTACGGCATCACATTGCGCGGCAAGTTCTAAAACTTAGCCAACGTAAACGGAAAAGGGCCTGCAGCGATGCGGGCCCTTTTTTGTTGTTATGCTTATTGAAACAGCTGTGAAGCACGAGGACCCGCCACTCTGAACTTATATCAGGGCCTTACTTCTGCGTTGTCGAAAAATTAAGACCCTGAAGCAAGTTCGGGGAGACCAATGCGAAGGGTCCCTAACTCCCGAAACCGACGCTTAAGAAGCCAGGCATTGGGCCATTCCAGCTGTCATCGTCAGGCGCCGCCGCTCCCGCAGACTGATCGGGCTTAGCCGTTTCAATCTTAGGCGCAGGCTTCTTGCGCGCGGGCTTTGCGGCGGCTTTCTCTCGCACAGGCTTTGTCTCTGGTGCCTGGGTCGCAACCTCGGGTTCTGCAGGGCGCGGTTCTTTGGCCTTACTGGCTGGCGCCTTGCGGCCCCGATTTGCAGGGCTACGCTCTTCGCTATCGGCGGGCGCTTCGATCTGGCCAAGGCGCTCGATCTTATTGCCGATTAGCTTCTCGATGCTTTCAATCGCCTCTTCATCGGCCTTGGTGACAAAGGTAAATGCCTTGCCCTTGGCTCCGGCACGACCGGTCCGGCCAATGCGGTGAATATAGTCGTCGGGGTGCCACGGCGCGTCAAAGTTGAAGACGTGGCTCACGCCCTTAACGTCAAGGCCGCGTGCTGCGACGTCGGACGCTACGAGCAAATTGATATCACCGTTCTTAAATGCTTCCAGCTGCTTCTGACGCGACGCCTGGTCGATATCGCCATGGATTTCGCCCGAACGCAATCCGTGCCGCTGAAGGCTGGTGTTCAACTCGCGCACCGTCGTCTTCCGGTTGCAGAAGATGATCGCGTTTGACACTTTTTCCGTGCGCAAAAGATCGCGCAATACATCGCGTTTTTTCATCGGCGACACATTGACCAAAAACTGTTCGATATTGACATTGGCGGTCGCGGGTCGCGCGACTTCAATATATTTTGGGTTGGACAAGAACTTGTCTGCCAGTTTTTTAATCGGCGGCGGCATCGTTGCCGAAAACAACAGGGTCTGCCGCGTGCTCGGCAGCTTTGTGCAGATATGTTCAATATCGGGAATGAAACCCATGTCGAGCATCCGGTCGGCTTCGTCGATGACCAGCATTTCGCAACCCGTCAGCAAAATCTTGCCGCGTTCAAACAAGTCCATCAAGCGGCCAGGGGTCGCGATCAGCACATCAACGCCCTTTTCAAGCGCTTTGACCTGATCACCCATTTGCACACCGCCGATCAGCAGCGCCATCGACAGCTTGTGATATTTGCCGTATTTTTCGAAATTCTCGGCGACTTGCGCCGCCAGTTCGCGGGTTGGTTCCAAAATGAGGCTGCGTGGCATGCGCGCGCGCGCGCGGCCATTGGCGAGCACATCGATCATCGGCAGGACAAAGCTTGCGGTTTTTCCCGTGCCCGTTTGCGCAATGGCAATGATGTCGCGCATCATCTGGACTTGCGGGATGGCGGCGGCCTGAATGGGGGTCGGCTCATCATAGCCAGCCTCGCTTAAGGCCCTCAATAACTCGTCAGACAAGCCGATGTCGGCAAAACGCATATGATGTTCCGGAAAAAAAATGGTGCAACGTCGCCAGTGACAAATCCACCGAGACCAGCGTCGCGATTGGTCGCTACGGGCAGAAATGTCAAGATATATGCCAGCGGCGCTGCCTTTAGCGCGGTATCAGCAGCCTGAATTTGTCGATCTGGCATTTGGCGCCGGTTCGTGCATGCACCATATCACGATCTACGCATAATTTGCCATCATAAGATCGCTCCATATATGCCCCAGCGTAAAATTCACGCGCAAGGCAGCCGTCGCTCAAATATGCGCGAATAAGAATACCGTCCCGCGTGAGCAACTCCAGCGTGCGATCCGGCCCCGGGCGCGAACCACCTAACCTGCCCAACCACAGGCATTTCCCGATCTTTTTCTCCTTATACTCGATCTTAGCCAATGACTGTCTTTGTGCCCCGACGGCAGCGGGCGGGGCGGCTTGACTGGGCAGCCTGATAACGACCCGTTGGTCAATGCGCACTTGATCAAAATCGGTCTTCAACCCAAATAAGGGCGTGAACGGGTTCTGCGCAGCGGTGACTTGAAAGCCCGCCAAAGCGCTATGCGACAATGTTGTCAGTCCTAACGTAACGAAGATAAAGGCCATTAATGCGCGCAAGAAACATTCCGGTATCAAGTTGAAGTTCTATCAGCTTTGCTCGATAAGGTTGAACCTATCATGAATTGCATGCCAGACCCTTTGCAGACAATGGAAAATACCGTGCCAGATGTAAACATTTTATCGGAATTTCGGGCCATATTGGGGCCAAAGGGCTATTCAGACGAAAATGACGTCATTTCGCCTTGGCTAACTGACTGGCGTGGGCGTTTTACAGGATCGTCACCTGCCCTGCTTTCCCCGGCCAACACGCAAGAGGTTGCCGCGGTGATAAAGCTTGCGGCCAAACACAGAATTTCGCTGGTTCCGCAGGGCGGGAATAGCGGCATGGTCGCCGGCGCAACGCCAGATAACAGCGGACAGCAGCTTATCCTCTCCCTGCGGCGGATGAACAGCATCACGGCGATTGACGCGGATGACGGCTTGGTGACGTGCGATGCTGGGGTAATTC
>NZ_JBIKPH010000035.1:0-17944 GCF_044357595.1 Sphingorhabdus sp. | reverse complement strand
CAGCACCGGTGGCTGGCTTGGCTTCACCGACAAATATTGGTTGGGCGCACTTATTCCCGACCAGAAAACAGCTGTGTCGGCAAAGTTCCGTGCCAGCGGTGATGTCTATCAAGCGCAAGTTATACCTACGCGTTATACCAATGTCGCTACTGGTGCCGCGTTGGAGACCAATTCGCGTCTTTTCGCCGGCGCTAAGGAAATGGCTGTTCTGGATAGCTATTCAAAGAAACTGGGCATCCCTTATCTCGATTACGCCATCGATTGGGGATGGTTCTGGTTCATCGCCATTCCGTTCTTCTGGATACTCCACTGGCTGTTCGGCGTGTTTGGCAATTTTGGCCTCGCCATTATCGGCCTGACCGTCATTGTGCGCGGCGTCATGTATCCCGTCGCGCAGAAGCAGTTTGCGTCGATGGCGCAGATGCGTGCTGTCCAGCCGAAGCTAAAAGCCCTTCAAGAGCGTTGGAAAGACGATAAGCCGCGCCTGCAGCAGGAGATGATGAAGCTTTACAAGGACGAGAAGGTTAACCCGTTGGCGGGCTGCCTTCCGGTCATACTCCAAATTCCGATCTTCTTTGCGCTTTACAAAATTTTGCTGCTGTCCATTGAAATGCGTCACCAGCCTTTCGTCTTGTGGCTGAAGGATTTGTCAGCGCCAGATCCGCTGACACCAATCAACCTGTTCGGGCTGCTGCCTTTTGACCCGCCGTCCTTCATCGCCATCGGTGTATTGCCAATCTTGTTGGGGATCACGATGTGGTTGATGCAGCGTCTGAATCCGCAACCGATGGACGAAGTGCAAAAGCAGGTATTTGCGGTAATGCCATGGTTCCTGATGTTCATCATGGCACCTTTTGCCGCTGGTCTTCAATTGTATTGGGTGATGTCGAACGTCGTGTCGATTGCGCAGCAAAAATGGCTGTATTCGCGGCACCCCGTATTGCGGGAGCAAATGGCGCGTGATGCCGAAGAAAAGGCACAAGCCAAGGCGAATGCAAAGGCGTGACCGAAACGACGACCAAAATCTTTTCAGGGCCCATAAGCTTCCTGAAATCCGCGCCTAAACTTGAATTTCTGCCCGAACCAACGGTGCCGGAAATCGCGTTTGCTGGCCGGTCAAATGTCGGCAAGTCGAGCCTGATCAACGCGCTTGTCAACCGCAACAATCTGGCGCGTGCGTCCAATACGCCGGGTCGTACGCAGGAGCTTAACTTCTTTGATGTGGGCGACCCTGCGGTGTTTCGCATCGTGGACATGCCGGGCTATGGCTATGCCAAGGCGCCGATCAAGACCGTGCAGCAGTGGCGGTATTTGATTAACGATTATTTGCGCGGCCGTGTGGTGTTGAAACGCGTGTTCGTTCTTATCGACAGCCGCCACGGCATTAAAGAGGTCGACCACGACATCATGTCGATGCTCGATAAAGCGGCAATAAGCTACCGCATCGTGCTGACCAAAACTGACAAGATCAAAGCCAGCGACCTTGCGGATGTCGAAACCGACACTATGACAAAGCTGCGCAAGCATGTCGCCGCTTATCCGGACCTGTCGGTGACCTCAGCCGAAAAGCGCGGCGGCATTGAAGAACTGCGTGCGGCGGTATTGGAAGCTGTGGCCTCGTAAAAAGTGCGTAAATTTTGCTTTTCTGCCCTCTCGACAGAAAAGCAAACAGCGACCATATACGGTCGCATGACCTTGAAACTGATCATTGGAAACAAAGCCTATTCAAGCTGGTCGCTGCGCGGCTGGCTTGCGGCTAAGCAATCTGGCCTGCATTTTAAAGAGGTCATCGTGCCTTTGTTTGCGCCGGACTGGGAACAACGCCAGCGTCAGGCAGACCTTGCGCCATCGTCGGGCAAGGTTCCAATCTTGTGGGATGGAGAGGCGGTGGTCTGGGACAGCCTCGCGATAATCGATTATTTCGCCGACAAGGTCGGGCGTGACCGTTATTGGCCCAAGGACCCCGTCGCGCGGGGCATGGCGCGTTCACTCGCGGCGGAAATGCATTCAGGCTACATGTCGTTGCGCCGGGAATGCCCGATGAATACGCGCAAGACCTTCACCGAGGTAACGCTGTCCGAAGACACCCGCGCCGACGCAGTCCGCATATTGCAAACATGGGCGGAGGCGCGATCGCGCTTTGGCAAGGATGGGCCATATCTGTTCGGCACCTTCAGCGCGGCTGACATCATGCTTGCGCCTGTGGTCACGCGGTTTGTGACCTATGGCTTTAACCTACCCGGCTTTGCGCAAGCTTATGCTGAATCCATCATGACGCATCCATGGATGGAACAATGGTATGCCGCCGCAGCGCAAGAGCCGTGGACGATAGAACGCATCGAACGCGCCTTTGCATAGTTGCGTTTAGCCGCATTGCGCGCGATGCAGCAGCTTCTGATCAGCGAGCACCAGCGCCATCATCGCCTCGACCACGGGCGTGCCCCTGATGCCTACGCAAGGGTCATGGCGGCCCTTGGTGACAATGTCCGTGGCATCGCCATCACGCGTCACCGTTTCAACTGGCGTGAGGATGGATGACGTTGGTTTGAACGCCACGCGCACCAATACAGGTTGCCCCGTTGAAATACCGCCTGCGATACCGCCGGCGTTATTCGCCATAAACTCCGGATGGTTCGACCCTTCAGCAGCAGGGCGCATCCGGTCCGCATTTTCCTCACCGCGCAAACGGGCTGCGCCAAAGCCTGCACCGATCTCCACGCCTTTTACCGCGTTGATGCTCATCATCGCAGATGCAAGCTCGCTATCAAGCTTTGCATATAAAGGTGCGCCCCAACCGGGGGGAACGCCTGTGGCAACGCATTCGATAACCGCGCCAAGCGAGGAACCAGCCTTGCGTGCCTCGTCTACCATTTTTTCCCAGCGACCAGCCGCGGCTTCATCTGGGCAAAAGAAGGGGTTTTTACCAATTTGCGATGCTTCAAAATTGTCGCGATTAATAGCATCGCCACCGATTTCGGCGACATAGGCCATGATTTCCACATCCGGTATGACGGCACGCGCCACTGCGCCCGCCGCCACACGCGCAGCGGTTTCCCGCGCGCTTGACCGGCCACCACCGCGATAATCGCGAAAGCCATATTTGGCATCATAGCTGTAATCCGCATGCCCTGGGCGATAGGCCTTGGCCACGTCGGAATAATCCTTTGACCGCTGGTCAACATTTTCGATCATCAACGAAATCGGTGTACCTGTGGTGCGGCCTTCAAACACGCCGGATAATATGCGCACGGCATCCGGTTCCTGCCGCTGTGTGGTAAAGCGCGACGTACCGGGACGGCGCTTGTCGAGAAACGGCTGAATATCCGCCTCGGACAATGCAAGGCCGGGAGGGCACCCGTCAACCAATGCGCCAAGCGCGGGGCCATGCGATTCACCCCATGTCGAAAAACGGAATACGCGGCCAAAGGTATTAAAGCTCATATAATGTTTCCGTTTTCTTCACATACACCGAAATTTATGCCCCGCGTGCATTAGGATACCGCAATATCAGGAGCATCCTCCTGCTTCATGCCAACGGTGTGATAGCCTGCGTCAACATGGTGGATTTCGCCGGTAACACCTGCCGCAAGGTCGGACAGGAAGTAGAGCGCAGATGACCCAACGTCATCAATCGTGACATTGCGGCGCAGCGGCGTGTTCAGTTCATTCCATTTCAGGATGTAACGGAAGTCCCCAATGCCGGACGCCGCCAGCGTCTTAATTGGACCAGCGGAGATGGCATTGACGCGAATGCCCTGCGGGCCGACGTCATTGGCCAGATATTTGACTGACGTTTCCAGCGCAGCCTTTGCAACGCCCATGACGTTATAATGCGGCATGACCTTTTCCGCGCCATAATAACTCAGCGTTAGCAGCGATCCGCCGCCTTCGCCGGTTTCGGGATCAAGCGGCTTCATCATGGCCGCAGCGCGCTGGGCAACGGCGGTGAAGCTGTAGACGCTGATATTCATGGTCATCAGGAAGTCCTCAAGGCCAACCTCATAATATTTGCCGCGCAGTGCCTCTTTATTGGTGAAGCCAATCGCGTGCACCACAAAATCGATGGTTGGCCATGTGCCGGCGAGCGTTTCAAACGCGCGGTCGAGATTGGCCATGTCGGCCACATCGCAATCAATCAGGAAATCGCAACCCAGCTGCGCTGCCAATGGCCGCACCCGCTTTTCCATCACTTCGCCCTGATAGCTGAAGGCCAATTCGGCACCTTCGGCGTGCAAGCGCTTCGCAATGCCCCATGCCAGCGACTTGTCATTGGCCAGCCCCATAATCAGCCCGCGTTTGCCCGCCATCAATCCGGTCATAATATCCTCATTCGTAAGGTGAAATCTCTGGCGCATCCTTTAGTCCATTTTCATGTGCGTTGGCCAGCGCCGCGTTCAACTGAGCGCCAGTCACCATTCCAAGCCCTATGAGATAGAAGAAAATCAACGCGACCATAACCCCGGCCAAGCTGCCATATGTAAGGTCGTAGTTGCTGACGCTGGATAGAAATAGAGGTAATAAGGCGGTCAGTCCAAGCCACCAAATACTGACCAAGGCTGGCCCTGGCCATTTTGGAAAGTCGGGTGATCGATATTTGGAGGGCGTTAGACTTACAAAAATTACGTAAATTGCCGCGAATAATGCAATGAAGGGAATGATGCGCCCCCACGCAAAATAGCTTGAAACAGTCTGCGCCTCAGGAATGAAGCGATACACAAAATCCTCAGCCGCGGTCACGAGAACCTGCGCCGAAAATGCAATCATTGCGAACACGACCGACGCGATAATCGCCCCAAGCGATCCAAGCCGATAATGCCAAAATGCGCGGCTTGGCGTTGCGCCGTAGGAGCGATACAAAACGTCGCGGAAGGTCTCAATAAGGCTCGCTGCGGTCCAAAGGCTGACGGCGGCGCTCAACCACAATAATGGCCCAGAGCGGGCTCTCATGGCGGACTGGATGGGTTCTTGAAGGGCGCTGGCGACGCTTGGCGGCACAGTTTTAAAAAATGCTGCGATAAGCGCAAGGCCCGACTCAGTCTGTCCGAATGCGCCTGCGATGGCCGCCGCGACAATGCAAAATGCAAACAGCGACACCAACGAGAGATACGCAAAATTGCCTGCGTGAATGACCCCATCGCTATACACACCGACGCATACGCGCTTGACCACTTCAATGACCTGACGCGGACGTCCAAGGCGCGCGAACCATTTGGCTTCGCTTTCATCGGCGTGTTTTGCCGCCGGAAGGTGCGCGCGCGCCTCCGGTGACAAAGGCGAAATTTCAGACACCCATATTCTCCCGGACAGAACTGTCCGAAAGAACACCGCTCAGCCGTTCCAGTTCCGCAGGGTCGGTCGGCAAATGGATCATCAACGTCACCAGCTGATCACCCCGCGCGCCTGTCTTGGCTGTGAAGCCACGCCCCTTGATACGCAACACCGCGCCGGAATTGGTCCGCGGTGGAACCGTGAGCATGACTGCGCCATCAACGGTTGGCACCTTAACCTTGCCGCCTACCACCGCCTCTTTCAGCGAAATCAGAAGGTCAATGCGGATGTGGTCGCCGTCACGGACCAGATCCGGATGTTTGCCCAGCTTTAAAGTTACCATCGCATCGCCATTACCACCGGGTCCGGCTTGCCCGCGTCCGGGGATGCGGATTTGCTGTCCGGCGACTATGCCGGCGGGCAGTTTGAACTCCACCGTCTTCCCATCACCCAGCAGGATGCGCTGCGGTGCGAGCGTTGCAGCGTCTGTGAACGATACCAGATGTTCATAGGCAATATTTGCGCCTTTGGGCGGCGGCGCCTGTTGTGGGCGGGGTCCGGGGCCACCGCCGGGGCGTGCCCCGCCGCCACCAAACAGGCCATCAAAAATATCGCCCAAGTCAATTCCGCCGCTGCCAAAGTCGAAATTGCCACCATTTGGGCCGCCTGGGCTGTGGCCACCACCGCCACCAAACGGGTTGCCAGCAAAACGTGGCTGTCCATTTTCGTCAATCTCACCGCGATCATATTGGCCGCGTTTTTTGGCATCGGACAAAAGGTCATAGGCTTGCGTGACTTCGCTAAACCGATCCGACGCTTTCGGATTGTCCTTGTTCTTGTCGGGGTGCAATTCCTTTGCCAGCTTGCGATAGGCGATCTTAATCGCCTTTTCGTCCGCCCCTTTGGACACGCCTAATATGGAATAAGGATCTGCCATTCTTGTCCCTGTTACTCTAACTATCCGTCTTACATTGGTATTACAGTGCCGGGAGTCAACTTGGAACCACGGCATTATCGGGTTTTTCACCCTTTAACTGGCGTAGCAGAAGATAGAGCAGCAAGCCAATCGGCCCTGCCATCAGGGTAAAGAACAATGTCGGGATCTGAAGCCAACGGGATATTTTGTGCGCGTCCGCATTGCGCGAAATCCAGGTGCCGACAAACAGGTCAAAGGCCAGATAATGAATCCAGCCGATGGTCGCACCGCCGGGGGAATCAAAAAGCGCCATAACGCCTGCCAAGCTGGTTAAATCTGCAGCCGGGCGACCGGTTGGTCCACCGTCAGAAATTACGCCTGCCATCAACGGAATGATAAGGCCCGCATATAGGCATGCGAGCAAGACCGAGCCTGCAAAAAACACAATCGGGACTACTATCTCGCGTTTCGGCGCGAACGCAAGAGCCAACCATCCAAGCAAAGCCCATGCGTTTGCGACACCGAATATCATTTCCCAGTTCATTTTATCGTCTAGCCCCTTTTAACCCGCATCAGTCTAGCCTATCGGTCAGCGATGGAAAGACCTGATCCCTTTAGCCTGTTCGACGCATGGTTTGCCGAAGCGCGAACCACCGAACTAAATGACTCCAACGCGATGGCATTGGCGACCACGGGCG
This sequence comes from Sphingorhabdus sp., assembly GCF_044357595.1. Taxonomy (GTDB): domain Bacteria; phylum Pseudomonadota; class Alphaproteobacteria; order Sphingomonadales; family Sphingomonadaceae; genus Sphingorhabdus_B. The sequence continues at coordinate 11,062 of NZ_JBIKPH010000035.1, read as the reverse complement.
CCGATGGGCAGCCTTCGGTGCGCATGGTGTTGTTGAAGGGGCATGGCCGCGACCTCGGCACGCATGGCGGCTTCGTTTTCTACACGAACTTCGAAAGCCGCAAGGCGATGCAATTGTCCGACAATGGGCATGTTGCCTTGCTGTTTCACTGGAAATCGCTTCGCCGGCAAATTCGCATTGAGGGTGCGGCCAATCCGGTCGACGACGCGACAGCCGACGCATATTTTGCAACGCGCTCCCGCAATTCGCAGCTTGGCGCATGGGCGTCAGACCAGTCCCGCCCCCTTGCAGATCGCGCGACCTTTGAAGCGCGTTTCGCCGAAGTGGAAGCCCGCTTTGATGGTCAGGACATTCCGCGCCCGCCGCATTGGTCCGGCTGGATGGTGAACCCGGAACGGATCGAATTCTGGCAAGACCGGGAATTTCGCCTGCACGAACGCTGGCTATATGAACGCGATGGCGACGGCTGGACAACCGGAATGCTGTTCCCGTGACGGATACACTATGAGCCTTGCCCATAACCACCATCACGATGCACATGGTGACCTGACCAAAAAGGCAGCGATTGCCAGCGTCAGTATGGCCCTGTTCCTACTGGCACTAAAAATCTTTGCAGCTGCCGAAACAGGCTCGGTTGCCTTATTGGGGTCGCTGGCAGATACAGCTTTTGATGTGCTGGCGTCATTGCTTACGTTATTTAGCGTTCGCTACGCCGCGATGCCAGCCGATGAAGACCACCGCTTCGGCCATGGCAAGGCGGAGGCCTTGTCTGCATTGCTTCAGGTTATATTGGTAACGGTATCGGCCATCCTCATTGCATGGCGCGCCATTGTGCGGTTTGGTGATCAAGCACCAACTGACCATCCTGAATATGGCATCGGCGTCTCCATCATCGCGATTATCACGACCTTGGGCTTACTTGCCTATCAACGCTATGTGGTCCTTAAAACCGGTTCTGTCGCCATTCAGGCGGACCATGTGCATTATCAAAGTGACCTGTTGCTCAATGTAGCAGTGATCATCGCGATTGTACTCGACACTATGCTGAATGTACGTGGGGCCGACCCGCTATTTGGTTTAGCGATTGCGGCTTGGTTGCTGTGGGGCGCTTACCGCGCGGCAGGCCTTGCGCTTGACCAATTGCTCGACCGCGAATGGCCGGAGGAAAAACGGCAAAGGTTTATTGAGGTCGCGCTTCGCCATCCCGAATTGCGGGGTATTCACGACATGCGCACCCGTTCAAGTGGCGTGCATGATTTCTGCCAGTTCCATGTGTGGGTTGACCCCAACATGACGGTAGAAGCCGCGCACCAAATCATGGATGAAGTTGAGCAAGCATTGATGGACGAATTCCCCGGCGTGGAGGTGCTTATTCACCCTGATCCCGAAGGTCATAAAGACGAAATGGGGTATTTGCCTTCGGAAACTATCGAGCATCATGACCATCCGCATGACTGACCTGCCCTATTTTCATGTCGATGCCTTTGCAGACCGGCCCTTCACCGGCAATCAGGCCGCAGTCATGCCGCTTGCGCAATGGCTTGATGACGATGTGCTTCAGGCGATTGCCGAGGAGAACAACTTCGCCGAGACCGCATTTTACGTGCCGGATCAAACTGGCGCAGCGGATTATGAACTACGCTGGTTTACGCCTGAGGTAGAAATTCGCCTGTGCGGCCACGCAACATTGGCAAGCGGGCATATCATACTAAGCCAAAATCCTGCTCTTGACCGCGTGACCCTGCGCACACGCAAGGCGGGCATATTAGAGGTGCGCCGCGCAGGTGATGCTTATGCGGTGGCCTTGCCCGCGATTCCGACCGAGCAGGTCGATAATCCCGAAATGATGGCCGCGATGGGCGGCAAGCCATTGTCGATGCGTAGCAACCCCGACAGCTACAATATGTTCGTATATGCCACTGCAGCGGAAATATTGGCACTCAAACCCGATATGAAGGCGCTCGCGACGCTCGGCGATGACAGCTTTACCGCCACGGCGCGTGGAGAAGATACCGACATCGTCAGCAGAGTCTTCGTCCCGGGTGCAGGTGTTGATGAAGATAGCGTCACGGGCAGCGCGCACGCCGTCATTGCGCCTTATTGGGCGTCGGTGCTCGGCCGCGACCATTTCACCGCGTATCAGGCTTCGGCGCGCGGTGGATATTTGGGCTGCCAATTGGACGGCGACAGAGTTTGGTTGTCAGGCCATTGTTTTACGGTAGTAAAGGGTGTGTTCAGCTTGCGCTGACCATCAACGACATTCTATTGTTTAAAGGATCATTCATGCTGAAGTCATTAGCCCTTTTGTCGGCACTCCTGCTTTCACCCGCCGTAATGGCGCAAGATGCCCCACCGCCCCCGCCAAGCGGCGGTACGCCACAACCAGAACAGATTGTGGCATTCATGGACGCAAATAAGGACGGCTTCATCGCAAAGGACGAAGCACAAGGGCCATTGGTTCAGTATTTCGCAGTTATCGACGCGGACAAAGACGACAAGATTTCTTTGGAAGAATTGAAAACCGCTATGGCAGCAATGCGTCCGCCAGAACCTTCGCAATAACAGCGTCATAAACGCGTAAGACGCGCGGGATGCCAACTGGCCTCCCGCGCGTTTCTATTTTAGGCCACAGTTGCCTTGCGGATAACGCCTGGGTTCGCAGGCGGCTCACCCTTTGGCAAAGCATCAACATGCTCCATGCCGCTGATCACTTGGCCCCATACTGTGTACTGGCGGTCCAAAAAGCTTGCATCATCAAAGCAGATGAAAAACTGGCTGTTGGCGGTGTTCGGATCATTCGTCCGCGCCATGGAACATACACCGCGCACATGAGGCTCAGCATTGAATTCCTGCTTCAGATTGGGCTTGGATGATCCGCCCATGCCCGTTCCATTGGGGCAACCGCCTTGCGCCATAAAACCAGGAATAACGCGGTGGAACTTCACACCGTCATAAAAACCTTCGCCGGCAAGTTCCGTGATGCGGGCAACATGGTTTGGTGCCAAATCAGGGCGCAGCTTGATGACAACGTCGCCGCTGTCGAGTGAAAGGGTAAGTGTTTCATCGGCCATTTTGATGTTCCTTCAGGCATGGGAAATAGATGACGGATGCCCTAGTGGATGCATCGCATCGGTGCAAAGCCAAAATCATTGCATTTTGACGCTGCCTGCGTAGGAGGGGCCATTGTTTACATCATGGTTCCAAATTGAAAATCGGGAGGCCCGCACATGACCAGCGACATCGCCAGCCCGAACATCATCGACACCGAAATTGTTGAAACTCTGGATGAGGACAACCGCCTCACCCGCGACTATGTCGACCGCGTTCTCGATGCTGTTGAAGATGGAAATCTAAACGAAGTACGCCGGTTGGTGGAGCCACTCCACGAAGCCGACATTGCCGACCTTCTCGAACTGACGCCATCCGAAAGACGCGGCGAACTCGCCATAAGCCTTGGCGACTTGATGAGCGCCGAAGTGCTGGCCGAGGTCAATGATTATGTCCGTGAGGATATTATTGATGCTCTGCCTGCCGCACAGGTTGCAGGGCTCGCAGGGCAACTGGATTCCGATGATGCTGTTGCGATTATCGAGGATATGGAGGCTGAGGACCAGCAAGCGGTGCTTGCCGAACTGGACCCAGAAGACCGCGCGGTCATTGAAGACGCGCTTTCATATCCCGACGAATCGGCTGGTCGAATCATGCAGCGCGAATTGGTCGCGGTGCCCGAGCATATGACTGTTGGTCAGCTCATCGATTATCTGCGTGATAATCAGGATCTGACCACCGAATTCTGGGAAGTCTTCGTCGTCGACCCGCAGCATAAACCCGTTGGCACATGCAAGCTAAGTTGGATCATGCGCAGTGAGCGCAAAGTTCCGGTCAGCGACATCATGATGCACGAGCAGACCCTGATCCCTGTCGACATGGATCAGGAAGAAGTCGCCTTACGCTTCCAGAAATATGCCCTGATTTCAGCAGCAGTTGTCGATGCTTCTGGCCGGTTGGTCGGTGTTATCACCGCCGATGATATCGTCCACATCATTCAGGAAGAAGCGGACGAAGATATTCTGCGCCTGTCCGGCGCTGGCGATGGCGATATCAACGAGCCGATAGCCGATAGTTACAAAGCGCGCGTGCGGTGGTTGATCGCAAATCTGGGGACCGCCTTGGTTGCATCAAGCGTGATTAGCTTCTTCGGTGCTGCCATCGAACACATGGTCGCACTCGCCGTGCTGATGCCCATCGTTGCCGGCGTTGGCGGCAATGCCGGTACGCAGACTTTGGCCGTTACGGTCCGTGCGATTGCGACGAACCAACTGACTGATTCGAATACCCGCCGCGCGATCAAGCGCGAAATGGCCATTGCGTTCATGAACGGCGCAACAATAGCTGCGCTTGCAGGGATTGGCGTGACGTTGTGGTTTCAGAATTTTCATCTGGGCTTCGTCATTGCAGCGGCCATGCAGTGTAACATCCTGCTCGCCGGATTTGCGGGGGTTTTCATTCCGGTAATGCTCGACAGATTCGACCAAGACCCCGCCGTTGCCAGTTCTGTTTTCGTAACAATGATCACGGACTCAATGGGCTTCCTCATTTTTCTTAGCCTTGCGGTATTCAGCGGCCTTGTCGGTTAAACACCCGGTTCCCAGATACAACCTATGCCACTGAACATGACCAAAATAGCCTTTGGCGCAGAAAGCCCAAAGCATTTGCGTGAACGCCTTGCGGCTTATGCCCAAGGCGGCGAGGTGCGCATAACCACCCGCTATTTGCCCAAACGCGTCGACGAAATGGCGGGCGGATCATTATATTGGATTCACACGCATACGATCATCGGTAGAAGTCCGATTATTGGATTTATGGAAAATGGCGCTGGTCGGCATTGGATCCGCATTGAACCGCGCCTCATCGCGGTCCGCTCAACGCCAAAGCGCGCGCATCAGGGCTGGCGCTATCTTGAGGAAGCCAACGCCCCGCCTGATCTGGATTCGGTAGAAACCGACGGCCGCGACGAAATGTCGCCGAAGATGCTCAATGACCTGATGAAGATGGGGCTGGTTTAGGGTCAGGACCCTAGGCCGCTGCGCGCTTGGCCAACACCTTGTTAATCACATCGGCAAATGTCTCGGCGCTTTGGGCGCCGGGTACCATATATTTCTGATCGAAAATGATTGCGGGAACGCCCGTGATATTCTGGTCAGTCCAATGCTCCATTTCGGCCCGCACGGTTTCGGTAAGTGCAGCATCATTGATCCACGCCAAAGCCACGGCGCGGTCCATACCCTGCGCCTCGGCAATATCGCACAAGACGTCGGTGTCGCTCACATCGCGTCGGTCCTGAAAATAGGCCGTGAACAAAGCCATTTTCAGCGCAGTTTGTGCGCGCCATCCACGCTCACTGCCAAAGATGGTCAGCAATTTGTGCGCGTTGAAGGTGTTATAAATGCGCATGCCGTCGCCATAATTGAACGCAAAACCGACGCTGTTGCCGATGTCGGACAACTTGCTACGGTTGGCGCGGCTTTGTTCGGGTGTGCTGCCATATTTGCGCGCGATATGCTCTGCGGTATCTTCGCCTTCTGGCGGCATGTGGGGGTTCAGTTGAAACGGGTGCCAATGCGTTTCGGCGGCAATGTCTTGACCGACCAACGCGAGCGCCTGCTCAACTTGCTTCAGGCCAATGATGCACCATGGGCATACCACGTCCGACACAATATCGATGCGCAACGGAACGGCAGCGGCCATTACTGATTTACCCAATGCCGCAAAAGGCTGTACGCAATGGCGAATGGCGGCGGCGCGTTAAATCGACGGTCGGTCTCACCCTTCAGAGCAGCGATGGCTTCATCCTTGGTCACCCACATCGCATCTTCAATCTCGTCCGTGTCTAGCGTGAGTTCATCCCCAAGCGCATCGGCCGTGCACGCAATCATCAATTGCGATCCGCCAAAGGGCCATGGCTGGCTGGTGATGTAACGGACTGCACCGCAAGTGACCCCCGCTTCCTCATGTATTTCGCGGCGGACCGCCTCTTCAATGCATTCACCGGGCTCCAGAAAGCCAGCGAGCGCCGAATAATTGCCGGGCGGGAAACGCGACTGCCGCCCGACCAATGCCTTGCCTTCAAATTCAGCCAGCATGATGACGACAGGGTCAGTGCGCGGAAAATGTTCCTTTTGGCAATTGCCGCATTTCCGGCCCCAGCCAGCGCGGAACAGCACAGTCGCCTCACCGCAGCGTCCACAAAAGCGGTGGCCATTATGCCATTCGATAAGGCTGCGTGCCGTGCCGTAGATCGCAGCGTCTTCGGCTGGCAGCATTGATAATGCGCGCCAAATGGCAGGTGAACGAAACGCGTCACCCGTAGCATCCGCAACGGCCACAAAATGCGGTTTGCCGTCGGCAAGGCCAAGCAGGATCAGTTCTTCCGACCCCTCAAGATCGGCAAAAGAATGCCAGTGCAGGCCACCTGCATCGCTGACCCTTGGATCAAGCCCATCAAGTCCCAACACCCGCGCACGCAAGTCACCCAGCAGCGCGCCATAGGCTTCTGCATCATTGCGGACGCGGTCAGCGCGGTCGAGCGGCGAGCCCGTAAAACCAGGAGCCATCATCGGATCAGGCTGGCCGACCTAGGTCTTGAAGGACCCATTTGGCAAAGTTTTCGTTAAACGGGTAGACGTTGCTTGGCATATATTGCGCCATCAAGACCGCGCGCACTTTGCGTTTTGGATCAACAAAGGCCACCGTCCCGGCAGCGCCGCCCCAGCCATACACGCCATCATTAGCGCCCTTGCCCACCCTGCCGCCAGCACCAAAGCCAGCACCATCGGCAAAAGTACCGGTGGTAGAAACAGCAGCCGGCAACAAGTCGGACATGGCCAGCTTTGCTGTTGCGGTTGACATGATGCGCACACCGTCCAGCTCGCCATAATTGGCAAGCATGTTGAGGAAACGATCATAATCGCGCGCCGAAGTGACAAGGCCAGCGCCGCCAAAGGCGAAAGCGGGCTTGTCGAGGTAAATGCTCGTGGCTGCAGGATCGATTGGGAAAAGCATACCATTCACGGGCGCATAGTTCGACACAAAGCGTTTGGTTTCCGACGCTGGAACCTGAAAATAACTGCTGTTCATTTTCAGCGGTTCAAAGATGCGGGTCTTCAGGAACGCCTCAAAATCCATACCGCTTGCGACCTCAATTACGCGGCCAAGCAGATCGAGCGAGATCGAATAGCTCCACTTTGTACCCGGTTCTGCAATCAAAGGCTGCTTCGCCAAACGTTCGGAGAATGTTTTAAGGTCGGGTGTCGGTTTACTCGCTGGCTGACCAGGAATGGGGAAGCGACTTATGATTCCGGGGGTAATGCCATTATCGAGATAGGCCTGAAGCAGCGGCCCTTTGGTGACGATCGAATATCCAAGTCCCGCGGTGTGCGTCAGCAGGTGGCGCACGGTAATCTGGGTCTTCGCGGGGACTGCATCCAGGTTTTTTTCAGGGTCGGTAAGAACCGTCATATTGGCAAATTCTGGCAACAAATCGGCAATTGGCTGGTCTAGCTTCATCTTGCCTTCGCCGACCAAAATCATCGCGGCTATGCCTGTAATTGGCTTGGTCATCGAGTAAACGCGCCACAAGGTATCAATATCAACAGGTGTTTTCTCACCCAGCCCTTGCGTTCCTACAGCGATCAAATCCGGCATTCCGGCTGCGCGGCCAATGGTGGCGAGAATGCCTGGGAGCTTACCCGAAGAGACATAGCTTTCAAACTGTGTCCGGATAGTAGGATATAGATCGGCCGTACCTGCCCAAAGGCGCGCAGGCGCGAATGCGCCGATAGCGCCAGCCGCCGCCAGTTGACCACCCCACGATAAAAATCCGCGCCGGCCAATCATTGCCTGACCACTATCTTGCACGCTCATATTCTCTCTCCTGCGTTCATTGCCGCGTCTGTTGCTTTTCTGAATACGGTTGGCAGGCCAGCCTTGTCGAGCGATTTTAACGGCCACCATTCGCCCTCACCCGGGTCAGCGGTCCCTGCTGGCCATGCCGTAACGGCAATATCGAGAAGAAGCGAAAAATGGGTAAAAACATGCGACACTTGCACCGGCAATCGCCGCCATGCTGCCGGCGCAGGAGGCGCGGAATGGCCATCCAAACGCGCTGTCCATTGATCGTCAGGCAGTGCGCGCATGCCCGCGAGCAGTCCCTTGTCCGCTCGGCGGGTGAGCCAAACATGATCGCCCCGCTGAATCCAGTAGACGCTGCCGGTCCGCTGGGGCTTTGCCGCCTTGGGCGTTTTTGCAGGGTAAACTTCCGGATTGCCCAGACGCATGCCCTCGCAGGCAAATGCAACGGGGCAAATGAGACAAGACGGCGCGCGCACCGAACACATGCCCGCGCCCAAATCCATCATGGCCTGCGCGAAGTCTCCGGCGCGGCGATCGGGCGTAATGCTATCGGTCGCCGCACGGATCTGTGGTTTCGACTGTGGCAATGGGGTGGAAATTGCAAATAACCGCGACACGACACGTTCGACATTGGCATCAACGACCACTGCCCTTTGCCCGAACGCTATCGCGGCAATGGCGGCGGCGGTATAGGGGCCCACACCCGGCAACTTTAACAGCTGCGCCTCGGTTTCCGGCAAGCGACCTCCATGCTCCGTCACTACCGCCCGCGCGCATTTGAGCAAATTGCGTGCACGGGCATAATAACCAAGGCCTGCCCATGCCGCCATGATATCGGCGTCCTCTGCCGCAGCAAGTGCCGCAAAGCTTGGCCAGATGTGCGTGAACTTTTGGAAATAGGAACCCACCGCTGCAACTGTTGTCTGCTGCAGCATGATTTCCGACAGCCAGACATGATAGGGGTTGGCAAAACCGGTACCCGGCGGCTTGCGCCATGGGAGCGTGCGGGCATGCGCGTCATAATGTGACAGCAACTGCCGGGCGATATCCCCAGAATAATATTCGGATTGTTGGACGTCTGCCATTCAAAATGGCATGGATGAGGCAATGGATAAAGGCAAGTCAGCAACACCGCCAAAAGGCACCAAAAAGGCACTAACGCCCAAAACATTTCAGCGTCCGCGCGGTGGAGAGGCACGCGCCGTATCCGCGCTGATGCCGGATATTGGTCGTGCGGCATTTCGCCGGTTCGGTTTTGTGCAAAGCTCGGTCGTGAGCCGCTGGGATGAAATTGTTGGCGCGCGCTATGCCGCTGTATCCGCGCCAGAAGCCATCCGTTTTCCGGTGGGCAAGAAATCGGACGGTACACTTGAACTGACCGTGGAAGGTGCGCACGCCACCATGATCCAGCATGTCCTTCCTGAAATCATGGACCGGGTGAACCGTTTTTTCGGCTATGGCGCAGTCGCTCGCGTCAAGGTGCGGCAAGGCCCCGTGTCCAAACCGACGCCTCGGCAGCCGTCACCCCCGCCCATGCTGAAACCTGTACCCATGGAGCTCGGCGAATCCTTGCGTGAAATTGGCGACCCAGAGCTGTTTGCCGTTCTGGAAAGCCTTGCAAAAAGCCTTGCCAAAGGCGGCAAGTAATACCAGATGCGCAAGATAGTTTTTCAAGACTGAGGCTCACAGTTATGTTGCCGTTAAAAAAATATTTGGCTGCTGCTTTTATAAGTGTGACGGCAATTTCGGCCGGGCTGTTCGCCGCGCCTGCACCCAATAAATGGCTGTCGACCGTCACGGTGACCGCCAACGGCGCCCATGTCCTCGGCAACCCCGCCGCGCCGAAAAAGGTGGTGGAGTATCTCAGCTACACCTGCAGCCATTGTGCAGATTTTGAAGCCAATGAATCGCCTGCGTTCAAGGCACAATTTGTATCGACCGGTAAGGCAAGCCTTGAAATCCGCAACATGGTGCTCAACCCAATTGACCTAACGGCCGCCGTGCTTGCGCGATGCGGCGGAAAGGCCAAGTTTTTTGGAAACCATAAGCAGCTCTTATCCACGCAATCTGTATGGCTTGGCAAAACCAAAAATATCAGTGCAGCCACACAAGCAAAACTGAAGGCCCAAGATTTTTCTGGGTTCATGATTGGGACCTTTGATGAAATCGGTCTTGGTCCCATCATGCAACAGCGCGGGATCACGCCAGCACAAGCGAAGGCTTGCTTAGCGGATAAGGCTGCGTTCAATGCAGTCGTGGGCATGACCGACGCTGGAGCTAAGCTTGGTGTGCGCGGCACTCCGTCATTCCTCATCAATGGCGTTTTGCAAGATCATGTGCACAGTGCTGCCGAACTTGCAGCTCTCATAAAATAACCTGACATCCCAGACTGAAGGATTTCCTATGCGCATTAAGACATTCATCATCACAACTGCTGCCGCCTTTGCACTGGCAGCCTGCGGCAGCAGCGACACCGCAAGTCCGCCAAAGGGTGAACCCATTGCTAAGGTCGCATCGCCTGCTGGCAAGGCGTGGATCGACGTGGTCTCCAAAACCGAATTTGGCGGCTACCAAATGGGCAATCCAAGCGCGAAATTGAAGCTTATCGAATATGGCGCCATCAGCTGCCCGGGCTGCGCACAATTCTCGGTGCAATCGACCGAAGAACTTAACAAGATCGTTAATGATGGGACTGTGTCCTTTGAATATCGCCCATTCCTGGTGCATGGCATTCAGGACATTCCTGGTTTCCTTCTGGCGCAATGCAGCGGCCCCGAGGCATTCTTCCCGCTGACTGAACAGCTATACGCTGAACAGGCAATCTGGCTTGGCAAACTCAGCACCGTGACGGAGGCAGATCAGCAGGCGATGCAGAAAATGGCGCCTGAGCAGATTGCAACCTTGCTTGGCACCAAGATGGGCCTGATCGAATTTGTGAAGTCACGCGGTATCAGCGAAGACCAAGCCAAATCATGCCTGTCGGATAAAGCTGCGATTGATAATCTCATCAAAATGACAGAGCGCGGCACCAAGGATGATGGCATATCGGGTACGCCTTCGTTCCTGTTGAACGGCGCGAAGCTTGACGGTGGTGCTTGGAACCAGATCAAGGGCAAGCTGGTCGAGGCCGGCGCACGCTAAATATGGCTCG
>NZ_JBIKPH010000135.1:0-6578 GCF_044357595.1 Sphingorhabdus sp. | reverse complement strand
GAGCCTGGCCTGCGTGTGCATTATCGCGATGAAGGCAAAGCCGATGGCCGCGTTCTCGTCCTCATTCACGGTTCAAATGCATCGTTGCACACATGGGAGCCATGGGTCAAAATTCTCGGTAAGGATTATCGCGTAATTTCACTGGATCTTCCGGGCCACGGCCTGACCGGAAAGAACCCCGCTGGCGTTTATGATAATACATCTTATGTTAGCGTGGTCGACCGCCTCTTGTTAAAATTGAAAATCAAAAAAGCCGTAATCGGCGGTAATTCCATGGGCGGCGGCGTTACTTGGCTGTACACACTCACGCATCCCGAAAAAGTTGATGCCATGCTGCTCGTCGATGCAAGCGGGCAACCTTATGCAAAATCCGGGAACACACCTCTTGGCTTTCGCCTGATGCGCATGCCAGTCCTCAAAGAAGCCGCACGTTTCATCGCTCCGCGAAGCGTTTTTGAATCAAGCGTCAAAACGTCCATGAGCGTGCAGTCCAAAATTGATGGCAAGCTTATTGATCGATACTCGGAGCTCAACCGATACCCCGGCAACCGCGAAGCAACGATGCAACGGTTTGCCAACTTCAAGAGCATGACACCCGGCACAAAAGAGCGGCTTGCAGGAATCAAAGTGCCGGTTTTGATTTTATGGGGGGCTGAAGACAATTTGATCCCAGTAAGTGCTGCCCAGTGGTTTGCCGACGCCATGCCGCAAGCAAGGCTGATCATTTACCCCGCAGTTGGGCATATTCCGATGGAGGAGATTCCCGAGAAAAGCGCTGCTGATGTAAAGGCTTGGCTGGAAGGTTTGCCGGCGGACAAGCCAAAGTCGTAAGACCCGTCCGTTCGACCGCTTCCGTTTAAACCGCCAGCATAATTTTCCCGACATGCGCACCTGATTCCATATAGGTATGCGCAGCGGCCGCCTCGGCTAGCGGGAAAATTTTGTCCATTTCCGGTCGAAGGGCGCCATCGCAAACCATTGGCCAGACCGTTGCTGATATTTCTTGCGCCAGCAATGCCTTGAACTCAGCCGTCCGCGGACGAAGCGTTGACCCCGTGAGCATCAAACGGCGGGACATGACATAGGCCATGTTGATTTCCGCGGCCATTCCGCCCTGCACCGCGATGGTCACGTGGCGCCCATCTTCACGCAGGCATTGCAAGTTACGCGATACATACCCGCCCGCGACCATATCAAGCACGAGGTGAACGCCCTCGCCATTAGTGATTGCTTTGACGCCCTCGACAAAGTCCGAACTGTTGTAATTGATTGCGTGATCGGCACCGATTTTTATCGCAGCGGCACATTTGTCGTCCGAACCACAGGTCACAATCACAGTTAGGCCGAACAGTTTACCAAGTTTTATGGCCATTGTGCCAATGCCGCTGGTGCCGCCGTGAATAAGTATGGCTTCTCCAGGAGCAGCAAAACCTCGCTCAAAGACATTATGCCACACTGTAAACAGGGTTTCAGGTAGCGCCGCTGCTTCCACCATCTCCATACCCGCTGGCACCGGCAAACAGACGTCCATGCGCGCCAGACAATATTCCGCATACCCACCGCCCGATACTAAAGCGCAGTAACGCGACCCAATCACAGTCGGATCAACTTCGTCGCCAACCACCACAACTGTGCCAGACACTTCAAGACCGGGTAGGTCGCTCGCGCCGGCGGGTGCAGGATAAAGCCCTTTGCGTTGGATTACGTCCGGCCGGTTTACTCCAGCACAGGCTACTTTCAACAGCACCTCTCCTGCGCGGGGCACTGGTAAAGGTCGATGCGATGCAATCAACACCTCGGGTCCGCCTGGCGTCGAAATTTCGATTGCAGTCATTAACTCTGGTAGCTTTGCCATGCGCAACATATCCCCGTTGATTTTGAGACCTTCTAAGGAAGCTTCATATTGACAGCAACTGCTGTTGGGTAAAATATGCGGCATGGATATCGATGAAAATTTGCCGCTCCGCCGCGACGACCCTTTGGCCAATCTTGTCAAACAGGATATTGACGCCCTTTCCGTGGCGGAACTCGAAGCCCGCATCGCGGCACTGAGAACCGAAATCGCCCGTTGCGAGGGCAAGATTGCGTTTGCAAGCAAGCACCGCAGTGTCGCTGACGCGTTGTTCAAGAAGTGAATTATAGCGCAGCGATGTTAAGAAAGCTGGGCACCGAACCGTTATCTAACTCAACACGCTTGAAAGCACTGAAGGCCGCCCCGATATAGAGAATAATCGATACAGCGACTCAATTCCAAGGAGACGAAAATATGCCATCATTTGCGGAGTCGCTGGAAGCAACCCTTCACAACGCGTTGAAACATGCTGGCGACCGCGCGCATGAATATGCGACGCTTGAGCATCTCCTTTTGGCGCTGATAGACGATGCCGATGCAGCCAAGGTTATGCAGGCCTGCGGTGTTGATGTGGGCGAGCTTTCGGACATCATTATCACTTACCTGGACACTGAACTGGAAAGCTTGCGTGTCGAAGGTAAGGTCGACCCGTCGCCGACAAGCGGGTTCCAACGTGTAGTCCAGCGCGCCATTCTTCATGTGCAAAGCTCGGGCAAGGATGTGGTTACTGGCGCAAATGTGCTGGTCGCATTGTTCTCCGAACGCGAGAGCTATGCCGTATATTTCCTGCAACAACAGGATATGAGCCGGCTCGATGCCGTTTCTTTTATCAGCCACGGCATTGGCAAGGATGGCAAGCTGGCCGAACCACGCCAAGTCAGTAGCTCCGAACCCAAGAGCGAAGAGCCTGAAGACACCAAGTCGAAAAAGGATAAGAAGGAAGGCGCGCTTGACCAGTTCACCGTCAACCTGAATGAAAAAGCGAAACAGGGCCGCATTGACCCGTTGATCGGGCGCACCGCCGAAGTTGACCGCACGGTTCAGATCCTGTGCCGTCGGTCAAAGAACAACCCGCTTTATGTTGGCGAACCAGGCGTTGGTAAGACTGCGATTGCAGAAGGTTTGGCCCGTCGCATCGTTGAAAATCAGGTTCCCGAGGTGCTGCTGCCTGCCGTGATTTACTCGCTCGATATGGGTGCGTTGCTGGCGGGCACACGGTATCGTGGTGACTTCGAAGAACGGTTAAAAGCTGTCGTCTCCGAACTTGAGAAATTGCCAGATGCGATTTTGTTTATCGACGAAATTCACACTGTTATCGGCGCAGGTGCCACAAGCGGCGGGGCCATGGACGCGTCGAACTTGCTTAAGCCTGCATTGTCTGGCGGAACTATCCGTTGCATCGGGTCGACCACTTATAAGGAATTCCGCAATCATTTCGAAAAGGACCGCGCGTTACTGCGCCGGTTCCAGAAGATTGATGTCAACGAACCAAGCATTGAGGACACGATCAAAATCCTTGCTGGTTTGCGCAGTGCATTTGAAGCGCATCATAAGGTGAAATACACCCCTGATGCTATCAAGGCCGCGGTGGAGCTATCCTCACGCTATATCAACGACCGTAAGCAGCCAGATAAGGCCATCGACGTGATTGACGAGGTTGGCGCCATGCAAATGCTTGTTGCCCCTTCAAAGCGGCGCAAGCTGATTACAGCGCGCGAGATCGAGGCAGTCATTGCCACTATCGCGCGAATCCCGCCAAAGCAGGTCTCGAGCGACGACAAGACTGCACTTGGCACGCTTGAGGCAGACCTTAAGCGCGTCGTGTTCGGGCAGGACAAGGCCATTGGCGTATTGGCGAGCGCCATAAAGCTTAGCCGTGCAGGTCTGCGCGATACCGAAAAGCCCATTGGCAGCTATCTGTTCAGCGGCCCAACAGGCGTCGGCAAGACCGAAGTCGCACGGCAACTTGCATCCATCCTTGGCATTCCGCTGAAGCGGTTTGATATGTCGGAATATATGGAGCGCCACAGCGTCAGCCGCCTGATTGGTGCTCCTCCCGGATATGTCGGATTTGACCAAGGCGGGCTTCTGACGGATGCCGTTGACCAAAGCCCGCACAGCGTGTTGTTGCTCGACGAAATCGAAAAAGCGCATCCTGACCTGTTCAACATATTGTTGCAGGTGATGGATAATGGCCGCCTAACCGACCATCACGGTAAGACTGTCGACTTCCGTAATGTCATATTGATCATGACCACCAATGCAGGTGCCAGCGATATGGCCAAAGAGGGCATCGGTTTCGGCAACAACATCAGCAAGGAAGATGCCGGCGACGAAGCCGTCAAGAAGATGTTTGCGCCAGAATTCCGCAACCGTCTCGATGCGACGGTACCATTTTCATATTTGCCGCCAGAAGTTGTTGCGCGCGTTGTCGATAAGTTCATTCTGCAACTGGAACTGCAACTTGCTGACCAGAATGTGCACATCAAGCTCGATGACGAGGCGCGTGCATGGTTGACGGAACGTGGATATGACAGGCTATACGGCGCACGCCCCATGGGTAGGTTGATCCAAGAGAAGATCAAGCAGCCGCTTGCCGAAGAATTATTGTTTGGCAAGCTTGTGCATGGCGGCGAGGTGGCCGTGCGTATCAAGGACAATGAACCGGCGTTTGAGGTTACGCCTGCCGCTCCCAAGACGGTTAAACCCAAACCGCCAAAGAAAAAGGCCGTAGCTAAAAAAGTTACCAAGGCTGGCTAGGACGATTAAGACCTAATACTGTCCGATGGCAAGCAACTGAGCGGATGGACCGATGCCGTGAAACAATTCCGGCTCGGTTCCCGTCATCCAAACCTGAGCACCCGTAACTTCAAGCAACGCAAAAAGTGCGGTCCGTCTTGATGGGTCCAGATGCGCCGCTATTTCATCCAAAAGCAAGATTGGTGGTGCATCGCGTTGTGCGGACACAAGCGCTGCATGCGCCAATATAAGCGACAGCAGCAAAGCTTTCTGTTCGCCAGTGGAGCATTGCTCAGCGACCTGCCCTGACGCGCTGTGCACGACTTCCAAGTCGGCACGGTGCGGACCGGCCAAGGTGCGCCCAGCGACAGCATCACGGTTGCGCCCTTTGCGCCACACGGAGGCAAGTTCGCCGTCCACGGCTGGAACCTTATCGACCAAATTAATCCGCGGCATAGCGAATGGTCCGGATGGAGTGGCAAGCAGTTGTTCGCTTAATGCTTGGACAACCCAAATGCGCGCGGCCTGAATAACGCGCCCGCTCTCCGCCATTTGCGCTTCGAGGGCATCCAACCAAAGTGGATCGGCCGGCATAGCACCGGACAGCAGGCGGTTCCGCTGCTGCATTGCCTTTTCGTAGCGGCTGCTGTGTCGCGCATGGCCGGGGTTCAATGCGAGTACCAAACGGTCTAAAAACCTGCGTCTTGCAGCAGCACCATCTGCAAACAGTCGGTCCATAGTTGGCGTTAGCCAAATCACCGACAACCACTCGCCAAGGCTGTTAATTGCTGCATCGCTCTCATTCACGCGCACCTTGCGCCGTTCAGGCTGCTCAGCGGTGACGCCAGTACCAATCACATTACCAGCGACCTCTGCGACAATCGCAAACCCCCCGTCTCCAGCACCTCTAACCATATCAGACATGGCGGCGCGGCGTAGCCCGCGACCTGGCACAAGAAGTGATATAGCCTCCAGAATATTCGTCTTGCCGGCTCCATTGGACCCGTGAAGCGCGATAAATTGGGCCTGCGGACGAATTTCCAGCATGCCATGATTGCGAAAGTCACGCAGAGTAAGTCGGGACAAAGCCATAATCTGTGCCTGCTATAGCATGGCTATTTTTGGTCAAGCCGGTAATAGATATCTGCCTACCCCAATTATTAGTGTTATTTCCCAATAAGTGAAAAAATTCCAATGCTTATTGGCACCCAAAAATACCATAACATACGGTATTTAAGGGTTACGTCCATTTTGGCACGGTCCGTGCATAGTACCTCGCATAGCCGGAGTGGTCCGGTAACCCGAAAAGGAATTCAACATGACCCAATATGCACGCACCCAAATTCTATCTGCTTTTGCAGCCATAATCTGCGCTTTCATCACCATCGGCATGAGCGTCGCACCCGCTGTTGTGCCTGATGCAGCGATCATTGCTTAACGTTCCGCGCTTGAAACTTAGGGAGAAATTTTATGTCACGACTGACACTTGATAAAACCAACAAGAAAATTCTTGGCGTATGTGCAGGACTTGCCAACTGGACAGGCATTGATGCAATGATAATACGCCTGATATTCGCCGTTGCGACGGTTATTGGTATTGGCTCGCCGATTTTGATTTATATCTTGCTGGCCATGATACTCGACTAAATAGCACAAAGCCCCTGCCAGCGCACTTGTAGGGCAAGAAAAATAGACTTGAACAACCCATTACAGACCGGCTTGGGCAAAGAATTAGTAACTGACGTCAACTGGCGAGCGGGTTTACCTCGTAAACCCGCAGCCCAATGGATTAAGCCACTTTCCGCACAAATACCGAGCCCGCAGAATATCCCGCGCCGAACGAGCATATTAAGCCAACATCCCCTGCAGTAAGGTCTTCATTATGCTTGTGAAACGCAATGATTGACCCGGCACTTGAGGTATTGGCATAGGTATCAAGCACGGTGGGGCTTTCGTCCTCACACGCTTCATGCCCCAATACTTTTTG